>CAZLMY010000003.1:0-82480 GCA_964560845.1 uncultured Occallatibacter sp. | reverse complement strand
CGAACCCACTGCGGTGCATGATCCACAACGGCTGCCACCGAGTCGTCGCAACGCTGCAGGATTTCGCGGTCGTGCATGAGAAATGCGTCGGCAATCGCGCCAAGCCGGGCCAATGCTTCGTCGTTGTCGATGGCAATGGGTTCTTCGCTGAGATTTGCAGAGGTCATCACCAACGCCCGCACACGCGAATCGGCAAACAACAGATGCTGCAGCGGCGCATAGGGCAAGTAGACACCGAGCCAGGGAATACCGGGAGCGACGCCGGCGGCGATCCCGCTACCAGCTTTGGCTCGCGCCAGCACAATGGGCCGCGCGGAGGTCTGCAGCAGAGATTCTTCTTGTGGAGTCAGCAAACAAATGGCCCGCGCTGCATCGAGATCCCTCACCATCACTGCCAGAGGTTTGCCGTAGCGATGCTTGCGTTCGCGCAGACGCATGACCGCGGATTCGTTGGTCGCGTCAACACTGAGGTGAAAGCCTCCAATTCCCTTGATGGCGATGACTTCGCCTGCAAGCAACAATCCTATAGTTCGACTGGTTGCATCGAATTGGTCCCGGTGGAGTTGCGGACTCGAAGCTTCTGCAAAACATTCCTCCGCAGATAAAGCCACTGTCGATTCGGTGGGCGTTACGCGGGGGTTGAACCCCCCGCCTCCCTCCAGCCAGACACGCGGCCCGCAGTCCCAACACGCATTGGGTTGCGCATGGAATCGCCGATTGAGCGGATCGTCGTACTCCGCCTGGCAGGCGGCGCACATTTTGAATGCGGCCATCGAAGTCTGCGGACGGTCGTAGGGAATGCGGCGCGTGATGGTGAAGCGCGGGCCACAGTTGGTGCAGTTCAGAAAAGGATATCGGTAGCGGCGATCGGCCGGATCAAGCAACTCGCGCAGACAATCTTGGCAAGTCGCCGCGTCAGCCGGAATTCCGGTGCTGACGCGGCCCAGGACCTCGCTGGCAATAATGCGAAAGCAGGAATCGCCGAGAAGCGCAATCTCACGCACCGTGACCGCATCGACGCGCGAGAGCGGAGGCGCCTCGGCCCGCAAGCGAACGACGAATTCATTGACATGAGAGGCCGGCCCTTCCACCTCGATAGTCACACCATCGGTATCGTTGCCGATGGTTCCGGTCAGTCCTTCGGCGATGGCCAGCTTATAGACAAACGGCCTGAATCCAACTCCTTGCACCACGCCCCTCACCAGCACCTGCAGTCTCAACAGCGCGCCTTCGTGCTTTGCTTGCCCGAGCTGGATGGTTCCGATCACCGTAACGCCTCACACCGAAAACCAGCATACCGCATATGCACCGCCGCCCTCACGCATTGTGCAGATGCGGCCTCAGATGGTCCCTTTGCAGGCAACCAAACGCTCCGTTTGGCCATTTAACTGAAGAGCAGAGGCCGAGCACTTTGCGTTTCATTCTGGCATTCCGATATGTCGCGGGCCTGCCTGAGAACGATCGCGCATTGGTCAAAACCTGAGCGAAGCAAAGGCGTTTTTCAAGAGATCAAGAACAGGAGAGGTGAACTGTGAAGAAACTGATGGTTTTAAGCACCGTACTGGGCCTGGCAACTCTGGGCTGGGCAGGCTCCCCCCGCGAAGCCGCTACGGACCGGTTGCAACATGCGGGCGAAGTGCTGCGCGAGGTGATGGCAGCGCCGGACAAGGGCATTCCGGAAGAAGTGCTGGATCACGCGAAGTGCATCGCAGTCGTGCCACACATGATCAAGGGCGGATTCGTATTTGGCGCCGAGGGAGGCAGAGGCGTGGCCACCTGCCGGACCGCAAATGGCTGGAGCGCGCCGGCGTTCTTTGCCATTGAAGGAGGCAGTTGGGGCCTGCAAATCGGCGTGGAAGGCGTTGACCTGATCATGGTGATCCAGAGCGACAGGGGAATGCAACATCTGCTTGCGAGCAAGTTTCAAATCGGCGGCGATGCTTCGGCTGCTGCGGGCCCGGTTGGCCGTCATGCTTCCGCCGATACGGATTGGAAGCTGAATGCAGAGATTCTCACCTATTCCCGTGCGAAGGGCATCTTCGCAGGACTGACTCTGAATGGGGCAGCAATCCACCGGGACGACGACGCCATGCGGGCGGTATACGGACCCGATGCTTCTACACGCGCTGTTCTTGCCGGCAGCGTGCCTCCGCCACCGGAAGCCGAACCGTTCCTTCATGCCGTGCATCACGCCAAGGAACAGGCCAAGGCAGCAGCTGCTGAAACGAACTGAGCGTCAGCAAGTCAGCAACCTAGCAGATCAGAACAAGTCGTCCGACGAAATCGGTGCCGGGACGGGAATGGCCCGTGGTTTGCCGAGTTCACGGTCCCGGCAATCAATAGCCTACAAGTGGATCCGGGACGAATGGATCGTTATCCATGGGGCGCCGGGTTTGCCAGGATCAGCGGCAGGCCCGGCGATTTTTCTGGTCCGAAGCGCAGGGGCAGGCCCTGCTAGAATTCAAATGTAGATTGCTTCCTTATGGTCAAACGAGTACGAACTTCTTCGGCTTTCAAATTCGTTGGCGCGATAGCTTCTTTGTTCCTCGGGGCTGGTCTGTTGCCGGCTCAACCACTCGATACGCAGACGGTGATCCAGCAGGTCGATGCGGCGGTTAAAGCCAGGCTCGATCATGTTGAAAGCTACACCGTCACGGAACACTATGCGGTGTTTCGAGGCGACGACGAAACCCACGCTCAGGCGGAGATGACGGTGAAGACGCTTTACCAGCGTGGCACCGGCAAGACTTACACGATCCTTTCCGAGTCTGGTTCTGGGGCTATTCGAAAGTTTGTGCTAGAACCCATTCTGGATAACGAGAAACACCTCAACGAACCTGGCGTACGCGAGGGTTCGTGGCTGACTTCTGCGAATTACGAGATGCGCCTGAAGCCCGAAGCCAACCAGAAGCTGGGTGCGCACGACAGCATCGCTTTGGCCATCACCCCGCGGCGCAAGGCGCCCTATTTGCTCGATGGAACCATCTGGGTCGACTCCCAGACCTACCAAATTGTTCAGATTCAGGGCACCGGGTCGAAAGCCGCCTCAATTTTGACCCAGCCTACGCAGATGATGCGGCAATATGAAAGCGTCGAAGGATACGCCATGGGAACCCACGCCCGGGCAGTCACCAACAGCGCCCTGCTTGGCCCTACCATCGTCAAAATCGACTATTTGGACTACCACATGCAACTTTCCCCGGCGAAGTGAGACAGAAGCCGAGTCTGCTGCTAGGGTTTCCGATTCCGGTCGGGCGGGGTTCAGGCTTGCTCCCGGTCAGTGACCGGCGTCGCGCCAAATACGCCTGTTCTGCTCTATACTTCATTTCGTGATTGCAATTCTGGGTGACTGGAAACTCGATGCGGCGTTGGGGTCGTGCTTGTTGCTTGGGCTGCGCCATGGGTTCGATTACGACCATCTGGCTGCCATCTCCGACATCACGGCGGTGCAACGCAACTGGCGCAGCGGCCTGCGCCTGGGCGTGACGTATGCCTTGGGCCATGCATTCACCGTGGCTGCTCTTGGCGTCGCCGTTCTGGAAATGCATCTGGGTCTCCCCGAGGGGCTTGACCATTGGACCGAAAGGCTGATCGGGCTCACGCTCATCGTGCTGGGGTTGGGAGTAGTGGCGGGAATTCTGCGCAAGGACGCACACGGGCACAGTCACGCCCGGGTGGAAAGCCGCCTGGCCATCGCCATCAACGGCATCATCTGGCTGGTCTGGAAGGTGCGCCGATGTTTTGACCGCGCTGTACCGCGGCCCGATCGTTTTCAGTGGATGTACACCGGAAAGTCGGTCTTTCTGATCGGCATGCTGCATGGAGTAGGCGCCGAGACCCCCAGCCAGCTTGCCCTCTTCTTTCTTACCGCCAATCTGGGCGGGACTTCGCGCGGCATGATGGGCCTGGCTGCCTTTTCAGTGGGTCTGGTGGCCATGAACGCTTTGATGACCGCTTCGATGGGCGGCGCCTTCAGCGCTTCGGGGCACCACCCTCGTCTTTACTACGCCGTGGCCTGGACCGGAGCCGCTTACAGCTTCATCATCGGCATCATTTTTCTGTTCGGCATCTCCGACCGTCTGCCGGCGCTTGGATAGTTCGCTCGCGCTCTGCCTGCAAACGATTCAATGGCTTAGATACCTTCGTTTCACAAGGTGGGATACCCTTCCTTACCAGTGATACGAGTCACGAAGGGACCAAGGCCTCAACAGGTAGAACAGGGGAAGACTAGGAACAGGTGTCGAAGCATCGCTGCTTTGCCTCCTGACTGTCTTCAAATTGGGAGGAACTGTGCCAGCTTTCACCCCTCCGCCGCTTCCGAGCGACGACAAACGTTGGAAAATCGTCAACGGCACCATGCGCAAGAACGGGTTTGCGCGCCATGCTCTGATTGAAACGCTTCACACCGTACAGTCCTCGTTCGGCTATTTGGACGACGATTCGATTCGCTTTGTGGCCCGTTCCCTGCGCGTCCCGTTGAGCCAGGCATATGGCGTGGTGACGTTCTATCACCACTTCAGTTTGAAGCCGCCCGGCAAGCACACCATGACCATCTGCACCGGCACCGCCTGCTACATCAAGGGAACCGACAAGCTGGTGGCCGCGGCGGAAAAGCGCCTTGGCATTCCTCATGGCGAAACCACCAAGGACGGCAAAATCAGCCTCATGACGGCTCGTTGCGTCGGGGCCTGTGGCCGTGCGCCCGTGGTGCTGACCGATGGCGAACTCGTGGGCCAGATGAACGGTGAGCAGATGCTTGAGCAACTTGAAAGGTGGGCTGTGGAATGAACATCGAAGAGCTCGAGCAAATAGCGGAAACGGTTCGCGCCGAAAATGCGAAGTTCGATCACGAGATCAATGTCTGCATGGGCACTGGCTGTCTCAGCCAGCACTCCGACAAGCTGAAGGACGAGCTTGTCAAGGCAGTCGAGGCATCGGGCAAGAAGGCGTTTGTGCGCCGCACCGGCTGCATGGGATTGTGCGCCGCCGGCCCGCTGGTTCTGGTCGATCCGGAAGAGACTCTCTATCAACATGTACAAGCTGTCAACGCTGAAGCCGTAGTGGCTGCCCTTGGCGGCGAGCCCGTAGCGGGTCTGCAATGCGATCTGCGCGATCACTTCGATCAGCAGGTGCATGTGGTTCTGGAAAACTCCGGCCACATCGATCCCGAGAAGATCGACGACTACATCGCCCACGACGGCTACAAGGCACTGGTTACAGTGCTGACCGACATGGCGCCCAACGACGTGATCAAGCAGATCACCGAGAGCGGTCTTCGCGGGCGCGGCGGCGGCGGTTATCCCACGGGCTTGAAGTGGGGCACGGTTGCCAAGGCGCAAGGCGACATCAAGTATGTGATCTGCAACGGCGACGAGGGCGACCCCGGCGCATTCATGGATCGCAGCGTTCTTGAGAGCGATCCGCAGCGTGTGCTGGAAGGCATGGCCATTGCCGCTTACGCCGTCGGCGCAAGCAAGGGCTATGTCTACGTCAGAGCCGAGTACCCTCTGGCTGTGGCGCGTCTCACCAACTGTCTGCGCGATGCACGGCGTCGCGGCCTGCTGGGCAACAACATCTGCAACACGCCCTTCAGCTTCGACGTGGAAATTCGTCTTGGCGCCGGCGCGTTTGTGTGCGGCGAAGAAACGGCCCTGATTGCCTCGATTGAAGGCAAACGCGGTCAGCCCAAGCCCCGGCCGCCGTATCCCGCGGTCAGCGGACTCTGGGGTAAACCTACGCTGATCAATAACGTCGAGACGTTCGCGAACATCGCTCCCATCATCCGCAAGGGCGCCAAGTGGTTCTCGAGCATCGGCACGGAAAAGAGCAAGGGAACCAAGGTCTTTGCCATCACCGGCAAGATCACCAACACCGGCCTGGTTGAAGTGCCCATGGGCATGAGTCTTCGGCAGATCATCGAAGGCATCGGCGGCGGCGTTCCCGACGGTCACAAGTTCAAGGCAGTGCAAACCGGCGGACCTTCCGGCGGCTGCATTCCCGACGAGCATCTCGACCTGCAGGTCAGCTACGAATCGCTGATTCAGGCAGGTTCGATGATGGGCTCCGGCGGCATGATTGTGATGGACGACACGTCCTGCATGGTCAACGTGGCGCGCTTCTTCATCGAGTTCTGCATGACCGAGTCTTGCGGCAAGTGCATTCCCTGCCGCGCGGGCACGGCGCAGATGTTCACCCTGCTTACGCGCATCTGCAACGGCTCCGGAACCATGGACGACCTCGACCTGCTGGTGGATCTCTGCGGCACAATCAAGGAAACCAGCCTTTGCGGACTGGGCATGACCGCACCGAACCCGGTGCTGAGCACGCTCCGGTACTTCAAGAACGAGTACATCGATCACATCGTGCACAAGAAGTGCCTGGCCGGTGTGTGCAACATCGAAGCACCCGTGGCTGCTTCAACGGAGGTGTTGGCATGAGCCCCAGCGTAGACGTAAAAACACTGCTCATCGATGGCAAGAACGTGAGCGCCCGCGCCGGCCAGACCATTCTGGAAGTCGCCAAGGAAAACGGCATCGACATCCCTACCCTCTGTCATCTGGAAGGGTTGGGCGATGTGGGCGCCTGCCGCCTCTGCCTGGTTGAGATCAAGGGCCTGAACAAGCTGTTGCCCGCCTGCGTGGCCACAGTCGAAGAAGGCATGGAAGTCTCGACAGCGACCGACCGGCTCAAGAAGCATCGCAAGACCATTCTTGAGTTGCTGTTTGCCGAGCGCAACCACATCTGCAGCGTCTGCGTGGCCAACGGCCATTGCGAACTGCAGGCACTGGGACAGGAACAGGGCTTGACGCATGTGCGTCTTCCCTATCGCAATCCCGATCTGCCCGTGGATGCTTCGCACGAACGGTTCACCGCCGATCACAATCGCTGCATACTGTGCACCCGCTGCGTACGCGTTTGCGCCGAAATCGAAGGCGCGCACGTGTGGGATGTCATGGGACGCGGCATTGACTCCATGATCATCAGCGATCTGAACGAGGCTTGGGGAAGCTCCAGTTGCACGCGTTGCGGCAAGTGCGTGCAGGTGTGCCCCACCGGAGCCCTGTTCGACAAGAGCAAGGTTGGATCCGATCACCCCAAGTATCCGGATTTCCTTCCTTACCTGAACTTGATGAGGGAAGCGCAATGAGCAAACTGAAAGTTGCAACAGTCTGGCTGGACGGATGCTCCGGCTGTCACATGTCGATTCTGGACATGGATGAACGGCTCATCGCGTTGGCGGAGCTGATCGATATCGTCTACAGCCCCATCGTGGACGCAAAGGAATTTCCTGACCAGGTGGACATCGCGCTCGTCGAGGGCGCGGTAGCCTCGGTGGACGACGAGAAGAAGATCAAGAAGGTTCGCGCCCACTCCAAGCTCCTGGTCGCCATGGGAGACTGCGCAGTGGCCGGCAATGTGCCTTCCATGCGCAACGCTCTCGGTCCCCAAGCCATTCTTGAACGGGCATACATTGAGAACGCTTCGCTGCAGCAACAGATCCCCTGCGTCGTGGTTCCCAAGCTGTTGCAGACCGTCCGTCCCATTCACGAATTTGTGAAGGTCGACGTCTTCCTGCCCGGCTGCCCGCCCTCCGCCGATACCTTCCACGCAGCGCTCGTCGCGCTGGTAACCGGTGCGCCGCTGGATATTCCGGCCCTCACCCGTTTTGGAGCCTGAGCTATGAGCCAGACCATTACCATCGATCCCGTAACCCGTCTCGAAGGGCACGGCAAGATCACCATCCATCTCGACGATCAGGGTCAGGTGGCGGACGCGCAATTCCACGTCACGCAAGTGCGTGGATTCGAGAAGTTTTCCGAAGGCCGTCCGTTCTATGAAATGCCGAGCCTGATGGCGCGTATCTGCGGCATCTGCCCGGTGTCTCACCTGATCGCATCGGCCAAGGCCTGCGAAGCCATCATGGCGGTCAAGATTCCGCATACCGCCGCGCAACTGCGGCGCATGTTGAACCTGGCCCAGATGGTGCAATCGCACGCCCTGAGCTTCTTCTATCTCGCCTCTCCCGACTTGTTGTTGGGAATGGAGTCGGATCCCGCTAACCGCCACATCTTCGGCGTCGTGGGAGCCAAGCCCGAGTTGGGCCGCGCCGGCGTGAATCTGCGCCGCTTCGGCCAGCACATCATCGAGCTGTTGGGCAACAAGCGCATCCATCCCGGATGGGTTGTTCCCGGCGGCGTCACCGAGCCTCTGGCCCCGGCCAAGCGCGATGAAATCCTGGCCATGATTCCTCAGGCCTACGCCGACATCGCCCTGGCACTGAAGGCCTACAAGCAGATCGCCGACACCTTCAAGGCGGAGATCGATGTGTTCGCCAACTTCCCGACCAACTACATGGGCCTAATCAACGAAGACGAATCGATCGAATTCACCGACGGTGCGTTGCGCTTGATCGACTCCAAGGGCGCCATTCTGGAAGACGGCATCACCGCCAGCAGGTTCAGCGAAGTGATCGGCGAAGCCGTGGAGCCTTACAGCTACACCAAATTCGCCTATTACAAGCCGCTCGGCTATCCGGAAGGCAGCTATCGCGTCGGTCCCCTGGCTCGGCTCAACATCGCCAAGACCATGGGCACGCCGTTGGCCGACAAGGAACTGGTCGAATTCAAGCAACTGGCCGCTGGCCCGGTGCAAAGCTCCTTCCACTACCATCACGCGCGTCTCGTCGACATGCTCTACGGCATCGAGAAGATCGAACAGATCCTCAGCGATCCGCTCATTCTCGACAAGCACGTGCGCGCCATCGCCGGCGTCAATCGCCTTGAAGGCGCAGGGCAGGCCGAAGCTCCTCGCGGCACGCTCATGCACAACTACAAGGTCGACGAGAACGGTCTGATTACCTGGGCCAATCTCGTCATCGCCACCGGACAGAACAACAACGCCATGAACCGCGGCGTTTTGCAGGCTGCGACGCACTATGTCAAGGACGGCAAGTTCACCGACGGCGTTCTGAACCGCATTGAAGCCGTGATCCGCACCTTCGATCCCTGCCTCAGCTGCTCCACGCATGCCTTCGGTCAAATGCCGCTGGCCATCACGCTGCTCTCGGCCGATGGCGAAATGGTTGACCAGGTCATTCGCTAAGCGACAGTCGACCTAACCTGAAATGTGGTTGTCCCATCCTTCGCGTTGTTTGCGGAGGGTGGGAACCACAGCCCGCACAATCTACACTATCCGCATGACCTCAATTACGACGCGATGCCTCATCCTCGCCTGCGGCAACACGCTGCGCAGCGATGACGGTCTCGGCCCCTGGCTCGCTCAGTGGGCCGAAGAGAAATTCCTGTCCAATCCAGAGATCCGAGTTCTGAATCGCCAGCAATGGACGCCCGACCTGAGCGAAGAGATCGCCTGCTCCGAATCGGTTCTGTTCATCGATTGCTCCGCGGAGTCCGCTCCCGGCGAAATCAGACTGTTTCCGGTCGAGCCTTCTGCTCCAAAGGACGGCCTGGCCACTCATCATTCGGGTGCGCCGGAACTGCTGGCGTTGGGCCTCGAACTTTACAATTCCCTTCCCTCCCATGCCTTGATGCTGACCATCGGCGCAGGATCGACCGAGTTGGGCGAACGCTTCAGCGAAGCTGTGACGGCGGCGCTTCCCGCAGCCTGCAAGGCGATCGAAGAAACTGTCTTGCAATGGCTCGGCTGAATAGCACATTCCGGCTGGATGTCGAGGGTGAATTCCCCTGTGATCGTTGACCACAATTGAAGGCCATTCCCTTATCGCGATGAGTGGGCCGCCATCTAACCGCCGAATGGCTTAACATGCAACATGTGAGCACCGAACGCACCGATCTCGCTACCGCACTGGGGTCTACAGCACTGCTGTCGAGCCTGTCCGCTCCAGAACTGCAAACCTTGGCAGCGCGCACTGTGCGCAAGCTGTTTGCCGCCGGGGAATTGCTGTTTTCCGAAGGTGAACCCTGCAACGGATTGCACATTATCGTGCGCGGCAAGGTCAGAATCTTCAAGACTTCGCTCAGTGGCCGCGAGCAGGTGCTGGCCGTCAATGTCCCGGGCGAATCGGTTGCCGAGCTTCCCGTCTTCGATGGCGGTCCGTTTCCAGCATCGGCCTGTGCTGTGGATGACGTTGAAATGGCATTTATCTCACGGCGTGATTTCCGCGCCTATTGCCTTGAGCACCCAGAGGTCGCCCTCAAAGTTCTCACCGTTGTGGGCGCCAGGCTGCGGCGCCTGGTGGGCATCATTGAGGAGCTGTCGTTCACAACCATCCGTCAACGTCTCATTGCCGCGCTGATCAAGCTCGCACAAACCGAGGGCAGAGAAACCGCACGCGGCATCGAGTTCACTCTGCCCGCAAGCCATCAGGAACTGGCCAACCAGCTTGGCACGGTGCGCGAACTCATCTCGCGAAACCTCATGCGTTTGCAGGCCGAAGGACTTCTGGACGTGGATGCGCGGCAGATTGTTGTGAGAGACATGAAAGGCTTGAACGCGCTGCTCGAGTCAGCCCAATAGATCGAACTACAGTACCAAACGATGCCATGAAAAACGCCCCGCAGGCTTGAGCTTGCGAGGCGTTTCTTTCCTTGCCGGCCGATACCGATTCTTGACTACACCAGCGAGTGAGTGTGATGGCGTTGCGGCAGCGGAGCTTCCGTAGCCGCAAGGTAGGCATCGACTGCGGCTGCGGCCTTGCGGCCTTCCGCAATCGCCCATACCACCAACGATTGGCCGCGACGCATATCCCCGGCGGCAAAGATGCCGTCGACCGAGGTTGCGTAGCCGCCCTTGGTGTCCACGTTGCCGCGGCCGTCGAGCGCCAGGCCCATCTGCTCGATCATGCCATTGCGCACCGGCCCGAGGAAGCCCATCGCCAACAGAACCAGATCGACATCGAGCGTGAACTCGGAACCCGCAACGGGAGCGAACGACGGCGGGGGCCCGACACGCACCATGTGCAATTGCTTGACGTTGCCGTTTTCATCGCCGCTGAACTTGATGCTGTTGATGCTCCAGTCGCGAATGCCGCCCTCTTCGTGCGATGTCTCGGTGCGCAACTGCAGCGGCCACATCGGCCAGGGAGTGGAAGCGGCGCGCTTCTCCGGCGGCTTGGGCATGATCTCGAACTGGTGGACGCTTTTGGCATGTTGCCGAAGGCTGGTGCCAAGGCAATCCGCGCCCGTGTCTCCACCGCCGATGATCGCGACGCGCTTGCCTTCGGCGTGAATGGCGATGGCCTGATCGACAACATCGCCTTCGCAGCGGCGATTCTGTTGAGGCAGAAACTCCATGGCAAAGTGGATGCCCTTGAGTTCGCGTCCGGGAATGTTGAGATTGCGAGGCTGTTCTGCTCCGCCGCACAGGAGGATGGCATCGTAATGATCCGTCAAAGCTTCGACGGGCACATTCACGCCGACATGCGCATTGGTCACAAAGGTGATGCCTTCGGCGCGCATCTGTTCGATGCGGCGATCGATCACATGCTTTTCCAGCTTGAAGTTGGGAATGCCGTAGCGCAACAGGCCGCCGATGCGGTCGTTCTTCTCATAGACGGTGACGGAGTGGCCGGCGCGGCGCAACTGCTGCGCGGCGGCCAGGCCTGCGGGTCCGCTGCCTACCACTGCGACGCGCTTGCCGGTGTTCTGCTCGGGCGGCTCGGGGTGAATCCAGCCCTCTTGCCAGGCGCGCTCAACCACACTGCGCTCAATCAGCTTGATGGAGACAGCGGGCTGGTTGATGCCCAGAACGCAGGCTGCTTCGCACGGCGCGGGGCAGATGCGTCCGGTGAACTCCGGGAAGTTGTTGGTGGCGTGCAGGCGGCGAATCGCGGCCTCCCAACGGCCGTTGTACGCCAAGTCGTTCCAGTCCGGAATCAGGTTGTTGACCGGACAGCCGGTGTGACAGAAGGGCACGCCACAATCCATGCAGCGCGCGCCCTGCTGGCGCTGCTTCTCTTCGCTCATGGGCTCGTAGACTTCCATCCAGTCGGATAGCCGGTCCTCGACCTTGCGGCGGGCGGGTTGTTCGCGTTGAATTTCAAGAAAGCCAGTCACCTTACCCATGCTGCACCTCTGCGGCCGCCACCAGAGGCGACGAAGTTGTGGGGGAACTATAAACTGCCTCGACCCGTGGAATGCCCAGCACGCGCTTGTACTCGTGCGGGAAGACCTTGATGAACAACGGTTGCGCCTCGGCCCAGTGTTCCAGGATCCAGGCTGCGCGTGGGCTGCCGGTCAGGTCGCGATGGCGTTCCAGGAGGCCGCGGACCTTGTCGACATCTTCTGTATTCGCGAGCGGCTCCAGATCCACGCCTGCGAGGTTGCAGCGCCGCGAAGCGAAGTCGCCCTGCTCGTCGTAGACATACGCGATGCCGCCGCTCATGCCTGCGGCGAAGTTGCGGCCCGTTGTGCCGAGCACGATGACCGTACCGTTAGTCATGTATTCGCAACCGTGGTCGCCCACGCCCTCAACCACGGCGATAGCACCGGAGTTGCGCACCGCGAAGCGCTCGCCCGCGATACCGTTGAGGAAGACTTCACCGGCGGTGGCGCCGTAGAGAACCACGTTGCCCACCAGGATGCTCTCCTCGGGAAGGAAGCTCGAAGTCTTGGGCGGATAAGCGATGATGCGCCCGCCAGAGAGCCCCTTGCCGAGATAGTCGTTGGTATCGCCTTCGAGTTCGAGGGTCACGCCGCTGGGAACAAAAGCGCCAAAGCTCTGCCCGGCCGATCCCTGGAACTTGTATTGGATGGTTCCGTCCGGCAGACCTACGGACCCATACTTGCGGGCGATTTGGCCGCCCAGCATGGCTCCAACGGTGCGGTGAATGTTGCGAATGGCGAAGCTGCCCGTGACCGGCGTCTTGTTTTCAAGAGCCGGTGCAGCCTGGGCAATCAAAGCGTGATCGAGGGCCACGCCAAGTCCGTGGTCCTGGTCCTGAGTCTTGCGCCGCGACACGCGCGACGGCAGTGTCGGCGAGTACAGGATCGAGGAAAGGTCCACTCCCTTGGCCTTCCAGTGAGCGTCGGCCAGGTTGGCATCGATCTTGTCGACGCGGCCCACCATCTCGTCCACCGTGTGGAAGCCCAGTTTCGCCATATGCTGGCGAACCTGCTCGGCGATGAAGAAGAAGAAGTTGACCACGTGTTCCGGCTGGCCCGAGAAACGCGCGCGCAGAATCGGATCCTGGGTCGCAATGCCCACGGCGCAGGTGTTCAGGTGGCACTTGCGCATCATGATACAACCCATGGTGATCAGAGGCATGGTGGCGAAGCCGAATTCCTCGGCACCCAGCAGCGCGGCGATTACCACGTCGCGGCCGGTTTGCAGCTTGCCGTCCGTCTGCACCTTGATGCGGCTGCGCAAGTCGTTCAGCAGCAGCACTTGCTGGGTCTCGGCCAGGCCGAGTTCCCAGGGCAGTCCGGCGTGCTTGATGGAACTGAGCGGCGAAGCGCCCGTGCCGCCATTGTCGCCGGAGATGAGCACCACATCTGCATGAGCCTTGGCGACGCCCGCCGCAACGGTTCCCACACCGACCTCTGACACCAGTTTGACCGCGATGCGCGCCTGCGGGTTCACATTCTTCAGGTCGTAGATGAGCTGCGCCAAGTCCTCAATGGAGTAGATGTCATGGTGAGGCGGAGGCGAAATAAGCCCCACACCCGCAATCGAGTGGCGCGTCTTGGCAATGACCGCGTCGACCTTGTGGCCGGGCAATTGTCCGCCCTCGCCGGGCTTTGCGCCCTGCGCCATCTTGATCTGCAACTCGTCCGCGTTTACCAGATAGTGCGCCGTGACGCCGAAGCGCCCACTGGCTACCTGCTTGACCGCGCTGCGGCGCAGATCGCCGTTGGCGTCGCGCGTGAAGCGCTCTTCGTCTTCGCCGCCTTCGCCGGTGTTCGACATGCCGCCCAGCCGGTTCATGGCGATGGCCAAGGTCTCGTGCGCTTCCTTGCTGATGGACCCGAAGCTCATGGCGCCGGTGGTGAAGCGCTTGACGATCTCCTTGGCAGGCTCGACTTCCTCCAGAGGAACGGGCTTGTCGGAGTCCTTCAATTTGAGAAGGCCGCGAAGCGTACACAGGTGGCGGTTCTGTTCATCCAGCAGATCGGTGTACTCCTGGAAGGTCGCGGGATTGTTCTGCCGCACCGATTGCTGCAGTTTGCTGATGGTGAGCGGATTCACCGAGTGGTACTCGCCGCCCTCGCGATACTGATAATGGCCGCCGACCACCAGATCGGTCTCGGAGTCGTTGAGTGGCTGGAAGGCGTAAGCATGTTTGAGCAACGCTTCGCGGGCCAGCACGTCGAGTCCGACGCCCTCGATGCGCGAAGCGGTACCGGAGAAGTAGGCTTCGACCAGAGCGGTATTCAGTCCCACTGCCTCGAACACCTGCGCGCCGCGATAGCTTTGCAGCGTGCTGATGCCCATCTTGCTGAAGGTCTTGAGCAAGCCTTTGTTGATGGCCTTGATGAAGTTCTTCTCGGCGTAGTCGGCGGTGATCTTCTCCGGGAGCAGGCCGCGGCGCTTCAGGTCGTGCAGCGTCTCGATCGCCAGGTAAGGATTGATGGCGCTGGCGCCGTAGCCGATGAGCAGGGCGAAGTGCATCACCTCGCGCGGCTCGCCGCTCTCGATGATCAGAGCGACCTGGGTGCGCGTCTTCTCGCGGACCAGGCGGTTATGCACCGCGGCCATGGCCAGCAGGCTCGGAATGGGCGCGTACGTGGGATCGACGCCGCGGTCGGAAATGATCAGCAGTGTGTAACCGGAATGCACCGCATGGGCTGCGCGGGCGCTCAAGTCTTCCAGGCTGTGGCGCAGGCCGAGCTCGCCGTCTTCGGCGCGGAACAGGGCAGGCAGGGTGGTGGCCAGCAAATCGCCGGAAGAGACGCGGCGCAGCTTCTCCAGATCGCGGTTGGTGAGAATAGGATGAGGCAGCTTGAGCGTATGGCAGTTGTCGGGCTGCTCGTCCAGAATGTTGCGCTCGGTGCCGATATAGCTGATGAGCGACATCACCAGTTCTTCGCGTATGGGGTCGATGGGCGGATTTGTGACCTGCGCAAAAAGCTGCTTGAAGTAGTTGAACAGGGGCTGGGGGCGGTCGGAGAGGCAGGCCAGGGGCGTGTCGGTGCCCATGGAGCCGATCGGCTCCAGGCCGGTAGCGCCCATGGGTCCGAGCAGTACCTTCAAATCTTCTTCGCTATAGCCGTATGCGCGCTGGCGGCGCAGTAGCGTCTCGGGATTCGAGGCGATGATGCGCGAGGGCTCAGGCAGGTGATCGAGCGTAACCTGCTGCTCCTTGAGCCATTGCGCGTAAGGCTGACGGCCGGCCAACTGCTTCTTGATCTCGGCGTCGGAGATGATGCGCTTGGCGACGGTGTCCACCAGGAACATGCGGCCGGGTTGCAAACGGCCCTTCTTGCGAATGTCCTCGGCGGGCACGTCCAATACGCCAGCCTCGGAGGCCAGCACGACCAGATCGTCCTTGGTGACGATGTAGCGGCCGGGGCGCAGTCCGTTGCGGTCCAGAGTGGCACCGATGACCTTGCCGTCAGTGAAGGCGATGGCGGCTGGGCCGTCCCAGGGCTCCATCAGCGAAGCGTGGTACTCGTAGAAGGCGCGCTTCTCTTCGTCCATGTCCGGGTTCCCGGACCAAGCTTCAGGGATAAGCATAGCCATGACGTGGGGCAGCGAGCGGCCGGACTGGTAGAGGAACTCCACGGCGTTGTCGAGCGAAGCCGAGTCGCTGCCCGCGGGAGCGATGACCGGGTACAGCTTGTCGATCTTGTCGCCGTGGAGCGGGCTGGCCAGCACCGACTGGCGCGCGTTCATCCAGCTCACGTTGCCGCGAATGGTGTTGATTTCGCCGTTATGTGCCACATAGCGGTAGGGGTGGGCCAGCTTCCAACTGGGAAACGTATTGGTTGAGAAGCGCTGGTGAACAAGACAAAGGGCGCTTGTGACCAGCGGATTGGCCAACTCGAAATAAAACTTCTCGATCTGCGGAGCCAGCATCAGGCCCTTGTAGATGATGGTGCGGCAGGAGAACGAGGGGATGTAGAACGTATCCTTGTCGTCGATCTCCGAAGCCAGAATTTCGTTCTCGATGCGGCGGCGAATGCGATACAGCAATCGCTCGAAGCCGTCCTCGTCCAGCCCATCCGGGCGCCCTGCAAACAACTGCTCGATGTACGGTTGCGACGCACGCGCCTCGCGGCCCACCGAATCTCCATTGACCGGCGTGTCGCGCCAGCCAATGATGGTGAGGCCTTCCTCTTGCGCAATGCGCTCGACCACGCCCTCGCACTGCAGGCGGCTGTGCTTGTCCACCGGCAAGAAGCACATGGCCACGCCATAGGCGCCTGCTTCCGGCAACTGCATGCCCAGTTCCCCGCACTCGCGCGCGAAGAACACGTGCGGAATCTGAATCAGAATACCGGCGCCGTCGCCAGTCTCCGGATCGCAGCCCGCGGCGCCGCGATGGGTGAGGTTGATGAGGACCTCAAGGCCCTTGCGGATGATGTCATGGCTTTTTTCGCCGCGAATGCTGGCGACAAGCCCCATTCCGCACGCGTCGTGCTCGTTGCGTGGATGATACAGGCCTTGCGGCTGAGGAGTGCGGGTACGAGAATTCGAAGTATCCATGGCAACCTTTTCGATGAACATTTTCAGTGCAGAATGCATTGCCTGGCCCGAAGGACACGATCCCGACGCGATCCCTGCAGAGGGGAATCGCTGAGAACCTTCTGAAGGCAGCCGGAGCCGGCCTGGCCACGTGAGGGACTTAGCTGAACACTTTAATATTATCGAAAATTTCAGATCCCGGCAGAACTTCCTTCGCTGTCGAGCATCCTCGTGAGAGATTTCGATGCTGCAGAGTGTCTGCCAGGTTGGCTTCAGGAGCAGATTTCCGCAACACCTGAAGGCTCAAGATGCTCGATTTTTTGCTGCAAGTGTAACTTGAGTTTCAAGCGGATGAGTGGTCACCAGGTCGGCGCGAAGCTGATTGAGCGGCAGGGCGGTGGCCGCGGTCAGGCTTTGCTGAATCTCCGAAAGGATCGAGAGCGCGATGGTTTCAGGCGAATCGGCGCCCAGATCGAGGCCTACCGGGGAGTGCAGTTGCGCCATCCAGCCTTCGATGACGGAGTGGGAGGTTGGTAGACCGAGCAGGGTTGCTGCTTCAGCCAGCGCTTCGCGGGTGCGACGTTGGGGACCCAGAACGCCGATGTAGGCGGGCGGATCGTCCTGCGCAAGCAACGAGGCCAGAATGCGGGCATCCTGTTCAAAGCTGTGGGTCAACAGAAGGGCCGCGTCGGCGGGACGGAAATCGGGGAATCCCGGCAGCGGCGGCCTGCTCCCGGGAAGCTGGTGGATGGGCAGAACCTGAAGAGCATCGGCTTGGGGAAAGCGCTCACGCGTGACCAGGTGGGAGCGGCCGTCCGCCACGGTGACGAACCAGCCCAGTTCCTTGGCCAGACGGAGCAGAGGCTGTGCGTCGTCGCCCGCGCCAAAGATGCAAAGTCCGGGACGGGCAGGGCGGTAATCGGCCCAGATTCGGACTTCGGTTCCCTGCTCTGGGATGGTCTCGTCCAGGGGTATTCTGGCTTTCAGCGCACGATTTGCGAGGTTCTTCAGGTCAGGTTGAGTGGCTCTGTCATGGGTCGTGCCCTCCCAGGTCTCAGAAGCGATACCTGGGGCACCCGGATTCTGCTGCTCCCGGTCACTGAATAGATCCCTTTTGGGGTATTCAGATTCTGGTTCGTGCTCTCCCACTCTTGCGACAAACTGCCGTCGCAAGGATGGGGCACCCTCCATTGTTGTCGTGTCGGAGGACGGCACCGCCAAACCGGCAAAAACTCTGCGGCCGATCTCAGGGCCGTCCAGGATGGTCCCGACAGCCATGGGAATGCGGCGGTCAAACGCCTGCTGCACTGCGGCCAGAAGCGGAGCCGCCGTGCAGCGTCGCTCAAGAAGCAGAAAAACCACCCCGCCGCAGCCGGAGCCGTAAGGGCGCTCGCCATCTTCTTCGGCAGTCGAATAGCGCTGGACGGTGGGTCCATCAGCGGTAAGCCACCAGGCGCGGCTGGCCACCTGGGCTTCCAGGCATCCGCCGCTGACCGTGCCGGCCCGCCGTCCGTCCGGCGCCATCAGCATGAAAGCCCCGGGCTTGCGATAGCTCGAGCCCTCCACCGCAACCACCGTGGCAAGAACATAATCCGCCCCGGCGGTTTCCAGTTCGCGCCACAGAGGCAGAATACGTTCCAGGTCGGTCATGCTCGTTTTGTCTCCCACGCCTCTTCGACCAGCTTTATGCCACAGTGCGGAAAGCTGGCTCAAACTTCCAGAATCTTCGACTGCAGCAGGTGTTCGATGCGCACGGGCAGTTCCCGAACCCGCACCCCGGTGGCGTGATAAACAGCCGCAGTGATGGCCGGCGCCACGCCCGCCATGCCAATCTCGCCCACCCCGCGCGCGCCGTACTCGTTCACCAGCAGATCCGGGTAATCGAGGAACGTGACGTCGAGGTTCGGCAGGTCGGCGCAAGTGGCAACCAGGTAGTCGGCAAAGCTGCCGTTGATCGGCTGGCCGGTCCGCGGATCGTAGCGAGTCTCCTCCAGCAGCGTCATGCCGACACCCATCACGGCGGCGCCGAGTATCTGGTTTTCGGCGGCCTTGCGGTTGATGATGCGGCCGCAATCGAAAATGGAGAAGATCCTGCTCACTCGCAGCCGCGCCATCTCCGGCTCCCACTCCACCTCGGCAAAATGCGCGCCGAACGAGTGCATGGAGTAGCCGCGAGCCTTTGGATCCTCCCACGAAGGGGTGGTCTTGCCCATGGCCGTGATGCCGCCCAAGCCGGCCGTGCGAATGATCTCCTGGAAAGGCACCCCGCTGGACGGAATGCGCACCTTGGGCACGTCGCTTGCTTCGTCGGCACGATAGGCCACGCCGCGCACCGCGGTCTGATTCTTCAAATGAATGTGCCCCTGGTCGAGCGTGAGCGCATCGGCCTGCATGCCGTGGAAGGGCGACTCCGGCGACAGCGTGGCGATATGCAATAGCCGCGCCACTGCGGAATTGACCCCGGCCGCTGCGGCAGGCAGCACCGCGCTGGTGGCCATGGAGCCACCCGAGGTCGGCCCCTCGGGCAGCGCGCTGTCGCCGAGGATCACCTCAATGCGGTCCATGGGCACGCCGGTCTTCTCGTGCATCACCTGCGCAAAAACGGTATACGTGCCTGTGCCGATATCCTGGGTCGCGCAGCGCACGCAGACGCGGCCATCCAGGCACAACTCGACCGTCGCCTGGCAGGGAATGCGCGCCGCCCCCCAACTGGCCCCGGCCAGTCCCCAGCCGACAATCTTGCCGTTGCGCCGCATGGAGCCGGGCTCCGGGGTTCGCTGCTTCCAGCCGATCTTCTCCGCGCCGGTGGTGAAGCACTCCTTCAAATGCCGCGACGAAAACGGCATGTTGGTTCCCTCGTCGCGCTCGGCGTCGTTCAACAGCCGCAGTTCCAGCGGGTCCATTTTCAGCTTGATGGCCAACTCGTCCATGGCCGATTCCAGCGCAAACAGCCCGGGCACGGCGCCGGGGCCGCGCATGGGTGTGGGTGTGCCCACATTCCGCTTCACCAACCCGCTCGTCACCTCGAGATTGGGACAGCTATAAAGAAACGGCGTCTGCTCGCCGCAGCGTTCCACTATCTCGTCGGTCGGCGATGTGTGATTCAGAAAGTCGTGCCGAATCGCGGTCAGCTTGCCATCCGTACTAGCTCCAAGGCGGATGCGCTGCTGCGTCTGCGGACGATGCCCCACGTTCGAAAACATCATCCGCCGGTCGACGCTGAGCTTCACCGGCCGGCCCAACTTGCGCGCCGCCGCAGCCGCCATGGCCGAGTGCGGCCACGGAAACAGCTTCCCCCCGAACCCCGAGCCGATGAAGCGCGAAATCACACGCACGTTTTCCCGCGGAATGCCCAGCACCTCCGCCATCACCACGCGATGATTCACTACGCCTTGCGAACACTCGTAGAGAGTTACGCTGTCGCCGTCCCAAACCGCCGTGGTGCCGTGCATCTCCATGGGATTGTGGGTCTCCGGCGGCGTCGCGTAGATCTCGTCCACCACCACCGCGGCTTCTCCCAGCGCTTTGTCCGGGTCCCCTCGCTTCCAACTGGATTTGCTGTTCTCCAGCGGCAAAGTGGCTCGACCGGCGAGATCCGCACGCACATCCGGCGTCTGCGCATCGTATTCCACACGCACCGCATCGGCCGCGGCGGTGGCCTGCTCCAGCGTCTCCGCAATCACCACGGCGACGTATTGGCCCCAATAGTAGATCGTCTCGTCTTCAAACGGCGGACGCGCCTCGCTGGTGGTGGCGTCGTCCTGGTGTGGAAACAGGCGAAACACCTTGTCCATGTTGCCATGATGGAAGACGAGCTTGACGCCGGGCATGGATTCGGCGCGCGATACCTCCAGCCGGCGAATGCGCCCGCTCGCGATAGTGCTTTGCACCGCGACGCCGTGCAGCAGTCCGGGAAAGTCGTAATCCACCGCATAGCGAGCCGTCCCTGTCGTCTTCAACGGTCCGTCGATGCGCGGCACCGCTGCACCGATTGCGCTCGTGAATTTCGGAATTGTGCTGGTTGCCATAATTTGATCCTCTTCTAGGCTGTGGCCAATTTCAGCGAACGCACCAGGCAGCGCTTGGCCAGTTCAACCTTGAACGCGTTCTCGCCGCGTGGGTGCGCATTGGCCAGCGCGGTCTCGGCGGCAGCGCGAAAGTTTTCTGGATTGGCGGGCTTTCCCGTCAATACCGCCTCGGCTTCCGGAGAGCGCCACGGCTTGGTTCCGACGCCTCCCAGCGCAATCCGCACGGATTGGATGCGCCCAATTTCGACCTTCGCCACAACCGCCGCCGAGGCCAACGCAAACTCATAACTGGCGCGGTCGCGCAGTTTCAAATACACGCTCCTGGCGCCTTCAATCGGCTTGGGCAGGTCGACATACGTCACTAACTCACCGGGCTCAAGCGCATTCTCAATTTGCGGAGTGCTTCCCGGCAGCTTGTGAAACTCGGCAATGGCTATCGTGCGCTTCCCCTTTGCCCCTTCCACGTGAATCACCGCTTCCAGCGCCGCCATGGCCACGCACATATCCGATGGATGCGTTGCAATGCAGTGGTCGCTCGTGCCGAGAACGGCGTGAGTACGATTGAGGCCGTCGAGCGCCGCGCAACCCGTTCCCGGGGTGCGCTTGTTGCATCCGTAGCCGCCCGGTGTGCCCGCTGTGGGCTCGCGGAAATAGGCACAGCGCGTGCGCTGCAGCAGATTCCCGCCTGTGGTGGCCATGTTGCGCAACTGCGGCGAGGCGCCCGACAAAATGGCCTGCGACAAGACCGCGTAGGATTTCTGCACCTCCGGGTGCCAGGCCAGGTCCGAATTGCGCACCAGTGCGCCGATGCGCAAGCCGCCATCGGGAAGCTTCTCGACTTTAGTCAACGGCAGGGCGTTGATGTTCACCAACGCGGCCGGCGTCTCCACACTCAGCTTCATCAGGTCCACGAGCGTCGTGCCGCCGGCAATGAAGCGCGCCTCGGGGCGCGTTGCAATCGCTTTCTCGACCGTTTCCGCATGGACGAATTCAAAGGTCTGCATCGGATTCTCCTAGGCCTGCGACCGCACTTGCCTGACCGCGGCAACAATGTTGGTGTAGGCCCCGCAGCGGCAGATGTTCCCGGCCATGGCGTGGTGAATATCCTCATCGCTCGGCCCGATGGGTTCCTTCAGCAAGGCGACGGCACTCATGATCTGGCCGCTGGTGCAATAGCCGCATTGGTAGCCATCGTGCTCGACAAATGCCGCCTGCATGGGATGCAGATTGCCCGGCTCACCGAGGCCCTCGATAGTGGTAATGCGTTCCCCCTCATGCATCCAGGCAAATGTAAGACAACTGTTGATGCGCCGCCCATTCACGTGAACCGTGCAAGCCCCGCACTGGCCGTGGTCGCAACCCTTCTTGGTTCCGGTGAGATGGAGCCGTTCGCGCAAAGTGTCCAACAATGTGGCGCGGGGATCCAGATCGCGAAGCACTTGCTCCTTCCCGTTGATGTTCAGGGTCAGAGTGCGCTTGCCTGCAACTGCGGACGATTGCGAAGGCGGCTCCACGGCGGGAGCAGCGGCGGCCAGGGGTGCGGCTCCTGCCAAAATGCCCGTTGCGCCAAGTCCAGACAGGAAAGACCGGCGGCTGAACCGGCGGCGCAACGATGTTGCCTCGGCCGGCAATGGCTCCAGTTCAATCGATTGCCGCTCCTGAGCCTGATCGTCACTCGACGGATCGGAAAGATCCGCAAGCACGGATTTGGAACGCAGATCGGACGAATCTGCCACGGAAGACCTCCTCGGATCGGGTCTCTTCTTCACCGCAAGGGGAATTGCGTCAAGCACAAAGCGTCGGTTCTCGAAGGCCTTGTTGAAGCAGAGACTGAATTGCAAACATGCAGGGATTGCCGATGGGCTGTTTCACAATGGAGCAGCATCCAAACAGCCTGCTCTCTTGTTTCGATGCCGGATTCGTGGTTCATGCAGTGGCTCCGTGGATCGCCAGCCTGGAACCAATTCCTTCCAGCCAGCTTCTACTTCGCTCACAACTTCACGTTACATCTTGGAGCGCAGTCGAAGTCAAGGCGTTTGCCCGGCCAAGTTCGGAGGAACCGATGCAGAACAGACAATCATGAAATACAAAGGGCAGCCCCAAAAGGAACCGCCCTTCGCCTTGCAGGTTGGAAGCGGGTCAAAAATCCAATCGTAGAGACATCTGGATCTGCCTTGGGCTGCCGATGGTGTGGGTGACGATGCCCAATCCGGAGGGCGCGGAGTAGAAGTCGCTCGGTGGCGTGCCTGCGGCCGGGAAGGCGTTGTAGCCCGCGTTCTGAGAAACTTCGGCCCCAGGGATATCGAAACTGGTGGTGTTGGTCAGGTTGTAGACGTCGAAGGTGTACTTGAGGGTGTAGCGATCGGAAAGGTTCGTAGCTTTTACCAGCGAAGCATCGGCGCGTTTTTGGAAGGCCTGGCGGAAGATGTTGCGCTGGCCGGTAGTAAAGCCGGTCTCGTATGGGTCGGAGGTCGGGATGGCGCCGTTCAAGCCACCCGCGGGGAGTAACGGCAGCGTGAAACAAGAGGCTTTCAGCGCCGGCTGCCCACCGGCCGGAGTCCACGCGCCGGAAGCGCCCGTCAGAGCGGTCTTGGCTGTGCACCCCGGGGCCAGCGGTACAATGGGATTCGTAATGCCGTCCGCGGTGGAGTAGTAAATGCTGCCGATGGCGCCGGAGAAGTCGATGATGCTGTAGGGCTGACCGCTCTGCAGGACGGTGACGCCGAGCAGCGACCACCCGTTGGCGATCTTGCCCCCCAGGGAATGTTCCTTGGCTAGCTTTGGAAGCTGATAAACGTAGTTGAAGCTGAATACATGGGTACGGTCGTAGTCCGATGAGCCGTAGCCGCTGCGCAGGTTGAGAGGATTGTTGCCGCTGTAGAAGAGGCCCAAACCGCTTTGCTCGTCGGTGGCATGAGACCAGGTGTAAGATCCACCCACTTGTATGCCATGACTCAGCCGCTTGTCGACATGCGCCTGCAAGGCATTGTAGGCGTCGATGCCTGCCGCCAGATAGGTAATGGACTCCGCCGCGTAGCCGATGTACGGAACCCGCAGATCCACATTACCGCCCTCATAATTGGCCTGATATCCGCTGCCGTCGGGCAGATTCGCACCAACGACGTTATAACCGTAGCTGTAATTCTGCTGGTAAGCGCCGCCCCCCAAAGCAGGATTGGAAGGGGAAGCAATCGTGGGCTGGTTGAAGGGAACAGGAATGACTTGGTGCCTGCCCAGGTTGCCAACATAGCCCACCTCAATAGCCAGATCGCTCCGCGGCTGCCATTGAATGTCCAGTGTGTAGTTCATGGTGTAGGGTAACTTGTTTTTTCGATTGTAGACGCCCAGGGAGATAGGCTGTCCGTTGTTGGTGACACCGGCAGCCCCGGAGCCGAAGTTGGTGATGCTGTAGGCGTTGGGAAGGTAGTTGCTGAGATCCGAGGCTTTGGGATTCTTGGGAGCCTGGTATTGCAGCGAAGTTCCATAAGGGTTTTCAAGATCGCCGGTCGTGTCTGTCGGAGGCCCCGTAGGGGGATTGAATCCGCCGTTCCCGCCACAGGTGGGAATGTAGTACTCGTAAAGCGATTGCGATGTTGTAGGGCAACTTGACGCATTGACGAACGGGAGTTGCTGGTTCACGCCGAATGGACCGCCGGTAACTGTGCCGATTGCGTAGCCGGGCGAGAAGTAGCTGAACAGTTCGCCGCGATCGTAATACGTTCCACCGCCGGCGCGCACCACAACCTTGCTATGAAAGAGCGCAGGTTGCCAGGCCACGCCGACGCGCGGAGCAACGCCCCATTGCCGGCCGGTCAGTGTGGTGGCACTCACGCCTGAGGTGCCATTAGCATTGTTACCGGCGATAATCAAGCCGGTATTCGTAATGGTGTCGGAGCTTACGCTGTAGCTGTAGAGGCTGGGGTCGAAGTTGAAGATGCGGCCGTACTTTTCTGTGAGGCCCGCGTCCCAGTCATAGCGCACGCCGCCGGTCAGCGAGATAGTGGGCGTGATCTGCCACTTATCCTGCGCAAAGGTCCCGAGTTGGTTGGCCCGGTAATAGCGGTTGGCGTTGCCCTGCAGAAACGAGCTCACGTAGAAGCCGGTTGCCGAACTGCCCGGGGTCACAAAGCCCTGAATCATCTGACTGAAGTCGTCGGTGGCCACCGTGCCAGTGCCGGTTCGCTTGTCAATGGTATTCAGTTGAGTGTAGGTATAATTTGCGCCAAAACTCACGGTGTGCTTGCCGAGCAGCCAGATGGCGTTTCCTGATGGAGCGAGCCGGTTCTGAAAGACGCCGGTATTGGCTGATTGACCCTCCGCATTCGGCCCGATGTTCAAGATCGCCTGCGACAGGCCTGAAGGCTGATCGTTGCCCAATACGTTGTAGACCGAGACGCCGGGAAAGTAGGTCGATCCGAACATGTTGATCGACCCGGTGCCGGCCGATCCGCCGGGAATGGAACTCGGACCGAAGGGCTGCTCGTTGTCGCCCCAGTTCTTCTCGCGCAGAATCCCGAAAGTCTGCGTCGTGCTCAAGTTCGGCTTGATGACGTAGGTGTTGATGATCGAGGCTACCTGCGCGCCGGAATCGAGATGCTCGGTGAATCCCGGTACGCTGGAATATGCGTAAGGCGCAAGGGTCGGATCGTGCTGATAGAAGTACTTCATCGACAGCGTGTCTTTCTTGCTGGCGTTGTAATCGAGATCCGCGACGGCAATATCGGCCGTAAACCGTCCGGTGCCTGGAATGAAGGCATTGTCGATGTGCGCGGCAGTGGGCGCTGCCCCGCCGAGAGCGTCGTTCGGAATCAGCCACTTGCCTGGTTCGCCGGGAAGCGAAGGCGAGTTGAACAAGGCCAGGGCGGTGTGGTCGATGTCGGTGGAGGTGAGGCTGGTGCCGAACGAATTATTCGTCATTGCCGCCAGCCCAGTGGCAGACCGGTCGTCTGAGAGGCCCACCGGAACATCCAGAATCGAGTCGCCGATCTCCTGGTCGGAAACATGCAGATGCTGGTAGGCAAGAAATGCAAAGAGCTTGTCCTTGATGATTGGACCGCCCACTGTGCCGCCGGCTGTGTAGCGGTGCAGTTGCGGAACTTTGTTGTAAGCAGGAATATCCGGATCCTGGTTGAAGAAGAAAGGCGCGGCGTTGAGCCAGCTCGTGCCACGGTGTATGTACGCTGTGCCGTGAAATGCATTGGTACCCGAGGCTGTGCTCAGATCGATGTGCGCACCGGACGTGGAGCCTTGCTGGGCATCGTACATCGAGGCGTTCACTCGAACTTCTGCGATTGTCTCTGGAGCAGGCGTGGGAATTGCATTGCCGATGGAAAGGTAGATGGACGCCGCCGACGGGATGACACCGCCTGCGCCCGTACTGCTGCTGACGCCGGTCGAGTTAATGACGCGCGCCGAGGCCACCTGGCTGGTGCTCTTGCCATTGAAGAGGTTGCTGGCATCCACACCGTTCAGCACAAACGAGTTCGAAGTATCGCGTTGCCCGTTTGCCCAGATGGGAGCATTGCCCAATCCAGAATTCGCTCCCGTGCCTCCGCCCAACTCGGCGCTGACTCCGGTCGATTGCGTAGCTAGGCCGGTGAAGCTGCCGGTAGCCAGCGGAACCGACTCAATCTCGGCCTTGTCGAGGACATAACCAACCGTAGTGTCCACGGCGTTCATGAGCGGCGACTCTTCCACCTCGATGGTGGTTGTCGCCTGTCCAACCTTCAGTGCGGCATTGACCGTTGCCGTGCGGTCGGCCTGCACGGCGATATGCTGGGTTCGCTGCATATCGAAGCCTTCGGCGCTATAAGTAAGCGTATAGGTGCCGATGGGCAGATTAACAAACGTGTAGTTGCCGGCACCGTTCGATTTGGCGGTGCGCGTCAGCGAGGTCTGCTCTCCGACGATGGTAACTGTTACGTTCGGAATCACTCCTCCAGACGGGTCGGTTACCACGCCGGTGATACCGCCGAGGGTCTGCTGAGCCAACAAGGAAGAACAACACAGCGCAGCGACTGCCGCAGTGATAAGCAGCCGGGGAAGCAGAGATGGAAAGATGCGCATGGAATACCTCGAGAGTGCGGCTTCGGATGGGGAATCTCCCATCGTTCCCGATGGGACGACAAGTGCTTGGAAGCAAGAATGTTTGGCAGTCCGGTGACGCTCAAAAAAGGGAGTGAGAGAAGTGCAAGAAACTAAGGGTTATTTTGTTTTTTGCTGGTATCGAATGCGACCAGAGATTGTAGACAGGATAGCGATCAACGCATAAATTTCATCTAAAGATTTTGCCTTTCGGCCAGGCGGAAATCGGTCGCCTCCCGGAATCGATTTGTATGGTCAGCGCCTGACTTTGAACACCGAACCGAGCGACTCCAGATCTGGATATTTCCGTGCGCGCGTGCACCAGGCGGAATTCAAGCGATTTTTTGAGAATCCCAGGCGACCAAGTTAGCATCAGGCATGGCCACGCGCTTGTCCAAGTCATTGCTGATGGCAGGGATAGCCTTCTTCTATTCCCTTGTCGTATTCAACAACCTCACCGATTTTGACTCAAACTATCAGTTTGTTCGCCATGTGCTCAGCATGGATTCAACCATTCCGGGCAACCTCGGACTTTGGCGCGCGATTTCCTCCCCGGCCATTCATGTGACTTTCTACTGCGGCATCATAGGGTGGGAGCTCACGAGCGCCGTTCTGCTCGGGTGGGGCGCGCTGCGTCTGTTTCGCGCATTGCGCGCCCCGGCAATCGAATTCAATGCGGCAAAGCGCATCCCGCTATTTGCGCTGACTCTCTCCATGACCATGTGGCTGGTTGCGTTCCTGTCGATTGGCGGAGAGTGGTTTCTGATGTGGCAATCGCACTTTTGGAACGGACAGGAAGCGGCGTTCCGCATGTTTGTCGTCGTTGGGCTGGTGTTCTTGATCGTCATGAACCCGGATGTGGACGGGCAGCCATGACACCCATACCGGCCATCGTTCTTGCCGCCGGCGCCAGCCGCCGTTTGGGCACACCGAAACAGTTGCTTATGCTCGGGGGCGAAACTCTGTTGGAGCGTACTTTGCGTGTTGCGAAGGAGGCCGGCGCTGCTCCAGCAATCGCCGTGCTCGGCGCTCATGCCGAGCAAATTGCCGCGGCCACAACTCTGAACGACTCCTTCGTCGTCATCAATGCCCACTGGAGCAATGGCATCGCCAGTTCTATCCATGCCGGTCTAAATGCACTTGCGCGTCAAGCGCCCGATGCAACCGGAGCTCTGCTGCTCACCTGCGATCAGGTGCGACTGACAACCGGGCACTTGCGCGCACTGCTCGATGCGTTCGACGCAGGAAGTTCAGTTGCAATCGTGGCTTCATCCTATGCTGGAGTCACGGGTGTCCCTGCAGTCTTTCCACGCGGCGCGTTTCAACGACTGTTTGCACTGCGGGGCGACCAGGGTGCGCGCGCTTTGTTCAAGGACCGTGCTCAGCCGCTGATCACTGTGCCCCTTGCCGGTGGAGAGGTCGATATCGACCTGCCCGACGATCTGGTCAAGCTTGAATGACGCTCATCGTTCTATCGTAGCTTCGATGTACCCATGCGGTTCGTCGATGGGAATGAAGATATGGTTGGGATTGTCCTGGCCGAAAGGACTCAGGTCCGCGAGAAGATGGTGCAGGTTGGGCATGGTGAGAGTGATGCGCGCAATCTCGGGAGCCGCCCCCAACGCGGCTTTACCCATATCGAAGAGCGTGTGCTGCACGCTCATGCTATGGTGTGCGGCAAACTCTTTGAGCATTGCTGCAACAATGCGGGCACGGACTTGAGCATGATCGGGCGAAGGCCCTGCATACTCCCACTTCGCCGTGGCGCGCGTGCCGAAGATCCGGTCGGTCGCCGGCTTCAAAGTCGTGAGCTTGTCCCGGATGTAACCGGTGAAGGCCGATTTGGTTGTCTTCAGAATCACCAGGCCATCCACGCCGGATTCAATTGACCACGCACGCCCCTGATCGCGTACAGCATGAACCGTGTTCACCTCAGGACCGCCAAGCTTGAAAGTAGTCGGTTCCGGAACGCCATCGACAATCATGCGCTCCCACGCCTTCTCTTCGATCTCGATGCAAGCTCCGGTCACCTGCGCGTTGTTTGCGAGCAGAAAATCGCCCAACTCCATGGCAAACGCCTCGATGGTCCCGGCGTTCGATGCGCGAGCCAGCGAATAGACTGTGTTCTTCATGGAGTCGGTGGGCAAGATTTTGGAATTGTCCGCCTCTGTGAAACTGCCTTCGAAATCCCCTTCCAGCAAGACCTGCACGGTCCACTCGTTGAAATCGTGACGATCTCCGTTGCGTGCGATGCGGGAAAGGCGCACGCGAGACTTCCCATAGCGATTCGCTCCCAATCTTGCCATCGTGTCAGCTTCCTCGATAGGTTGTATAGCTGTTGTCGCTCAACAGCAAAGGCAGGTGATAGTGCGCTTCGCCGTTGCAGAGAAAGGTAATTGAGACTTCCGGATAGATGCTTGCACGATGATGCTCCGCGAAGTAGGATCCGGTATCGAATGTCAATCTGTAAAGGCCCGGAGAAGCCTGATGCGCAAGGTCGCGCGAACGCCCGTCCGCATCGGTGACGCTCTCGTGAATCGTGGTCCATAACTCACCATGACTTTTTTCCAGACGCAATACAATGCCCGCACCGGGCTTTCCCAGCACCGCGTCCAGCACGTGCGTCGTGATTCTACTCATACTGCGAGCCACTTTCTCAACCGGATCTGTGTAATCTGCCGCTGCTGCTCCGCGGCCTCAAGCAACTCGGTTGAGCGTTCTCGCGCCAACCGGCGATGAAGCAAATCGAGCAATTCGTCGGCGCTCTTGCCTGTTGCGCAAACAATGTACGTGAAGCCGAAGCGTTCTTCATAGAGACCATTGCCACGCGCCAGCGCCGCAAGTGTTGAGCCTGGAGCAACCGCGACTGTGCACTGCTCCTGTTGCGACCAATCTGCGGACTGCACTGAAGCATGCGCGGATTTGCGTTCGCCGATGCGCGGATGACATGCGAAGGCTTCCATCCAGTCGGCTTCTTCCATGGTGCTCCAGATGCTGTCGGCTGCGGCGACCAATGCCTTGACGTTTGGGAGGGGGCGGCGCGCGACCATGGCTTCGGCCCACCGTCGCGATCCACAGCAGGCAATCATCGTCTCAATAGCGTCCTCCGCATTGGCCGCATTCCAAGTGTCGAGCGTGGCATTCATTGAGAAGCGCCCTCGCAATCCAAGGAGCGCAAGAACTCCTCAAGAAGATTCGCGCCCACGCGGCCGCGATACGTGGCGGTGGACCGAATATCGTCGATTGGCCTGGCTTCCTCCACGAGGGATGTCCGCGCGGATTGAATCGTTCGTTCATCGATGTGCTCTCCCAACAGCGCAGCTTCTGTTCGCTTCAGGCGCACAGGGAATGGCGCAAGACTGGCCGCTGCGAGACGGACCTCGCGAATGATGCCGTCGTCTACCAATGCTGTTGCACCGAGCGCTACCTTTGCAATCGCCATGGAGCGTCGTGTGCCGACCTTGCGCAAATACTGACGGTGAAGCGCGAATCGCAGGGGAAGATGAATCGCATAGAGCAGTTCATCGGGCGCCATCACGGTGCGCTTGTAACCGGTATGAAAAGTTGAGTAGGCGACGCGGCGGCTTCCGCGTGCGGAGACGAGTTCGATCTCCGCATCGTAGACCAGCAGTGCGGGCGAAGAGTCAGCCGCCGGCGACCCGTTGACAAGGTTGCCCCCAAGAGTGGCGCGACTCTGGTTGGCAATCGAACCAATCCAGCTTGCGGCTTTGGCCAGCAATGGGAAATTAGCGGCGATGCCGGCGTGTGCACGCAGATCGCGAAATGTTGCGCAGGCGCCGACGACCATGTTCTGCGATGTTGTCTCGATGAAGCGAAGCTCTGGAATGCCCCAGAGGCTTAGGAGTTTGCGCGCTGCAAGCCGGCCGGCCGCATGGGCAACCATCAACTCCGTGCCTCCTGCAATCGGCGTCCACTCGCCGGGCGAGACGGCAAGCAGTTCCATCACCGCGGATAAGGTGCCGGGTGCGATCATCTCGTGCGCTTCCGCATTACCCCGCATGGGCAGCCTGTTCTGGGTTGAGCGCTGGATTGGCCGCGGCTTCTATCACCGACTCGAAGATGCGCATGAACCCTGTGCAGCGACACAGATTCCCAGCGAGCCCTTCGCGAATCTCCGCCAGACTCGGCTGAGGATTGAGGGCAAGTAGTTGTGTGGCGGCCATCAACATGCCAGGCGTGCACATGCCGCATTGTGCCCCGCCGCAGTTGAGAAACGCCTGCTGCAGCGGATGAAGATCGCATCCCGAGGCGAGGCCCTCGACAGTTTGAATCGAGGCTCCTTGAGCTTGTAACACCGGCACCAGACAGCTGTTCACCAGTTCGCCATTCATACGCACCGAGCAGGAGCCGCATTCCCCTTCGCCGCATCCTTCCTTGGTTCCTGTAAGTTGCAAATCTTCGCGAAGCACATCGAGCAGGCGCTTCATCGGAGGCACGTCGACTGCGACGGGAGTTCCATTGACGACGAACTGAATAGACAGCCGACAGCCGCTCATACTGTCGCCACCTCCACGACCGCTTGGTGCGCAGCGAGTTCGATGCAAAGGTCTTCGGGCAGCAAGGGAATCGCGCTGAATCCGACCCCGGTTGCGTCGCGAATCGCATTCAGAATCGCCGGTGCGGGCCCATCGTGCGGCAACTCACCGATGCCTTTTGCTCCGAACCCTCCATAGCGAAACGGAATCTCCTCAAAGAACACATGGATGGGCGGCACATCTTCTGCCGTGGGGATGATGTAGTTGGTCATCTGGTTGTTGACCATGTGGCCGTTCTGCAGCAGCACTTTCTCATAGAGCGCGTAACCGATGCCCTGCGCAATGCCGCCTTCAATCTGCCCGCCGGCAAGCACGGGATTCAAGACGCGGCCCACTTCCTGCACGGCCCAGTACTGTTCGACTTCCGCCGAGTAAGTGACCATATCGACGGCCACCTGCGCCACATGAATCGACCATGCGAAAGCAGGATAAGCCTCGCCGCGATAAGACTGGTCGTCCCAGAAAATGCCCGGCGGCGCTTCATAGCGGCAAAGCGATTCGACCTTGCCGTTGGTCTGACGATGACGTTCGCAAGCCGCAAAGAACTCTTGGCGCGTGAACGAATCGTGCAGTGCTTCATGCTCGCGCAGCATCTCCAGAAGTTGCAGGCCAGCGCGCTCAATCAAACGGCCAACGACCATGGCCGTGCGGGATGCAACGGTTGGTCCGCTGTTTGGCACAATGCCTGTGTCCGGCGGCGCCATGATTACATCGTCATAATCGATATGCAGCGATTCCGCGGCAATCTGCGGCAGCACGGTATTGGTTCCCTGGCCAAACTCGGTGCTCGACACCAGCACACGCACCTTGCCTTCCGGCGTCACATCGAGACCGGCAAGAGAATTCAGGAAGCGCTCTCCAGACCCTGTGAAGCCGGAGCCATGATAAAAGGCCGCGATGCCCATCCCGCGCTTGAATTGCGAAGTTGCATTTTCTGTTGCAAACTGTGTGCGGCGCGCATGGTAGTCGCTCTCGGCGAGCGCCTTATCCAGCAACTTATCCAGGATGACCGGATCGCGCATCACTTGCTGCGTTGCCGTTGTATCGCCGTCATGGAGAAAATTCCTGCGCCTCAGTTCGATGGGATCGATTCCTATGCAAGCTGCGATCTCATCCATGTGGCGTTCCATGGCAAACACACCCTGCGGCGCGCCGAAGCCGCGAAACGCGCCGTAGGGCACCGTGTTGGTGGCCCTGGAGCTCGAGCGCACACGCACATTGGGGCAGAGATAGGGACCCGTCGAGTGAAGCGTGGCGCGCGAAAGAACCGTGGACGAGAGCGTGGAGTATGCGCCGCCATCCATGGCCAGATCTATCTCCATCGCAAGCAGCTTTCCGTTGCTGTCGAGTCCGGTCCGGTGGCGAATGCGCGACGGATGGCGCTTGGGCGTGGCGGCCAGGTCCTCCATGCGGTCGTACACCATCTTCACCGGATGGCCGCTCTTCATGGCCAGCAGTGCCGCATGGGAAGCAAGCAGAGACGGGTAGTCCTCTTTGCCGCCGAACGCTCCTCCGGTCTCGGTCTGAATCACGCGCACCTTGTCTGCTGGGAGATCGAACACCGCCAGCAACGATTTGTGCACGTAGAAAGGACATTGCAGCGAACCCCACACAGTCACGCCGGCTTCCTCGCTGTATTCGGCGATGACTCCGTTGTTCTCGATGTAGAGATGTTCCTGCGCGCCGGTCCGGTATTCGCCTTCTACAATGTGCGCGGCGCCAGCCCAGGCGTTGTCAATATCGCCTTTCTCAAGCAGAAAGCTCTTGAACAGATTGTCGGCGCCCCACACGATCACGTCCTGCCGTTCGCTCTCTTCGATGGTCAACACCGGCGGCAACGGATCGTACAAAATCTGCACCGCGGCCACTGCCTCGCGTAGCTTGTGCTTGGAAGCGTGCGCCAGCAGCAGAATCGCTTCGTCGCAGTGATTCACTTGCCCGTCGGCCAGACATGGCTGGTCTGCGGCGATAAGCTGGATGTGATTCTTGCCGGGAATGTCCGCGGCGGTAACAACGGTAAACTCGCTCCAGTCGATGCGGCGATCGAAGCCGAAGGAACGAATCAGCCCTCGCGGGATGCTGCTGCGAACCGTGGCGCCATAAATCATGCCCGAGCGTTCCAAGTCGTCGACGTAAAGGGCGCGGCCCAGCAGCTTTTCCCTTCCCTCCTTGCGCGGGACAGGGGATCCAACGATGCGGTTTGTCTCGCTCGTGCTCATGGTTGGGGAAGCCAGGATCAACGTACGGGTTGAGGCATAGCATACAACGGATCGGCCCGGTTGCAAAGCGAAACCGGAAGGCGCGGCAGATTCGTTTCGGTCAGCGCGATTGACATTCGCTTGCCGGTCGTCGTGTAATTGAATAGTTGGTCGTGGTGAAGGAGTTCACCCTTAACCGCTGTCCGCTATGCTAGTTCGGACAGATGATGACTCCTGGCAGGGGTTCCTGTCGCGGAGTCATGTCCCGGCAAGATTCCCAGCACAAAACAAGCAGCTAAACCCCAGACGCAGGAATGGTGTGTTCTTTGCCCCCATCCTGACGGGAGGCCGTGCTGGCTGTTGCATCAGCAGAGAAGGAGAAGAGCTTTGCAAAAATATCTACTTGTCGCCTTGGGCGGCGCACTGGGTTCCGTGGCCCGAGTTTGGGTCGGCTCGACCGTGGCCGGCCGTATGGGAATCAAGTTTCCCTACGGAACCCTGCTCGTGAATCTGACGGCATGCCTGCTGATCGGCTTCTCAATCACCTATCTGGGCAAGCGCGCCGACCTGAATCCTGCGTGGAGATTTCTTATCCCCGTCGGCTTCATCGGCGCTTACAGCACGTTTTCCACCTATGAATGGGAGACACTTTCGACCCTGCGCTCGGGAGCTTTCCTGCTGGCAATCCTCTACGCCGGAGGCAGCCTGATCCTCGGCCTGATCGCCGTTTGGGGCGGCACAGCGCTGGCCGATGCGCTGGCCTAAAGCCCTGGACGCCGCTTGTGTCCCCGGCGCTTGACCGCTCCGGCTCGCCGGTGCTTCAATCCATCGTTGCCAATCAACGGTTCTTGCGCATCGATTGAACGCGGCAGGGAGGATGCAACATGCTGACTTCAGGAAAAGCTGTCAAAGTCTCCATTTACCTCAGCGATGGAGCCAAGCACCACGGAGTCCCGGTCTACACCAGTTTGCTCGATTTCCTGTTTCACAGCGGCGTCTACGGGGCCACCTGCCTCAAGGGCGTTGCCGGATTCGGCAGTACGCATCGCATTCATTCCGCCCACATCCTGGAAATCTCAGACCACCTGCCCATCAAGATCGAGTTCCTTGAAACCCGCGAGAAAGTCGATGCGCTGCTTCCCGAGTTGGAGAAGCGCACCGGCTCCGGCATTATCGAAATCCAGGAAACAACCGTCCTGATACCCGCCAAGCACTGATGCCCGACGGGTATCCGGCTCAGCTCTACTTGACCGAGGTAAACGGTGAAGCCGGCAAACCTTCGCTGTTGAACAGGTTGCACACCGGGCTGTTGGACCATCCGTAGCGCACAAAGACCGGCTCAGGCACCGCGTCGCTGCTGACCACCAGGGTGGTGCCGTCGACGCGGGCCGTGGCAGGCAAGAATTTGCCATCCGCGCCCGCTACCTCAACCCCGGTCACTGCGCCGTCTTTTGCTGCCAAACCCTTGGCATGGTCAAACCAGACGCGGATCGAGCTGCCCTCCGGCGTCGCCTGGCGGAACATCGGCCCGGAATACTCAATGGACTCGCCGTAGCTGAGAGCGCGTGCGGCCCGCGCCAGGCGGAGACCCACGTCTACCTTGTCGGTGGGGTGCACGTTGTCAGGATTGCCGATGTCGATGGTGACCGCCATGGCTGTGTTGCGCAACGCCAGCGCCTTTACCTGCTGCTCGCGCAATTCAGCCCAGTCCTCGCCCGGTCCGGATTTGAAATTCGAAATCTGCACATAGAGGAACGGGAAATCGCCCACGCCCCACTGCCGCCGCCAGTCGGTAATCATGGTGCTGAAGATGCGGTTATAGAGCGGCGCCCGCAGCAAAGCGCTGTTGCTCTCGCCCTGGTACCAGATCACGCCGCGAATGGGAAACGGGGTCAATGGGGCGATCATGGCGTTGTAAATCTGGCCCGGGCCCCAGGTCAGCATATTCGGATGCCAGGGGAACTGCGGTTCCGGCTTGCCCTGCGCCTTGGCCTCGGCTCGCTGCCGTTGCTGGTCCTTGTCTTCAAGCAGGGCGTCGGATTCATGCTCGGTCATCTTGCCCCAGGAAACAAACAGCGGGGCCAGCGCCGCATCTTCGCCCAGTGCGGTCATGCGCGTCCAGGTTTCTACCACCGTGCCGCCCCAGGTGGAGTCGATTACGCCCACCGGTACATGTTCCCGCTGTTCAATGTCGCGCGCAAAATACCAGGCGGCCGCTGAGAAGTCCTTGGCAGTCTCCGGGCTTGAAGCGGCCCATCCCGTTGTCTCGACATCGGCCAGCGGGTATTCGGACGTCTTCCTCTCGATCATCAGCAGCCGAATGTGCGGATTGGCCGCGTGAGGAAGGTCCTCTGCCGCTGTGGCCGCCTGACGCATGGCGAACTCCATATTCGACTGCCCTGAAGCAATCCACACGTCGCCCACCAGCACATCGTCCAGCGTCACGGTCTGCGGCGCCGCAGCATCGGGGCTGCCTGAACCTGGCGCGCCCTTCACCACCATCTGAAACGGCCCGCCCGCTGCTCCCGGAGACAGAAAAAGGCTCCAGTGCCCCAATTGCCCAGCCTTGGCAGTGCGCGTTTCGCCGCGGAAATCGACGCTTACCGTTTCACCCGGGGTCGCCATGCCCCAAACATGAACCGGCAGATCCCGTTGAACCACCATGTGACTAGCCAGAATCTTAGGAAGTACCACCTGCGCCGGCAGAGTCACGCCGGGGAGCATTGCCATCAGAAGCAGAATTCGTAGTTTCACTCGAGCCTCGCTGAATTGTTGTGCCGAAAAACTCATCGCCCAATCTTTACCCAGATGAACGGAGATTTCCGGAAAGATAACGTTCCCAGAGTAAACGATTCCCCGGCACCTCTTGCCAATTGAATTGCCTCGGCTGAACCTCACGGCCAGCACCCCTTCCTCGCAAGCCAGGTCAAAATCAGCACCTGCAGACCCAGGTCGAAGTGCTCGAAATCCCGCTGGTCCCCGGCTTCGCCCATATGCAGCGCGCCAACAACTACGTTTCCGAGGCGCTTTTTACCACAGGCTATGCGTTTCCCCTTGCCCTGGTGCATCCGGTCCTGGCCGGCGGCTTGTTTGTGGACTACCTTGCCCGCGGGCGCTACCGGTTGATTCCCAAGCACCCCCCGGTTCTGACTCCCGGCCCACTGGAAGAATTAACCGGTCCTGCATTGACAGCGCGCGCCCACAACCCGGAGAATCCGCACAGCGCAGGAGTGCAGGTCCCCGGCGTTGCTGAGAACGACCCGGCGGAAACGCAGGAATCGCCCGCAGCCAACTTCGGCCTGACGGAAATCAAGGCAAAACATGAGTGAATCGAAGCCGCAGAACCTCAAGAACCATGGCCGCATGGATCCTATCTTCCACATCGGACTTGCCGGTGTTCTGGTTGCCAACCTGATTATTTCTGTCATCCATCTTTTTCGGTATCCAGGTCTGCATTCCACCTGGCTTATGGTGCTCTCGCTGGCGGCGATGCTGCTCTGGGTCAGGGTGCGCACCTATCCGCTCAAGGTACAGGACCGCGTGATCCGGCTCGAAGAGCGGCTGCGCTTGCAGGCACTTGCTCCGGCAGAGTGGCATGCGCAGATCTACAAGCTGACGCCTGACCAATTGATCGGGCTGCGTTTTGCAGCAGACGACGAAGTCGTTGTATTGGCCGAATTGGCCCTCGAAAAGAAACTCACCCGCAAGGAGATCAAGGAGCGCATCAAGAACTGGCGCGCCGACGATTTCCGGATTTGAAGCGCTTCCCGGCTGTCTGCAGACGGCAAACGCCCGTACAACGGAAAATCGGGTCTCCGAAAGTGCGTGCCAAACGATCTGAGCCTACTCGACGACTAACCTGTATCTGTCGCAAGCGGCGTGGCAGTCCGGAATGAAACGGTAGACAGAGTCTCTGGGGGCCGGGAGGCCCCCAGCACAGCCGGCCAGGAGGCCGGCGCTACAATTCTCGGCTTCTCATAGGAAATTCGGGCCAATCTAGGAGGAGGCAGGAAATCCGGCCGGGTTAGACGGATCTCCTGCTTTACGAACTCATTCCTTGGGGCCTTCTTCTGGATTGGACGAATCTCCGTCCTTCACCGATTCCGTATCCAGCGCATGTTCGTGTTTGTAATGCTCCACCGGCATCTTGCCGTCCCACCATGCCCAGTTCATGGGATACACGTCGGGGTCGAGGAACACTTGGTAGAAGTGCCAGACCACGATGGCCAGCGTGGCCAGAATCGCCTCATAGAAGTGGATCGCGGTGGCCACATCCACCCACCAGCGCGCCGCCAGGTTACCCACCGAGACCTTGGCCCACATCATGATGCCGGTCACGGCCATCAGCGCCGTTCCCCAGACCAGTGCCCAGTATTCCGCCTTCTCGCCATAGGTGAAGCGGCCGAACTTCGGCTTCTTGCCGCCCAGTCCCAGGTAGTAGCGCATTGTCGCAATGGCGTCGAACACATCGTCGGGCCGGGGAGCGATGTCGCAAATCAGACGGCGACCTTCCCGGGCCACGATCAGATAAAAGACGTGATAGATGCCTGCGCCGATCAGCACGACGCCTGCAATGCGGTGAATGATGCTGCGAAGCCGTTCGCCGTTCCCGTTGCCCAGCAGTTCGGCCATCCAGGAATTCGGGAACTTGAGTGCAAAACCGGTGATCACCAGGACGATGAAGCTGCTCAGCAAAATCAGGTGCTGCCAGCGCTGGTTGGCGGTCATGCGCACCATGAAGGGGTTCTGCGTGGCGCGGCGGGCCGCTGCCTTGGCGCGCCAGATGATGGCGTTATGAAGGAACATGGCCCCGATCACGGCGAAGATCAATCCCAGGTAGAACCATCTCACCCAACGCACCACAATGGCGCCCGTGTCCTTCGACTCGGTGCCATCCATGTGTACTTTGGTTTGCGTAAATTTTTGCGTTACGCCCTGGTGGCATTTGCCGCAGGTAATGTCGAGATTGGCCTTGTTGATGGTGGAATGCGGGTCGCTGGAGGGCAGAATGTTGTGCACGCCATGGCAACTGGAACAATTGGCGGCCACCACCGAACCGCCTTCGGTAGCCAGACCGTGATAGCTGTCGAAATAGCTTGATACGCGGTTTCCAGGAACGCCGAACTCCTGCGAAAGCCGCACGCCCTGGTGGCAGCGCGCGCAGGTGTCTTTGGAGAGGTTCTGCTCCGAGGCCGGCGAGTTGGGATCGACATGCGATTTGATGGAGTGGATGCCATGGCAGTCTGTACAAACCGGCGCCTGTCCGTTGCCCCGCGCAATGGCCTTCCCGTGCGTACTGTCCATGAACGTGGTTTCGACCGCCGTGTGGCACTTGCCGCAGGTCTGCGGCACATTAAATTTGTAGATTGTCGACTTGGCGTCGTTGGCGCGGAGAATCCCGTGCGAGCCGTGGCAATCGGTGCAGACAGCGGCCTTGGACGAGCCTTTTTCCGTGGCGCGGCCGTGCACGCTTTCCTGGTAGCTCAAGAAGGGCTGGTTGGTTTCGCCCTTTGACTCCATGAGGAACTTCTGCCCGTGGCAGCGGCCGCACGTGTAAGGGATATTGCCGTGGCTTACCGGCGATTTGGGATCGTCGGCCGCCATGATTTCGTGCGCCCCGCCGTGACAATCCTCGCAGCTTGCCGCCGCGGCCTTGCCGCCGGAGTTGGCCCTGGAGTGCGTGCTGTGAGCATAGGCATCCTGCGCGTCCGCATGGCACTGGGCACAGGTGATCTTCAGCGGCGTTGTCTCGTGGACTGGGCTCTTGACGTCCGTGTGGCAGTCCACGCAGGCAAACATGCCGCCGTGAATGGAGTGCCGCAGCTTCTTTTCATCCACGGAAAGATTGACGGTCTTGCCATCCAGTTCCGCGCTCATGGCGGGGTCGGAGTGGCAGGTTAGACAGTCTTGATCCTTGGGCTTTTGCTCAGCCTGAGCCGTTGTGGCCCAGGCCAGAAGCGATCCAAAAATGCACCCAACCAGAATTCCTGCGCGATGGTTCTTTACCAATCTGCTCGACACGGGCTTGCTTTGCCTCGTTACTCTCTGATGTAGGCGCTCAACGTCAATACAAGAAGTGTCAGGCCGATCAGGATGGCGGTGAACCCAACAACCTTGCTGAAATTCAGTTGAAAGGCGCCGGCTTTCTCGCCGATCTTGCCTTCCAGTTTTCCTTCGCGAGCGAGCCTGGCATATTCCAGAGGCCGCTTGTGCTTGAACTCTTCCTCAGTCTCCGTCCCGGTAAAGATCACCATATCCATGGGGAAGCTGTCGGGGCGCAGATGCGTGTTCACAAAGTGAATTGAGAAGATGAAGAGGATGGCCAGCAGGCCTTCTTCGCTGTGGATAACCAGCACCGCATTCAATGCCCAGCCGGGAAGGAAATGCGCGAAGAACGGGGCGAACCACATGGCGTAGCCTGAGAAGCCGATGACAATCATGCCCCAGAACACGGCCCAGTAATCGAACTTCTCCCAATAGGCGTAGCGATCAAACTGCGGTCTTGGCCCCAGACCAAGGAACCAGCGCATGTGCCCGAACAGGTCCTTGACGTCTTTCCAGTTGGCCACCATGGAGGTAGCCCCCCAGAAGATTCCCTTTTCGCGGTGAATGAAGGCCCGGGTAAAGATGTCTCTGATATGGATGAGAAAAGCCAGGCTGAGCACCACGGCGCACAACTTGTGAAAGAACAGAATGGCGCCGAAGCCGCCCACGGTGGTGGCGAAACCACGCGCCCAGACGCTTTGACTGAAGCGCAGTGGGAGCCCGGTAGCCGCCAAGCCGAGAAAGGTGCTGAACAGGGTGGCATGAAGGTATCGTTGCGCCCGAGTGAAGCGCATGAAATGCCGGCCCTCAGGGCGGCCCTGTTCCGAATTGCTAGCTGCCGCTTGCTCTAGGTCAGACATTTTTTGCTCCTTGTGCCGATTTCTTTTTGATCTGGTCGTAGCGAGCGCGAATCAGCCACAGAATGGTGTGAATCATGAAGAATCCAAGGGTGCCGGCCAGCAGCAGATTCATGAACAAGCGCACAAAGTAAAGCGCCGGATTGAGCTTGCGATTGCGGGCGTTGGCGTGGGGCTGATATTTGACGAAGCTGGCGTTGGCGCCCGCATGACACCGGCCACAGGTCTTGATCAGGTTGGCAGGAGCCACTGGGGAGCGTGGATCGGAAGCAGGCAGAATCTCGTGGGCGCCGTGACAGTCCCAGCAACGGGCCGTCTCCACATAGCCGCCCAGTGCTCCAAGCTGCGAGTGGAAGGTGTCCCGATAGGTGCTGAACTTGTCTTTGTGGCACGATCCGCAAATGGGGGTCGACTGCGACCGGAATTCCGCCTCGGTCGGCTGCAGGATGGCGTGCGCCGTATGGCAATCGGAGCAGACCGGCGCGCCCAGGTGGCCGGCGGCAACCGCCTTGCCATGCACTCCGGCTTCATAGTCCGCCGTGATTCCCGCGTGGCAACTGCCGCATGTCTTGGGAACATTGACCTTGTTGGTCGCGCTTTCGGGATCCTTGTGGCTGAGAATGTGGTGCGATCCGTGGCAGCTCTGGCAATTGGCCGCCACCAGCAGACCTTCCTTGCTCAACGCAAACCCGTGGATGGAGTCCAGGTACAAGGGATAGACGTTGTTCAAGCCGTGCTTTTTGGCCATCGCGTCGTTGCCGTGGCAGGCGCCGCAGGTCTTCGGCACATTGAGCGGATAAACGGCCGACTTGGGGTCCGATTTCGGAAAGATCGTATGCGCATCGCCGTGGCAACTGGTGCAGGGATGCTCTTTTCCGTCTTTATGAACGCTGCCGGTTAGCCCCGCGGCCTCATCTGCGTGACATGTATCACATTGAACCGGCGTGACTTGATCGGGGTGAGGATAGTCCTTGATCGTGGTGTGACAGTTGCTGCATTCCAGGCTTCCGTGAATGCTGGAGTGGAACGTGTCTGCCGGAACGCCGACATTGTGCCCGGCCGCGTCCTGCATGGTTGTATCCCCATGACAAGCCAGGCAATCGGTCTTCTGCGCCTGTGCGGCGTGCGGCGCGGTAAAAAACAGAAAGACGGCTGCGGCCAGCGCCAGCGTCTTAAGCGAAACCATCTTCATGTCGACTCCGGTCAGGTCCGAACGCCTCAGGGGCGGGAGAGAAAAAGGTGTCCTTCTCCCCCGCTGCTGCCTGATCTGTCGGAGCTGTCCTCGCCCGCTGCTACTTCTGCAGGGTGCGAACGTACGAGATTACGTCCTTGATTTGGGCATCGGTCAGCTTGCCCTTATAAGCAGGCATCTTGCCTTTGCCGTCCGTGGTAGAAGCGATGAACTGCGCGTTAGTCGCCTTGACCATTGCCGGATCTTTGAACGAAAGCACCTTCATGGCCTTCGCCATTTGCGTAGCAGCGAGGCCGTCGGCCCCATGGCAGCCGGTGCACTTGGCCTTGTAGGTGTCTGCTCCGGGCGCCTGCGCAAAGGCGGGTCCGGCAATCATGGCAGCCAGCACAAGCAGCGCCGCCGCTCTCAGTTTTTGCTTCATAATCTTGCTCCTTCGCCAAAGGTTGGCGAGTTCGATGTGTGTTACAAGGTTTAGAACCTATGTTTCCTCGTCGTATGTGATGGGGAACACGCGTAGGGTGTGATTAGCCACACAACCCGCTCCAAATTGGCCCTCAGAAATTCCCTTTGTCAGCACACCTCCGGCCCGTCCAGAGTGATACAGGTCACTTGCCGAACACCCCCCGGTCAAGGAGAATATGACCGCTGCCCGAGGACTTATCACGATGGCCACACTGGTGGAATCCGACAACAAAACAATGCTCACTCTCCCTGGAGACGCCGTCCGCCAGATCCAATGGCGCTTCGCCGACCGTTTCGATCTGCAAATGCTGGTTCAGTCGTCGCGCGGCGTTGCGCGTGGACTAATCGCCCGCCTGGTGGCCTCCGGCGAACGCAATAACCACGAATGGACCCCCGCCAAGAACGAGATGCTCGCCGCCTTTGACAGCTCCGGCATCTCTGCCGCTTTCATGGAGCCGGAAGAGGGCGGATTCATCGTCGGTCCCAAGAACCTGGCTTTGTCGCTCGCCGCTTTCGAGCTGGCCTGGGTTGACGGCGGCGCGGCCACCGGCAGTTTGGCCGGATTTCTGGCCCTGGCTCCCATCCACGAGCGCGGCACCGCCGAACAGGTGAACCACTACAAGAGCCTGTGCGCCCCCCCCGCCCCTGGCGAGGATCGCAAGCCCTGGCGCGGAGCCTTTGTCCTCACCGAGCCAATTCCCTACGTCGGCGTCGACACCGGCATGCTGAGCGGCAAGATGCGTGTGGCCGAATGGAAAGACGGCGAAGAGCCCTGGCTGCAGATTGACAAACGCGGCCGCTTTATCACCAACATCGCCTTCGCCAACTACGTCACCGCCGCCGTGGGTTCCGACGACCCGCGTATCAAGGGCAGTTGCGTCATCATCCTCGAAGAGGGCGACGAGGGCACCTTCGACCACGGCACACCGACCAAGAAACTGGTCCACCAGCTCTCCTCGACTGGCGACCCGATCTTCAACCTGAAGGTTCCGGCCAGCCGCATCATCGGCGGCTATACCGTCAAGGACGGCGTCATCGTCCCCAACTACAACCACGGCGAAGTGATTGAAGCTGTCTTCAAGCGGACTCGCGTGGCCGTCGGCCTCATGACCTCGGCCAAGCTGCTTTCGGCCGTTGAGCCGGTCATTCGCTATCAGCGCGAGCGCTTCCGCGGAGCCGAGGGCGCCAAGCCCGGCTCCATTCGCTACGAGCAAGGCATCCAGCAGCGCGAAGACGCGCTTCACCGCCTGGTCGATGTCTGGGCCACCGGCGAGGCTGCCACCTCCATGGGCTTTGCCACTGCCCGCCTGTTCGACGAACTGGAACCGATCGAAAAGCTGAAAACCACGCTTCTGAAGGAACGCGGCATTCAGGGCGGCCGCGCTGAGATGAAAGCGCTCAAAGAAAGCAACGACCGTGCCCTGGAGCTCCTGTCGCTTCAGCCCGGCGACCCCCGCCGCACCGAACTGGAAGCCGACCCGTTGGTGCAGTACGTGATGCTCGACGCCGAAACCAGCGTGCTGTGCCCCGCCACCAAGCTCTGGAACACCGGACACGGTGTCAACGTGATGCGCGAGGCGGTCAGCCTCATGGGCGGCTATGGCATTACCGAAGACTGCCCCGGATTCCTGCCCAACAAGTGGATGGATGCGCAGCTTGAAGCCACTTACGAGGGCCCGGAAGCCGTACAGCGCCGCCAGTTGACGGTGACCATGGCCTCCGAGGTCTTTCTCGCCCAGTTCCGCAATTGGACCGCCGAGATGCGCCGCATCGCTTCGGAGCATCCCGGAACCGGCGCCTGCACCCTGGCCTCGGCAATGAACCTGTGGCTCTGGACTTTGAACTATCTGCAGAACGCCACCGACCCCAGCGGCAGCAAGCTCTATCACGGGCAGCGGCAGGGCGTAACCTTCCCGCTGGCGGATTCGCTCTGCTGGCTGTTGGCATCGCGCTGGCAGATTCTGGATGTGTTGGAACTGGAAGCCAAGGGCGGCTTCGATTCCGTGGTGGCCGAGGGGTTGGAAGGCACGGTCCAGTTCCTCGGCGATCTGTGCCATACCCAGGCTGCCCAAGCGGCCGGTGAAGTATCGCGCATCTGCGCCGAGCTGGTCTTCGGTTACCTCGAACACCCTTCATGGGACGACGAACAGCACCGCAACTGCTTCCTGGCCAGCGAACTGGAAGAGTACGAAGAGACCATGCCCGGCATCACCGCCATGACCGTCGACGTACTGGCAGCCGACGGCAATCATCCGCAAAAAGCCGGTCCCTGCGCGGGCTGCTCCGGCAACAGCGAGTTCCTGCGGCTGCAGAACAAGCTCACCGCCTGCCTCAGCGGCTCGCGCCTGGCCAAGGATCGCGCCGCCGACACCGTCAGCAAGGTCATGATCCCCGAAGCCCTGGATTATCCGGCATGACCACCTGCGGTGGGGCCAATAGTTCGCTTTTCGCTTGCCGGGTGCCCCATCCTCGCGACGTAGTTGTTCTTGTCGCTAGGGTGGACAGCCACAAATCCCGGACCACGTCAACGAGGAGACCCGCATGAGCGTGGAAACCGTCACATCTGAAACGCCCGCCCCCGAGTTCGAGCGCCAGACCATCGAGGTCGACATTGCCTGCGCCGGCTTTGGCCCCGCCATGGGCGGCTTTCTCACCACCCTCACCAAGGCATGGACCGACAATCCCGAAGACCCGGCTTTTGAAAGCAAGGTCATGCCCGGGATGCCCCTGCAGGTGCTCTGCTACGAGCGCGCCGACGACATTGCCTCCGGCGTCAGCGGCGTAGTCACCCGCGCCCAGGGCATTCGCGCCAGCTTCCCCGGCCTGAACCCGGCCGACATTCCCATGGCCGTCGACGTTGCCCAGGAGCGGGTTTTCTACCTGCTCGACCCCATCGGAGCCAGCCGGCGCTCTCCGCTGTTGCGGATGGGCGATGCGGCTCTGCGCACAGCGGGTCGCCTGGTCGGCGTCCACGATCATGCTTTTGAGCTGCCCTGGACCCCAGCCTTTCTGCACAAGCACGGCGGCCTGATTCTCTCCATCGGCCAGTTCAACCAATGGGTTGGATCGCAACTGATGTCCTCCGGCCTGGTGCAAATCTGGCCCGGCAGCCCGGTTGCCCGGCCGCTCATCTCTGAAAACAAGGTTGAAGGCGTCAGGCTGGCCGACCAGGGCGTGGACAAGTTCGGCGCGCCCAGCGACGGGTTCATGCCCGGCATGGACGTTCGCGCGCAGCTCACGGTAGTGGGCGACGGCCCCGTCGGCTCGATAAGCCAGATCATCGATTGGGAGCTCGGCCTGCCTTCCGGCCACGCGCATAACGAGTGGGCCCTGGGCATGAAGATGGTCATCGAGCTGCCCGAAGACACGACCCTCGAGCCGGGCACGGTTTGGCACACCTTTGGCTATCCCGAGCCGGAGATCTTCGGCTTTCTCTACGTGCACCCAGAACGACTGGTTTCCGTAGGCATCTTCGTGCCTTCCTGGATGGGCGACCCCTCCCGCACCGCCTATCGCTACCTGCAGCACTACATCCAGCACCCGGCACTGTGGAAGTACCTCAAGGACGGCACCCTTCGCTCCTGGGGCGCCAAATCGCTGGAGGAGTCGGGCCGCCGCGGCGAGCCGTTTCTCAGCGGCCACGGATACGCCCGCATCGGAGAAAGCTCCGGGTCCACCAACATGCTCACCGGCTCCGGCGTCGACGAGGCCTGGGCCACCGGCACGCAACTCGGCGAGGCCGTGGTGGAATTGCTGCGCACCGGCAAGCCGTTCGACCAAAAAAATCTGGCCGCCACCTACGAAGCCCGCCGCCGCGCAAGCTGGGTCGAACGCGGCGCCCGTGAGTCCGAGAATGCCCGCAACGGCTTCCATGGCGGCATCGTCAAGGGAATGATCGGCATGGCTCTGGCAGGGCTCACCGGCGGACGGTTGTCCATTGCCGCCCACATCCCGCCCCCCTACAAGCAAATTGCGCATTCCCCTGCCGGGCTCAAGCTCAAAGACGCCACAGCGCTCGCCATGGCCGACGGACGCCCCTTGCACGATGCCTTGCTCTCCGCGCGCGGTTGGCCGGAGATCCCCTTGGACGGCCGTCTGCTCGTGACCCAGCAGGACGCACTGCTGATGGGTGGCAAGGTCCAGGCTATGCCCGGCTTCGCCGACCACATCGCCTTCCGCGATGCAAAGCTGTGCTTAGGATGCGGAGAAAAGACCTGCGTGGCCATGTGTTCCGGCCAAGCCATCACGCAGGGGTCCGATGGCCTGCCCGCTTTCGAGCGCGAAAAATGCGTTCATTGCGGCGCCTGCCTGTGGAATTGCGGCATTGCTGTCGAAGGCGGCCGCTCCAACCTCGAGTTCCGCGCCGGCTCCGGCGGGCTGCATTCGGCCGAAAACTAGGCGATTCATGGATTCGAGGCTCGAAAAGATTCATCAGAATAGCGCTGCGCACCGGATCCGTGGTTGCGCCGCGCACCGGATTGACTGAGAATTGTAAAGACCTCACAAAATGCTGTCATTCCAGCCTGTGTGCCGAAAACAACCGCAGGTCCCCTGCCTCGCTCAATCGGGAGGACAGGCTCCAAGTGGAATGAACGCTTACGAGTAAAGAAGAAGGAACAAGAATGGCAAATGTTTTGCATATCGTGGTTTGCGCGGGCATCGTTCCCGACCCGTTGCAAACCCTTGAGCCGGTTACCGGCCCCACAGGTCCCGGCCTGAAGAATGAAATGGTCCTGCCCGCGGTGCTCGACCCCTGGGCCGCGAGCGCGCTCTACGAAGCCGCCAGCCTAGCCGCAAAGAACCCCGGCAGCAAGGTCTGGCTGGTTTCGCTCGGCCCCAAGGCCAAGTTGCAACAGGTGATGATGACCGTGGCCCAGAAGGTCGCCTTCGAACTGGTGCCCATCGACGGCCCGATCGGCGGCTTTCCCGATGCTCACGCAACCGCGGCGGTGCTGGCCGAAACGATCGCTGCCCTTCCCGGACTCGATAAGGAGAAGCTCCTGCTCTTCGGCGGTTGGGAATCGGCCACCCGCGGCGCAGGCGTCACGCTGCAACTGGTGGGAGAACGGCTCGGCATCGGCGACCAGTTCCAGGGCGTCGATCAGATCGATCTCCGCGAGGACGGCAGCTTTGAAGTGCTGGAGCGCGTCGAAGGCGGCAAGCACCAGGTCTCGGTCTGCGCAGGCGCGCCTGCTGTGCTGGGCTGGGCCACGGGAAACCTGGCCGAACCACGCGGCAATCCGGCGCTGGGCATGGCCAACATGCGGACGATCATGCCTGCCCTGCAAAAGGCCAAGGCCGTCAAGCTCGACGCCAACGGACTGAAGTACGCCTCCGTCAGCCTGCCCAAGCAGCAACGCACCACGCGCGTTGTGAAAGACATGACGCCCGACCAAATCGCGGCCGAACTGGTCGAGTGGATTGGAGCCGAATAGGCGCCTGTTCATGAATGGCATTGAAGGGTACGGGCTTCAGCCCGTACATTTAGCGCCGAATTCTAGTTCCGGCTTTAGCCGCTGAGGGAAAGCTGATCGACGCTTAAACCACCCTCAGGGGCTAAAGCCCATCACTGGTCTCGATCTTGAAGTACGGGCTGAAGCCCGCACCCTTCAACGACGATCAGGTTTTTGGAGCCCAAAAGGAACCATGGAAAGCATTCTTGTACTGACCCATGTCGATGAGACCGGCGCAACCCTGACCAAGGCCTCTCTCGAAGCCGTCACTGCCGGCAAGGAACTCGCGGCCCGGCTCTCTGCTGCGCTCACCGTCGGCATCGTTGCCGCCGACGCAACGGCTGCGGCTTCGAGCGTCGCCAATGCGGGAGCGCGCCTTCTGGCGGTTTCCGGCGAAGCCTTTGCGCAGCCCCGTTACGCTTCCGATGCCGCCGCCTGCGAGGCACTGTGCCGCGCTGCCTCAGCCACGATCGTGCTAGCTCCCGGCAGCTCGCGCTTTACCCGCGTCGCAGCCGGCGTCGCCTACCGTCTTGGCGGCCTCCTCGACACCCACATCACCGCCATCGGCGGTACTGAATCCGTAGAATCCACCCGCTGGTTCTATCGCCAGCGCATTGAGGGCGTTCTGAGCCGCGAAACCCGACCCTGGTTCCTGCTGCTGGATGCTGGCACCAATGCGGCGTTTGCGGCCGAACCGGGCGCCGCGACCCTGGAAACCATCGCTGTGGAACTGACCGCGATGCGCACCACCGTCAGCGGCTTCCGCGCGCCCTCACAAGGCACACAGACCATCCGTCCTGACGCCAAGATGCTGTTCGTCGCGGGAGCCGGCTGGACCAAAAAGCAGCCCGACGGCCAGATTCACATCAACGAGGCCGGCGAGCTGATTCTCGGATTCCTGCGCGCAACCAGTTCTTCGCTGGGCAGCAGCAAGTCGCTGGTGGACCAGGGCGGCGAGGGGAACTCCGTTCTACCGTTCCTGACGCATCTCAACCAGATCGGCCAGACCGGCGCCACACCGCGCCACGCCAAGGGACTCTCCACCTGCTGCCACGGCGAAGAGCCGCATGTGGTGGGCTGGCGCTTCATCGGCGACCGCCGCGCCATCTCGCTGGACGCCAACTGCGGCTGGACCCGCGGAAAGGCCGACGTGGTCTACGTCGCCGACGCTTTCCAGGTCATGGCCAAGGTGAATGAACTGCTGGAAGCCGGCAAGTAGGCTGGCGATCCCCGGTCCCCAAAGGCGAGGGACCGGGGGCACCCGCCGTTGGGTGTGTATTCAGACCATTTCTCAGATCTTGAGTTCGGCCGGAAGCGACAGAGTCTCCATGATCTTCGCCATAGCGCCCTCGTCATTGCCGATCGTGTCCAGCAGTTTCTTCTTGAGCTCGTCGCGCCTGGCATAGAGCCGGAGCGGTTCCGGCGGATTGTGAAGCAGTTCCTTGCCCACCAGCGCGCGCACAATGAATGGCATATACGACGAGTAATCGCCCTGCATGCTCACCGTTTGGGTGGTGTAGGTGTCCGGATTGACCTTGCCCCAGGACACGGCCTCGGCCGGAGCGCAAGAGGACAAGCTGCCATCCGTCACCGGCGAGGAGACAATCTGCGCGTCGAAATCGTAGCCGCGAATGTTCTCCAGAAAGAAGATCTGCGAGAGCGTCGGCTCCGGCTGCAACGAATAGTTCTTCGGTACGCCGCCACCCAGCACCAGAATGGCAAACGACTTGGCTTCGGAGCCGAATAGTCCCCAGTGGTGGTAGGCGCAGGATTCGAAGACGTCTTCGTGCAGGTCGTAATCGAAGCCGTATTGGATCTTGCCCAGCCGCGCCAGCATCCACAGCTTGACGGAATTCAGGAAGGCGCTGCCATCCGCCGGCGCGCCGATGAAAACCGGCAATTCCATCTCGGAGCAGGTGCTCAGCAGGCCGGGAGCAATGCCCAGCGCCTTTTCCCGCTCGGCATAGTAGTTGCCCAGCAGGTAGTTGCGCTCGGTGGTGGTCATCCGCTTCTGGAACTCGGGCCGTTGCAGGACGGCAGTCAAGACGGCGTCCTGGTCGAAAAGCACCTGCTCGTCAAAGCCGGTGTCGGTCACGCGAATCACGCCGTTCTCGCGCAATTCGGCGTCGTCGCCAAACAGTTCCACCTCGCGGATGGGGCGTTCATCGGTTTTCTTGAGACAGTCATGTCCATCGTGGTAGCAGATGGCGTCGGTCACGGTGATGTAGGCAGTATTCGCTGCCTTGAGCAGCGGAATCAGCCAGGCGCGGTGCTGATCGGAGACGGTGATGGGACCGGCGCAGGTTACCACTAGCGGAATGCGCTTCTCGATCACTTGCTTCAGCACTTCGTAGACCCGGCGCAGGTAGGCGCCTCCAAAAGCCGGGAGCGAGCCCATGAATACGTCGTTCAGATCCGCGCAGCTTGTGACCGGCCTTCCGGTCACAGCTCTACCCATAAGCCCCTTATTCTTTGCACATTCGCTCAAACCAATAGCCTCATTTTCAACTGAACTTGTGTTGACAGCCTCCCGAGATGTCCCCACGGGGAAGTTGCCTCAGCTCAATCATACCTTCGCGGTTGATAGACAGGATTGAAGACTGTCGAGGCGAAACGCGAAACAATGCCGATGGGCAACTTCCAGGATGCAGGAGACAGCTCGGCAGCGGCCATGAATTCTCGATGAACGAAAAGCAACCGCGGCAGCCTGTTCCTATCAGCGGTAACCCCACATTGCAGGTTAAACTGCTCCTGATGAACGAGACAGCTCAATGAGGCCGATTGGACACAAATTACAGCAAGTTAGCTTCCGCTGCGCGGAAATAGCGAGTTTGCAAGTTAGCTTGGCCCTGCGGCAGGACCCCAAGCGCTGGGGCACCATTCATGGTAGCCCTAGCTCGCCGCGCGAGTCAGAGTGCTTAGGTTAACAGTCAGGTGGATACGCAGAAGACTCTCTGAGTCGTACGAGTCCTTGTCATCCTTATGGCGTCAACTTCAAGATTGCCATGCCATAGCCATTTAGCGTAACAGGGATTCGCGCTGCCGGAGTAACCCCGACTCCCGACGGCCCATTCGCCACACTGGTGGTTGCATCGATGGTCAGCAAGCTGGCGGCGCTGAAGTTGCTGAAGCTCGACAGATCCACCACCACGGTTCGAGGAGCGCCCGCGCCATTGTTGTCGTTGGCCGCGGCGACCGCCCGGTCGACAACCAGCACCTGAACCGATCCATCGCTGTTCTTCGTCGCCAGCGTCTCCACAGTCGAGGTGTCTGTGGCATTCAGCGAAAGAATCTGCGGTCCCGGTGAGGCCAGGGTCGAGGGATAGAAGTTCTCCAACGCCTTGTCGACCCAATAACTCAGATAGAGGTTGCCATTGCTGTCCACTTCGCCGTATTGCGGATCGGAGAAGAAGGACCAGTGATAGAGCGCCTGGTTGCCCACCTTGCCCAGTTGGGAAAAGACATAAGGTCGCCACGCGGCAAAGAAGGCGCTGGTGCCGCGCTTGTCGTCGACAAACACCTGCGAAGGGTTGCAAGTGCTCATGCCATTGGCGGCGGCATAGTCGGCATTCACATTGTTTTCAGTCACCCACACCGGCACATTGGCCAAGTCGGGCCGCTTTTGCAGCTCCTGGTAGAAGTAGGACACATTCTGAGCAAACAAAGCCGGCTGGCTGAATATGTTTTGATCCGTATTCTGCTGGTTGCAGGTGCCATAAAAGTGCGTGGAGACGATATCCACCTGCGTGTTGACTCCGCCGGCATTGGCGGGAGCCACGAAGGGCGGAAAGTAGACCATGGGATCGCCGCCGCCTCCGGTGCCCAGGCCGTAGTCTGAGAACTCCAGCGCCGACAGCTTAATGGTGGGATCGACAGCCAGCATGGCCGGAACGACCGTGTTGTAGAGCTGCACATATTGAGGACCGGTGAGTCCGTTCCCATTGAACTCGTTGAAGATGCCCCACCAGGTGATGGTGTGGCTGCCAGGCGATTGAAAGTGCACGCCGCCGTAGTTGAATCCACCCTTGTTGTAGTAGCGCACCAGATTCGCCGCAAACGCGGCAAAGTCCCTCAGGTGGTTGGTCATATCCAGTTGACCGTTGCTGGTGCACATCCAGGCCGGCGCCACGGCAATCTGAAACTCGGGACTGTGATCTGCCGAAGCCAGAACCGGCTGCACCGTCTCATCGAGCACGGTGAAGTTCCAATCGCTGGCCGCCCCGGTGTTCGCGACCATTGGAACGCCTTGTGAAATGGGTTGCAATCGAACGTGCTGTGGTCCGAGCTGGGTCAGAGTCGTCTCGCGCGCCGTAGCCGTCGCACCTGTTCCGAAGAAGCCTTCAGTCCATTCGTCTACCTGGAAAGAGGTGGACATGAACTGTGCCAGCACCCCCTTCACGCCCAGGGTCGAATCGACGGTGTCGGCGACCTTGGCCACCGCCGCGCTGATGACGGTTAGGGGCTGAGTTGCATTCTGCCCGGCCAGGCCCACCGATACCGTGGATGCATAGGTCCCCGCCGCCGCAGAGGAGCTGCCCGTCAAGGTGAGGGTTCCCGAGGGGCCGCCGGCTGTCGGCGTGAATTGCTGTGTGATTCCCGCAGGCAAACTGCTGAGGGCAACGGTTGGGGTTCCGGTGGCGCCGGTAACGGTTACAGCGACTGTCACCGCCGCGCCGTCTTGCGGCACAACCACGGTTTCACTGCCAAGCGAGACCGCAAGCGTTACAGGCGGAACAGTCGTAGTGCCGCCACCACCGCCTCCGCATCCAATTGCAGCAAGACCCAGGGCCAGAAGAAACAGACACACGGGCGGTTGAAGCAAGCGAAGAGAAAAGGACATGAGTCGACCCCACCGGAATTCACCGGTTTCTTTACGGGGTCGATTGTATCCGTTTTCCGCGAGATCGACCGTGATGTCAATCTGCTGCCGAAGCTTTAGTGCTCCCGAATCACCAGGAACGGTCCATGTGCCTCTGCCCCCTCTGCGCCGGCAAACGCCGCCTGTCCTACAGCAGGCAAACCAATATCCCAAACCGGCCCGGCCAATTCCGGCATCGGCTTGGCCTGAAATAGTTTCTTGCACTGGCGTGCCGTCCACTTGGCCCAGGCTTTCGACTTCTTGCGCCGCGCGCTATCGGTCGAGATGCCCGTGCCGGCATACATTTGCCGGTAGAGCTTGGAGAGAAACACGAAAGCGATCCTGGACTTCAAGTTGGGCGTGCAGGCAGACCGGCGCCAAACCGGGCCCCACTCATAGAACTTGTCCCACACCCTTTGTGTTCGCTCGCGAATTTCATCCGAGCTCATGGTGGGATGCGGTGTGAACATCTTGGGCCGCACCTCGGTGGGAATCATCCAATAGCGGGTGATGGGCACATCGCCGACCATGGTCGGATTCTGCGCCTGCTCCTTCTCCCAGCGTCCGAAGTCCACCGTCCCGGGAAAGGGCGTCATCATGACGAACTGGGCAAAGGTGATGTTCGCCTTCATCGCCATCTCCGCGGTGGCGTCGAAGGTCTCCGGCTTGTCGGAAGGCAATCCGAAGATGAACGACCCCAGCACATGCACGCCGTGCTTTCTGAAGGTTTGCAGACGCCGTGCCAATTCATCGCCCGAACAGTTCCAATCCTTGAAGACCGCTTTCAGGCCTTCAGGCGTGACCGCCTCCACACCTACCAGAGCCCCCTTGATGTTGGCCTTGCGCATGGCGTCGAGGTATTCGCCGTCTTCACCGGCCTCCATGGTGATCTGGGTAAAGAAAACCATGTCCTTGGGCAATTTGGAGAGTTCTTCCATGAGTTGAAAGCGCTCGGTGCGAATGGCCGTGAGTTCCGCCAGCTTGGCTGCGTTGTTTTGCTCCCGGGCCAGGCGCAGATCGGTCAGCGTGACAGGATAGAAGTTGTCGTCGGCCAGAGCAATGAAGCGAAAGCCAAACCTGCGCAAGGCAACGATCTCATCCACCACGGTCTGAAATCTTCGCTGCCGGGGCTTTTGTCCGTCTGTGCGCCACACACTGCAAAACGAACAGTGCTTGGGGCATCCGCGAATGGTCTGCACCGAGGCCCACATGTATTTTGTGGGATCCATCAGGTCCCAGCGCGCGGCCAGGAATTGGTCGCCTTCTATGCGGCCGCCTTCGTAGATTCGTTCCGGATGGCCTGCCAGGCAATCCATGACCACTCTTCCCCAAGCGACATCGCCATCGCCCTTGACGACGGCGTGGCCTTCTCCCCGCTCCATCGCCTCTTCAGGGAACAGCGTTGCGTGAATGCCGCCAAACACTACCCATGCGCCCCGGCTGCGGGCCATTCTGCCCACCGCGTAACCGCGAAGGGCATTGCCGGTGTGGACGCTGATGCCGACGATGTCGCCAGCTTCGATGGTCTCCGGATCAACTTGCTCCAGAGACTCATCCACCAGAATTGGGTCTCCTGCCGATCGCGGTGTTGCAGCCGCAAGCACAAACAACCAGCGGGGTGTGATGACGGCTGTGCCAAATGAGTTGTCGCTTGGATTGACAAGATGAACTCTCAAAGGTTCCTCCCTTTGCTCGTGCGGTTGCATGTGCGCTAACGAGTAGGGCGGACTCAAAGAGTCATGTGATGGCCCGACGATTCAATTGCGGATTGGGTCTCCGCGTTGTAGCCGGGTCGCGGCACTTTCCGCCGGTTTTCCCCTGGACTTTGCGGAAATCATAGGCGTGTGGGTTGTTGTTCGCCGATCAATATTGACCATCTTCTACGATATGAGGCAGGAACCCGATGAATTTTACCTGAATTTGGTTGGCGCAGCGCCGGGACAGACGCTTTTGACTCAGGTGATGCGAGAGCTGTTCACTACCATCCGGAGACCACACATCTCCCGCGCCAAACAGGAAAAGTTACCGGGCCTGTATGAGAACCCTTAACCAATCAAGTTGATGCAAACGCGCACCACATCTGCATCCAGTTGCGTGCCGGCCTTTCTTTGAATCTCTTCAAGTGCCGCGGCCAAGCCGAGGGCCGGCCGGTGCGGACGCGACGAGGCCATGGCATCCACGATATCGCCCACCGCCAAAATCCTAGCTCCGAGCAAAATCTCGTCTCCCTTCAGACCGCGGGGATAGCCCGAGCCGTCGAGCCGTTCGTGGTGTTGCCGGACGACTTCGGCAATGCGCATGGCGAAGGGAATGCCTTTCAGAATGTTGTAGCCGGTATCCGGATGCTGACGAATCATGGCCATCTCGCCTTCGTTCAGACGGCCTGGCTTGATCAGAATCTCTGTGGGAATGGAAATCATCCCGATATCTTGAACCTTGGCGGCCAGCAGCAATTCTTCGATTGAATCCTCGGTCAAGCCCATTTCCTTGGCAATAGCACAGGCGATCTCCGCCACCCGGCTCTGGTGACCGGCAGTGTGCGGCTCGCGCATTTCCATGGCGGTGGACATGGCTCCCACCATGGCGGTCAGGACCTCGGTCAATTGCTCGCGCGGGATGATTTCGATCTGGTTGACGGAGATATCGGAAAGCTGGGGCCGTTTGCTCCTCAGAGCTTCTTCACTCAGCGCTTGGACGCTGTGACGAATCTCCTGGGTCAGGCGACTGAATTGCTCAACGGCCGCTTGCTCAAATGCGTTCGGATCGGAGGAATAGAGCGCCAGCACTCCCCGCTTGCCGCTTTCCAAGCGAAAGGGAATCACACCCATGGAGTGGATTCCGAATTGAAGTCCGCGTTTCTGCCACGGGTTATAGGCCCCGGCCGCTTCGGCGGTGCCTTGTACCTGAATCGATTCGGTGCGGATGGCGACACCGGCCGGGCCCCGGCCGGAAGTTTCATCCGTTGACCAGCTCAGGTCGATTCCGTCCAGAAACCCTCGGGCGCGCCCTGCCATACCGGCAATGCGGATTGGCTTGGCCGGCCCTTCCACGGCGAAGCCGACCCAAGCCAGCACATAGCTTGGTTCCCGGGTAATCGCTTCGCAGACGGCTTGGGCCAATCCGTCAATGGACCGGGTTCGGCCGAGTTCCACAGCCGCCGCGGCATAGGCCGAAAGCGCTCGCCTCTCCGCCGACATGCGGCGTTGCGTCTCGTCCCTTTCGGTCACATCGCGGGAGGTCGCGATGACCAACTTGCGGCCGTCGGCCTCGAAGGGCTGTGACGGGGAAATAGAGACGGGGATGCAGGACTTGTCTTTCCGGAGGAGGTGAAATCCCTCGAGGACTTCCGGCTCCAGTCCACGGTTGCCAAATGCACCCACGATGGCTTTGCGTTCGCTCTCGGGATGCAGCACGCTCTGGTGCAGGCCGATGAGTTCCTCACGGCTGAAGCCCGTCAATCGTTCCGTCGCTGGGTTCACATCGACCAGCAGGCCCGTCTCGGTGTCTGCGGCAAACATCGCGTCCCATGCAAGAGTCCAACAAAATTGGCCGATTACATTTTGCATTTTCTCGGTGGCCCCGGAAGCGGTATAACTTCGGTTTTTTGGCGCAAGGGTGCTTCTTCAACTACAACTACGGCTACACCGCATGAAAGCCTTTCCATGGACTGGACAGGTAATCAGTTGGCAGATGACCGATTGCGGATAAATTGATGAAATGGTGACTACAAGTAATCTGCCCCATGCGGGCACTATTTGCAAGTGATTCCTAGCACAACCGCATTAATCCAAAGTAACTTGGGAGTCAAGATCGATCTCAGGCGCGACCTGCTCCCTAACCCGGCACGCAAGAGCCGAAGGAAACCGGATCCCCGGCCAAGAGAGCTCATTCGGGCGAAAAATCCGGCCACTCTACCGACGCAAGTCCTTTGTTTTCAATAGCACTTTTCGACTATTTTCGGTCTAACTTGTTTATTTTCTGCCTGATAGGTTGAAATGGGGGGAGGGGGAGGAATGGGGAGGGGTTCCACCCAGGGCTTTTTCAGCCCAAAAACAGTACTTAAAGATGGGCTCCGACTTCTCTATTATGTGCCGATCGGGAATAATTCTACGCAACGAACAGAGATCGGGAGCGGATTTTTTGCGGGGCAACCGCGGCACATTCTGAAAATCTGGGGGTCGAAATCTGCTGGATCCAAGTGCGGAGGTTTTGAAGTGCACGCGTTCAGGCGATTTCCGGCAACGGCTCCGGGCTCGGGACTATGCTTTCAGCAGCCGGAAAGGTCTGGCGCACTTCCATCATGAGGGAATGGAGTCCGCAACCCAGGACCGCGACCAAAACCAGCATTCCGCGCAACCGGTCCCATCCCTCCGAACTGACTCCGCACAAATCCAGGGCAAGGATGAACAGCACGGCGAAGGCCACAGCCATGCCGGCCTTGACCCGACCACAGACAGCGCGCAGCACGATCAACATCATGGGCAGCGCCACGGCGTGCAAGTCATATTCGAGAATGCGGGGATTCAACAGGATGGTGCCGACCAGCAGGACCGGCAACCAGGTTTCTGGAGTGATGCGGCTCCGATGATAGAGCGTGCTGAAGTAGTACAGAGTGGCGAAAAGCAGGCCGGCATAGACCAGGAACACAGCCGTGGTGAGCGACGAGTAGGGCAAGCCGTGGCGGTAAAGATAGAGGCCCAGGCTTCCGGCAGGGCTCAAACCAAAATCCGCGTTGAATTTGAATTGCAGGCTGACACCGGTGAGATATTCACTGAATTGCACCGGCCAGATCCAGCTTTGCACGGCAAACAAGCCCAGTCCGCCAGCCGCGACAGCCGCCGAGCTGCGGCCTTGCCGCTTCCCTGCCAGGAGGGGAATCGCCAGCAGAGTGAGGAGGGGCGCCTTGCAGCCCGCAGCTAGAAATACGGCCAGGTAAAACCAGCGCCAGCAGTTGCGCTTGTAACCGAGAACCGCAGCGGGGAGGATCGCGCCGTAGAAGATGTAGGCGATGTTTCCGCTCATGATGACTCCGCCCGACAACAACCCCGGAAAGAAGATCGCGAGGGGGATCAGGAATTGCATCGCGAAACGGTCCTGGGGGCGGAAACATTGCACAGCAGCCCAAGCGATGCCGGCGCATCCAGCCACGTAGGCGATCCAGTAAAGGCCTGCGGCAAGCCAGAGGGGCAGAAAATTGAATATCCGCAGCACGAGCAACGTGATGGGCGGATAGACGTAAGTGTAGGTTTGCAGCACGGCCGCGTTGGCCGCGTATTGCCTGGCCAGGCCAACGGCGTAGGGGTCCAAGCCGACCCGCAAGGCTTGCATCGCCCGGTAATAGACCGCAACATCCCACCCTCTGTCGGCGGTGACGAGGATCATGCCAGTCAAGGAGATTGCCAAGGCCAACCAGACCAGATGAAGAACGAACCTACGCTGTTTCGGCCCAAAGTTCGACAGAAAAACTCTCCTCTGCTGCCAGCTTCAAGATGAGAGTTTCCGCCCGATGGATTTGGATAGGGGGGGAGCCTGACTCACATTTGGAAGGTGCCTAACGATGTCAATGTGCGGCTATTATCGCAGCCGGTCGATTGAAGGCGCCATAAGAATAGGTCAATAGTCAGTTTTATTTTGCTTGCCTGGGGGCACACACGGAGGAACGTGCAGATGTTTAGAATCATCAACTTACATTTTGGATCGTTTAAGTATCCTGTTGATTCCAGGTTCCTTATCGGCGGTCAAGGTCAAACGTCCCGGCGACCAGGATATGTGCAATTGTGCACGTGGGCTGTCTTTGAGGGGCGGAGCAGTTCAAAAGTGGTGCGCGAGGAAGGTGCGAACGAGGGTCCTGCACAATGACGGCGTAAACGCAGGGGCAAAACAGGCTGCAGAACGAGGGAGAATATCGGCCAAGAGGGCCAGAAAAACGTACCTCAATGGCTAAACAGGCTGCGGAAAAAGGCCTTGTTTTGACCAGGAAGTTCTGAAAAGGATTCCTCAGTGGCTAAAGCCACGCTCATTCTATTGGCGTTACCGGCACGCGACCCCGACCCTGAGGGTCCCCCGGTGCCCCGGTCGTGCCCTGACGCACCGAGTCTTCCCGAAGAGTTTTTTCGCAGCCTGGGAAGCCACGTTGATTTCATTGCCGTTATACCGGGACTGAACAACTGAATTCCGGGCCTACCGCCCGCATGAGTTTTACCGCAGCCTGTGAGGTCATGCCGGAAAGAGAAACAAATCATGCCCGAAAGAGCAACAAACATGCAAGTCGCACAAAACAAGCAACCATCGTTAGTAAGCCCGTTTCATCCATCGCGGGTCGGAAGAACCGGTGGCGGACTGTAACAAGGCACAGCTTCTGCGGTGTGCCCCTACTCGTGGCCTGTCTCAGCTACGCAAAGCTATACTCAGGGCAGGCTGCATCTTGCAGTCTCCCCGCGGTTGGGAGACGCGGAGAGCCGTCCATCATGGCCAATCCGGAAGATTTCCTTTCAGGCTTTGGCGCGTTTTGACAGGAATCTGCGACGTACAGATCGTGCCCCAGGGAAAGACCTCGATCGCTCAATTACCTGGATTTTGCAATCACGCCGGCGCTTGCCTTGGCGGGCCGGCAACGGGTTGAGGAGTGAGGGTTTTTTCTTGAGGCATTGCAGGTTTGTTCGATTTGTGTTGCCCCTGTTTCTGTTCTCTGCGCTCGGTTTTCTGGTGATGGGCTATCATCCCGGCGCGGAAGACGACGCCGTATACCTGACTGCCATCAAGGCAGACCTGCATCCACAACTTTTTCCGCACGACGCTGCTTTCTTCCAATTGCAAATGCGCACCTCGCTGTTCGACACCTGGATGGCGGGTTTTGTCGGGCAAACAGGGATGGCGGTTGCCTGGGCCGAATTACTGTGGCAATCGGTTTCGATTCTGCTGCTGTTGGCCGCCTGTCTGAGCATCGTCCGCCATCTATTCAAAGAGCCCCGTGCTCAATGGGCGGGAGTCGCGATGGTAGCGGCCATGTTTACGCTGCCGGTGACCGGGACCGGGCTCTACATCATGGACCAGCACCTGCATCCGCGCAATCCCGCCACGGCGCTGGTTCTTCTGGCCGTTTCTCGCATTCTTGCCCGCAAGCAGTGGCAGGCTGTCCCCTTGGCGGCATTGGCATTTGTCCTGCATCCGATGATGAGTGCGTTGGGCATTTCATTCTGTCTGGCCCTGACGCTGGCTTCGTTGGAGCAACTGCCGGTGCATCTGCGCTCCCTGCGGGAGCGCTTAATTCCAAATGCTGCCACACCGCTGGCAGCCTTCATTCCGTTCGGGTGGGTTTTCAGTCCCCCTTCACAGGTCTGGCTAACGGCCTTGCGCAGCCGCCACTGGTTTAGCGTGTACAACTGGGAATGGTATGAGTGGCTGGGCGCCGTGGCGCCGGTGGTGCTGTTCTGGGTTGTGGCCAAGGTGGCCCGCAGACAAGGCCAAGACAATCTGGCGCGATTTGCCACAGCGGTCTTCTTCTATGGTGTCTTCCAGCAGGCCGTGGCCATGGTTATTCAAGGGCCAGAGGCACTGATCGGTCTGGCGACCTTTGAGCCCATGCGGTTTCTGCACCTGGTTTACATCTTCATGGCGCTGGTGGGCGGCGCTTATCTGGGCCGGCATATTCTGGGAAAGCGCCTGTGGCGTTGGGTGGTCTTCCTGCTGATCTTCAATGGCGGGATGTTCTATGCGCAGCGGCAAGTTTTCGCCGGGACGCCGCACATTGAGCTGCCCTCCGTTCCGAGTTCCAACCCATGGCTTCAGGCCTTCGAATGGATCAGGTGCAACACCCCGGAAGACGCCTATTTTGCTCTTGACCCGCACTACATGGCCGCGGCGGGGGAGGATTATCACAGCTTTCGCGCGTTGGCCGAGCGCAGCCAGTTGGCCGACGACATCAAAGACACGTCCGTGGTGACCAAGGTTCCTGAACTTGCCCCAGTGTGGCAACAGCAGGTTGAGGCCGAAGAGGGATGGCGGACTTTTGAGCTGCGGGATTTCGAGAGGCTGAAGGCACAGTTTGGTGTGGATTGGGTCCTGGTGCAGTTTCCTCCTGCCGCGGGATTGGCCTGCCCCTGGCATAATCGGATACTGTCGGTTTGCAGGATTCCGCGATGAAACGAAGAGTTGCCAGAGGCTCTCAAAAAGTTTCTCCGGTTTAGAAATCCCGTGCATTTCTGGACTGTTGCGCCGTGATGCGAATGGTCTATATTGACTACTTAGCGCTTCGACATGGTTCAATCCCTCAGGGACGGCTTTGTGGAAGGCGTCTAGCCGTTCTGCCCCAGGACCGATAGATTCACCCGATACAACTCATGCTGCTTGCAGGTTCCAAGGCGACGAACGCCGTCCGGGACCGGTTTCATTCACAATTACGCAGCTGCCAAAAGCCAGGAGGGATCAGATGAAAATCACCGACACCATTGGATTGTTGCTGAAGAGCAAAGGCAAGAACGAAATCCTCTCGATTGAACCGGACCAGTCAGTCTACGAGGCCATTGTGAAGTTGGCGGAGTACGACATCGGCGCCCTTCTGGTAGTTTCCAACGGGAAACTGGTCGGAATCCTGTCAGAACGCGATTATGCCCGGAAAGGCGTGCTGATGGGGCACCCTTCCAAAGAGACGCTGGTGCACCAGATCATGACCAGCCCGGTGGTTTTCGTGAGCCCGGAGGAGACGGTGGACGAATGCATGGCGATGATGACGCAGCATCACTTCCGGCACCTGCCGGTGTTGCAACATGGCAAAGTGGTGGGACTGGTCTCAATCGGGGATCTGGTGAAATGGGTGATCTCCGGCCAGGCGCAAACCATCCAGGCCCTGGAGGGCTACATAACGGGAGCCTATCCCGGGTAGCGGGCCGCCGCCGGGTTTGAGGCTGAGGACAATCTTTTCGGTAAAGGGGCAGAGGGCCGGCGACGCTTCAAGACGCTGCGGGGAAACGGACGCAGTGTTCGTGCATTGAGCTGGCTTCGGGCCGATTCTCAACCCTGTTGCTGAGAAAAGGGGGTCCCCGGCGCAAATGGAGTGGATCGAAGATCATAGGCCTTTGCACATTGAGGGGCTTTCCGCGAAAATGGGAATGTAAACTCTCCAGCAAGGTCCGAACGGGTTCGGCGGAACCGAAACAGCGATCCGGACCGTTCTATATCCGGAGTTCCGGGTACACGAAGAATACCTGAACCCTGCTGTTCCCGGTATGGAGACCGGCCCATGCTCAATCTTTCTCAGCGGCTGATTCTCGGCTGTGTTCTGTTGACCGGCCTCACGTTGGCCCTGGTGGCTTCAACGCACCGTGCCCTGGTAGCTTCAGGGCAATTGCCGTTGGCCTTTGCATTTGTGGCAGCCGCTTTGCTAGTGGAACTCGGGACCATCTATTTTGTGTTGCGGCCGGTTCGCACGCTGGCGCGCGACGCCCGGAAGATTGCGCAAGGCAACCTGGACCACCGCTCGGAATGGAGCAGCCGCGACGACTTCGGCGTGATTGCCACGGAGTTGAACCGGCTGGCGGTGCGGTTGCGCGAGCTGCGCGATTCCGAGGCCGGACGCCGTCAGATGGAGTTTCAACTCTCCGATGCGGTGCTGCAATCGATCTTCGAACCCATTATTGTGACCGACGGCAAGGGACATCTGCTGAAGGTGAACCAGGCGGCGGCAGAGGTGCTGGGCGAAGCGGCTACAGACCGCATGGCGCTGGCCAACACGCCGGGCGGCGACAAAATTCTGAGCGCCATCCGCGATGCCGTTTCGATGCAAAAAGCGGTGGCTGCGGAGGGGGAAGCCTCGATGCTGCCCATGCGCATTGGCAAGCAGGAGCGCAGCTACCGCTTGCGCACCACGCCCATGCGCGACTCGGAAGGACGGTTGCTGGGCACCGTGACCACGCTGGAAGATGTGACCAGCCTTCAGGATACCGACCGGTTCAAGACGCAGTTCATCACCGTGGCCAGCCGCAAGCTGCGCGACCCACTGCTGCAGTTGCGGCGCGGGCTGTATGCGCTGGGCCAGGGCTTTGGTGGCGAACTGTTGCCGCTGCAGACGGAACTGGTGGCCGCAGCCAGCAACGAGAGCGAGAAGCTGGACGAGTTGATGAGCGACCTGATTGAGGTAGCCGAGCTGGACACAGGCAAGCGCGAACTGAAGCCTGAGAAGCTTCGGCCGCAGCAGGCGCTGGCAGAAGCGCGGGACCGGCATTGCGACGAGGCCGCGCAACAACGCGTACGGGTCGAGGTCAACGCCTACGCCGATCTGGCTCTAGTGCAGGCCGATCGCCGCGCCATGCGCTCGATCTTGGACAACCTGCTTACCAATGCCATTCGCTACACGCCAGCTGACGGGCTGGTTTTGCTGGCGGCAGAAGAAATCAAGGACTTTGTGCAATTCACGGTGCGCGACTCGGGACGCGGGATCGAGGCCGAGCGGCTAAGCACGATCTTCGATCGCTTCAATCCTTATTCGGAAAGCGGTTCCGGCCTTGGTCTGGCGCTGGTACGCCGCCTGGTCGAGTCCCTGGGAGGACGAATCGCTGTGGAGAGCAAGCTGGGGCACGGAACAACCTTCCGATTCACACTACCCGTGGCTACCGTGGAAACGGTCCGTCATCCCGTTGAGGTGGGCTAAGCCATGGCAGAGATCATCCTGGAAAAGAAGCCGGAGCCGGCCAAACTGCGCATTTATATCGGAGCAGCTCCGGGTGTAGGCAAGACCTACCACATGCTGAACGACGCCTACCTGATGAAGCATCAACAAGGTGTGGATATCGTCATCGGGCTGGTGGAGTCGCACGGACGCAAGGAAACCGAAGCTCGGGTTCGCGATCTGGAGATCATTCCGCAGCGGGTAATTCCCTACCGCTCGGTGCAGTTGAAGGAGATGGACGTCGACGCCATTCTTGCCCGCCATCCCAACACCGTGGTGGTGGACGAACTGGCGCATACCAACGTGCCGGGCAGCAAGAACCACAAGCGCTACGAAGATGTTCTGGAGCTGCTCGAGGCCGGCATCAATGTGATGGCCGCCGTCAACATTCAGCATCTCGAGACGCTCAACGACGCCGTGAATCGCTCCGCCAATACGGTAATTCGGGAGACCATCCCCGACAACTTTCTGAAGCGCGCCGACGAAGTGGTGAACATCGACATTACGGTCGAGGAGCTTCGCTCGCGACTTCGCCAAGGCAAGATCTATGCCGCGGAAAAGGTGGAGCAATCGCTGGCCAACTTCTTCCGCAAGGGCAATCTGAACATGCTGCGCGAACTGGCGCTGCGCACCACCGCCGACAAGGTCAGCAGCCGCGCGGCCGAATACCGGCGCACCCAGGGACTGGAACAGGCGCCCATCCCCGAGAAGGTGATGGTGTGCCTCAGCACCCGGCCGGGAACCGAACGGCTGCTGCGCGTGGGTGCCCGCGTCGCCGGCCGATTGGCCACCAACTGGTACGCGGTGTACGTCACCCGCCCGGACGACAAGGGCCACGGCGACCCCGAAGCCTATCATCGCCTGGAGGAGTACCAGCGCATGGCCCGCGATCTGGGAGCTCAGGTGGTATCGCTCACCGACCGTAACGTGTCGGACGCCCTGATTCGTTTTGCCCAGCAGGAGAGCATTTCGCACGTGGTTTTCGGCCAGTCTGTCCGGTCCCGTTGGGATGTGCTGTTGCGCGGCTCGGTGCTCAACCGCTTTCTCTCGGAGGTTCGCGACGTCACCGTGCAGGTCGTCCCCATGCACAAGCCGCTTCGGCGAGGCTGAACTTCGTCTCACGGCATGCCTGGATGCGAAGACAACGGTCTTGCATCCTGAAATCCGGGCCCTTCAAAGGCCTGCGGAGACGGGTGTTATCCTTCAAATCCACCCGCACAGACTGTGGGAGCAGGAACTCGTGCATAGTCTCGCTAAAGAAACCCCCGATCAAGTCGATGTCTTGAGAAGGGGTCGACCGAAGCACCGGAATTCCCCAAGGGGGAAGGTCATCGGCAGGGCACTCGGTGACTCATCGGCCAGTCGGAGCGTGATCGCACAATGAACACGTTCAGAAGGTACTCCGAATCGCGAGACGATAGGGCCAAGTTAGGGCGGATACAGGCATTCCTGAGTATCCTTTCGTACTTCCTCGTGGATGTGCTGGGCTCGCCGCGCCGCTTTGCCCGTGTCATGTGGCGTATCTCCACGAATCTTTCGGCCCAAGTCAAGGTTCTCGGATTGTTGAGGATCGGCGTGCTGTCGGGATACGTCTACGCCAATCCCAGATTCCTGTTCAAAGCACTCTCTCCCGAATACTTGTTGCGCGGCCTGCCGGCGTCAACACGGAGCGCCTGCTTCCTTTATCACTACCAGAAGCTCCATGCCGTCTGCACCGACAATCTTTTTACCCGGCTGATGGACGAAGACCTGCCGGTGTTTCAAAAGCAGGACGGCGAGTGCCTGGTTGAAGTCACGTTGGGCCGCTCGCGCCACATCAAGGGCTCGCGATTTGTTGACCATGAAGGGGAGCTCTCGCTCAACCTGGTGGTCGACCGAATCCGGGTTTATGTTTTTTCCTTCACCATCGTCCCTGGATGGGTTGTCGGGTCCGAGGCAGCGGAGGCACTGATGCTTACACGCCTTCAGGGAGAGCTGAGCGTCTTTTCCAAGACGCAACTGGCGTCGAAAGCCACGCGCGGCATGCCCCCGGAGATGATTCTCATCTCTGCTTTGCGGGGAGTGGCCGAGGCCCTCGGAATCCACGTTGTCGCAGGGGTGAGAGCGGACTTGAATCTCTGCTACGACCAAGAGGACGATGCGGTTTTTAGAAAGGCCTACGATTTCTTCTTTCTGCGCGTGGGGGCAGTGGGGAACTCCTCCGGCTTCTTCCTTGTTTCGTTTCCACTTCCCAAGAAACCGCTCTCCGAAGTGAAGCGTGGTCAGAAGACACGGACCAGAGCGAGGCGCGCGTTGGAGATGGAGATGGCGACAGAAGCCTACGAATATCTTCGCCAGCACGGTATCGCGGCGGCCGAGCGGATCGCGGAATGGAGCGACATTCTAGCCCCCGAGGTCCCCGAACCGGATGAGGAACTGGCCGGTGCCTGAACGATAGTCGAATGTGCCCCTCTACAACACCGATCGAAGGAATCCCATCCGGCATTTCAAAACCCAGCCGATGGGCGGACAGGGCACCAGAGTAAGGCAAAGTAGATCTTCTTTGCGTCGGGATGAACCCCGGCTTCCCTGCGCCAACAAGCCGACTCATGCATTGAACGTCGTTGGGCGGGCCTTGCGGTGCCCGATAAGCACCAAATCGACATTTTTATCCCCACTCAAGTAACCGGGACTGACATTTCCCGGTCACCAAAATGGGTCCCAAAAGAGCGAAGGAACGACAAAAACTTGGTCGCGGAGAAGGAATGTCGGTCTAAACTTCGATTAACTTTACGTATGGGCTCGCTTACGGAGGAAGTCAAGATGTTCGATATCGGCCAGGGAGTCATCGTCATCACAGACAAGGGCATATCGTACGACGCCACCATCCTAGCCAGAGCCAAGGGCGAAGGTGGGCAAACGGCGTACAAAGTGACGCTGCTTGGCCACGGCCCCGACCAACTGGGCCAGTGGCACAAAGCAACCGATGTTTTTCTGCAAGAAGGGCTCTCGGATACAGATCTGATTTCGTTGCACAACTTCATGAAAGAATAAACAACGCCCCGGAGCGTGTCTGAGCCGTCGTTATTCCTCAGATTCTCGGACTATTCCTATCTTGATTGCGGATTTAGAACAGAAAATCGTATCCGGAACGATGCAGCCACGCACAAACTGCGGGCAACAGCACTCGCCCCCTGGATTCAGATGTAGCGAACGACAAATTCTTCCCTCGGCCGCTACAGGTGAATCCAGCCGGTACGGATCAATGTCAGCGAACCGACAGCGACAACAATCCAAAGCAAGACCCCTTGCAAAAGAGGTCGAACACCTACTTCAGTGAGCGTCTTTTTCGACAATCCCGTGCCAATGAGGAACAGAGTAACCGTGAGGCCAATAACTCCCAGGCGTTTGAGCGCGGGGTATGCCGGCTGAAAGAGTGGAAGGTAAGAGTTGGCGACGGCTGCCAGGCAAAAGAAAAGGATGAACCAGGGCCATTGAATGCGCGCTTTGCTCTTGTGAACAATTGCAGTTCCAACCGACATGGGGACAATCCAGAGCGCTCGCGCGAGTTTCACGGTGGTTCCTACGGCGAGTGCGATGGCGCCGAATTTTGCCGATGCACCAACGACGGAACTGGTGTCATGAATGGCAAGTGCTGCCCAGAGGCCGAATTGCGTTTGAGTCATGTGCAACGCCGATCCGATTGCCGGAAATGCGAGCAAGGCGACAGAGTTGAGCACAAACACGGTTCCCAGCGAAACGGCGATCTCCTCTTCGCTGGCGCCGGAAATGGGCGCGATGGCGGCTATGGCGCTGCCGCCACAGATGGCTGTGCCGGCTGAGATGAGAAATGAGATCTTCTTTTTTACGTTCAGGATCTTTCCAAGCCCCCAGCCAAGCAACATGGCAACGGTGATGCTCGCGGCGGTGTAGATGAACCCGGACCGGCCTGCGTGCAGGACCTGTTGCAAATTCATACCGAAGCCGAGACCCACGACGGAGACTTGAAGCAGAAGCTTCGACAATTGCCTGGCATCGAAATGATAAGGATGGACAAAAGTAAAGCCGTATACGATTCCTGCGGCGAGCGCGAATGGCGGGGATAGATATCCGCTTGCGGCAAGGATCACTCCAGCAAAGAAAATGTTCTTGGACATGCATCAAGTGTTTCCGAACATTAAGTCCGCGTCCAAGCAGAAGTAATCATGTCTCATTTGCTTTTCTTATGGGGTACGATCCTCTGCCATCGAGGTATTCAGAGAGGTTGGCAAGTAGGTCTCGACATTCATCAGAACGCCGTCTTTTCTTGGGTGCCCGCAAGCCTTCATGGTGAAGGAATGGACCGTATGCTGAAGCAGCCCGATCGTGGCGCTTGCCATCGCTTACAACGTGCCGGTGTACGGCAGGTTCCTCGGTAAGGTGGATCTTCAAACAGACGGGCACCGATCGATTGATCTGCGACTTGTTCTATCGCCAGTCGTGTTCCGTGACCAGGTCGTTTAGGGTGTGCAAAGCGTGCCGGCAGCGGCTGTCGGGGAACTGAGCCACGATCTGCCGGGCGCGATCGGTGAACTGCCGGGCGCGCGCGCGAGTGCGCTGGGCGCCGTTATAGCGGTCGACGAGAGCCAGCACCTCTGTGAACGGAACGGCGTCGTAGCTGCGGTCCTGGAGAACGCCGGCCACCATATTTCGTTCAGCAGTACTTGCATGCTCCAGAGCATAGACCAGGGGCAGCGTGACTTTACCGACCTTCAGGTCGCTGCCGGCGGGTTTGCGAGGCGTCGATTCACACGGCACGAAATCCATGATGTCGTCGATCAACTGGAACGCCATCCCTAGATTCCAAGCGAACTCGCTGAGTCTGTCTCCTTCCCGTGTTTCGACTCCGGCGGCCACTGCGCCCAGCTTGCCGCAGACAGAGAACAGGCAGGCCGTTTTGTGATTCACCACTTCCATGCAGTCGGCCTCGGTGATGCCGATGCAGCCGATGCGGTTGAGTTGAATCAGTTCGCCCATGGCCATCATTTGGGCGACGCCGATCACCCGGTCAAGAACACCTTCTTGGAGCGCCACCCGGAAGGCGCCAAGGTATAACCAGTCGCCTGCCAGCACGCAGATGCCGTTGGCGCACAGGACGCTGCGCGAAGGCCGGCCGAGCCGCATCTGCTGCGCATCGATCATGTCGTCGTGAACCAGGGCGGCGGCGTGCATCATTTCTACTACCGCGCCCAGTTGGATGGCCCTCCTGCTGCCGTCGCCGCCCGCTAACCGGGTGCACAGCAGCAGCAGCGCCGCGCGCAGACGCTCCCCGCGGTTCTGCTGCAGGTGTTTGGAAATGGGCGTCACGGTGTCGAAGGATGCGACCGATTCGATATCGATCGCTTTTTCGACGCTGTGCAAATCCTCACGCACGAGATCGAACACCTCGTCCTCATTCTCGACTTGCCGGGTCCGCAAGATTTCCATGGGATATATCTCCCTCATGAAGAGAGGTCAGTGGCGTTTACTCCACCGGGGCAGCAGCGCTTCACACCACCGGAGCCCCCGATCAGTTGTGAGGCGGCCGGGCCTTGCCAGAATCCTCAGAAGATTTCGGCGGGGTCCGCCCTTCTGAGCCGGCGCAGCGCCAGAGCGCCGGAAAGCACACACATCCCAATCGTCAGAAGGTAGACCACAACGCCGCGTTCCGTGGTCATCCGGAGCGGCAAGAAAGTTGCGTCTCTGGCAATGCTGTAGACCAACAGCGAGATGAAGAAGCCTGGAATGTAGCCGAAGACGGACAGGATAACGGATTCATAGATGATGATCACGAACAGAAAGCTGTCCTTGTATCCAATCGCTTTCAAAGTGGCGTATTCCTGCAGATGATCGGTAACGTCGGTGTAGAGGATCTGGTAGACGACGATGATCCCGACCACCAGCCCGAGGCAAACCCCCAGCGCGAAGATGAATCCGATGGGTGTATTGCTCGACCAGAATTCTCGCTCGGCGGCATCGATCTGGCTATGGGTCAACACCCGGACGTCGTTCGGCAGCGCCTTCTGCAACTGCTCACGGACCTGCTCCGGGTCGAAGCCCGGTTTCACTTTGATCAGGCCGAAATTCACCACTTCAGGACTGCGTCCGGGCAGGAGGCGGAAGAAGTTCGCGTCGCTGAGAACCACAGCGCCGTCGATGCCGAATGAAGTGCCCGCACTGAAGAGGCCGGTGACCTGGACGCGGTGCCCCACCATCTCAGTCACGACGCGCTTCCCTGCCCGGAACGCCGTGGGCACGTCGCCGTATTCCTTGCGGGACCGGTCGTCGAATAAGACGCTGTCGCCCATTCGCAACAAGGGGCCGGGATCCTTGATGGCGCCCAGATCGAAGTACCCTGGAACGGGGTTGAATCCGAACATGTACATGGTTCGTTCCTTGCGCGTCCAGGGATTTTTCCAGGCCACGAAGCTGCCGTACACCGCCAGGGTCGAAGCGACCCCATCCACCGCGTATGCCTGATTCAGACGTTGTGCGGGAAAGCCGCTGTTGTTGTACATGATGGCTTCGTACTGAGGGCTCAGGAGGAAGATGTCGGCCGTCATGTGATCGTAATGCAAAGTGGCGCTCTGGTAGAGCGCGTCCTGGAAACCCAGCTGGACCATGATCAGGACGACGGCAAACACAATGCCGGCAATGGCCGCCAGCAGGCGCGCCTGCTGGTGGAATAACTGACGCCATGCGAGGGCCACGATCATATCTGAATGACCACGATGACTTTGCCGCCGATCAGGTTGGCGGCGGGTTCGTTCTGGTCCAGCCGGATGAGGGTCTCGACGATGCGCTTGTCGGCGAATGAGACCGTGTCCCCGGGCATGACGGCGGCATCTTTCACGTTGTGCGCGACCCGCTCCACCACGCCTGTCAGTGTCGTGGTCCCGAGAAGTTCGCCCGAAATCGTGGCATGTTGGCCCACGCGGACCCGTCCTATATCCGTCTCATCGACTTCCGCGAGAACGAACATGCTTTTGGTGCGTGCGATATCCAGCAGCCCGGGCAGTCCCACTGCCTCGCCCTCCCGGGCGTTGATCCGCAGGACCTTGCCATCTGCCGGCGCGTAGATCGTACTGACTTCGAATTCGCGGCGGGCACGCTGTTCATTGGCCTCCGCATTCGCCAGATCCGCTTCGGCCAGACGAACATCAGTGTCCGGGACATCCCTCATGCTCTCCAGGTGGTGGCGCGCCGCCTCGACGGCGAATTCGCCGACCTGGACGGCATTGCGCCGCGCCTCCACTTCGGAGACGGTCACGTCGTCGGTGGCGCGCAGTGCTTCATAGCGACGAAGTTCGCTGCGTGCGTGTTGCTCCTCCGCCTCCAGCCGAGAGATTTCTGCCTGTTGCGCCGCCAGGTCGGACTTTCTGCCCCCCGCTTTCACCTGGTCCAGGCGGAGGCGCGCACTGGCACTCTGGGCCCGCGCCTGCGCAACACTGGCCTCCAGATTGGTCCTTCCGACGAACACCGCCAGCGCCTGTCCTCGCCGCACATCGTCGCCTTCCCGCACCTTGAGGCTTTCAACCCGCGGGGCATGGGAATCGCCCCAGATGTAAGGACCGGCCACGTGGATCACCCCGTCTTCGGGTTGAATTCTGCCCAGACAGGAGACCGCGTGCGGCGCTTCTGCGGCTGCCACCGGGGGGGCATTCCTTTGGTTCCGCAGGTGAAGGACATACCAGACCGGAATGGCGGAAAGTGCGACCAAGATGGCGGCCGCTCCGGCCCACTTCAGTTGCTTGTTACCCGTCCAATTCCCGTTCATCACGCCGACCTCCCGGCTGTTCGCGGTGCTGTATTTGGGCCTGCCTCTCGATTCGGAGACCTATATCTGTCATTGGGCGAGGGTCCGAATCGTCCCTTGCGCCAGCAGCAGATCCACGCGGGCGTCGTTCCAGTCTTGCAACGCGGCCATCCGGCCATCTGCCATTTTGGCCAGGTCGGCCTGCGCGGCGTTGACCTCCATCTGGCTGCCGACCCCCTGCGCATAGAGGCGCCGGCGGTGCTCCAACTCGTCTTGTGCCGCCCTGTACCGCGCTTCCGACAACTCCACATAGCCGCGTGCCAGATCCATCTGGAGCAGGGCTTCTCGTACTTCGATCTCCACCCGTTTTCGCAGTTGGTCCAGTTGTAACTCCTGCTGGCGAACGCCCGCTATCCCCTCGGCACGCTGGGCCTCCCGTCGACCGCCGTCGAAAATCGGTATGCTCAGCGTGACGCCGGCGTCATAGGTGTCTGTCGATTTGGGAAGGCTGGTTCCCGTGGACCCGCCATTCGCATACGCGTTCAGAGTCGGCAGGCGTTCCGAGTGAATTGCGACATCGTTGAGACGCGCTGCTTCCAACTTCTTTTGGAGGGTCAGGATCTCACTGCGGGATTGCAGGGCCATTGAGACGGCCTGGTCGGCCGGAGGCATATCCAGCGCTGCAAACGTCAACGGATCAGTCAACTCGAGCGGCGTATTCAGGTCCTTGTTCATCGCGTTCAGCAGTTCGATCTCGGTGCGGGCCTTTTCCAACTGGGCTCTCAGCAGATTCTGCCTGGCCGCGGCGACCTGGATCCGGGCCGGGGCGACATCCACACCCAGCGTCTGGCCTTCTGCGTTGCGATTGCCGATCTCCTTCAAATTCAATTCCGCCGTGGCAACCAGGGCCTGGGCTGTTTCCACAGCCGAGGCGTCGCGCCGGGCCAGAAAATAGAGCCGCGCCACGCGTCCGGCGATCTGATCGCGCACTTCGTCCGTCTCAGTCTGTGCCGCCGCGATCCCGGCGCGCGCGGCCTGTTTGCGGTGCATGTTTTCCTGGTCGAAGAGGCTCTGCCGAATGTGGACCTGGGATTCCAACAGTTCGAACGGGCCCGCCGTCCTAGGGAAAGTGAAGCCCGGCACCTGGATCGACTGAAAGCCGAACACATCCAGGTCGAGCCGTTCATTCACCGCGTTGAAGGAAAAATCGACGTTGGGCTTGGTCGCGGATTGTGACTGCCGGAGTCTCGCCTGGGCTGCTGTCACAGACTGTTCGGCCACATCCACCGCCAGATTCCCTTGGGGCGAAAGGGCAAGCCTGACCGCATCACGCAGGGTCAGAGACAGCGGGGGCGCCGGCTTGTCCTGTGCGAATAGGGGGCTCAAATGCCAGGCGAGCAACACAATTGGCAGGCTGACGCGTGGGGATCGCATAAGTCCTTAGATCCATAAATTAGCATGAAACTTTCGAACAATACAGAAATTGTCGTTGCGGAATCGGGGCTATCGCAATTGACCCCTGGTGATTGGAAAGGCCCGACTTGAGTCGAGCCACAAATCCGTAGAAGGGCTCCAGGCTTAGGCCCGGATAGTCTCCGGCTTTTGGCGCGGTTGTTCTTTCGGAGACTTGAGAGGACCGAAAACTCGCGGCTTCCTCAGGTTTCCGCATCGAGCGCATCAAGAAAGAACATCTCGATTTCGCCTTTTCCCTTTACCGAGATGAACCCCCGTGGCTCGCAGGCGGCGCTTGCAGGCAAATGGACTCGAAAGTCGCTGGAGATATTGACGCGTCCCGGCGCACCGGCGGTTTCGAGGCGGGAGGCAATATTGACGGTATCGCCCCAGACGTCATAAGCGAACTTGCGCAGTCCGACGACACCGGCAACAAGCGGACCACAATGGATACCGACGCGCACATCCCAATACCGGCCGCCGTCGACGATTTTCTCTTTGCGCCGCGCAGTTATATAGTCTCGAATCTCAAGTGCCACGCGGGCCAGGGAGATCAGCGCGTCGGGTCGCGCTTCCGGCACCCCGGAGACACAAAGGTAGCCGTCACCTAGGGTTTTCAGCTTCTCTACGCCGTGTGCCGTGGTAATGGAATCGAATTTGCTAAAACACTCGTTCAGTTCCAAGACCAGTTCATTGGCGCTCATGGTATGGGAAATGGCAGTGAAGTCACAGAAATCGGCAAAGAGAACACCGGCAAGCTCGAAGCGCATGGCACGAACGGTTCCGGATTCCTTGAGTTCCGACGCCACGGCCTTGGGAAGGATGTTCAGCAGGAGGCGCTCGGACTTCTGTCTTTCCTCAGAGACCTTTTCGAGCAACTGCTCCAGCTCTTCCTGTTGCCGGAGCAGCGTCCGGTAAGCTTCATCGCGCTGGAGCCTGTGAACAAATGCATTGGAGTGGTGCTCGATGCGCGCAAGTAACTCGAGTTTGTCAGGGAGTTTCACGATGTAGTCGTTTGCGCCGGCGGCAAAGGACTCGGCCTTGGTCACCGCGTCCTCTTTCGACGAGAGAACGATAATGGGGACTCTCAAAGTGGTCTCATTGGCGCGGAAGGCTCGCACCAGGTCCAACCCGTCCACACCGGGCATGATCAAGTCCTGGAGAATCAGCGTTGGGCCAAATTCGGCAGCGATGGCGATGGCCGCATCGGGGTCGAGGCAAAGGCGAAATTCGATCTCCGGCGTACGTCCGGCCAGCATCCGCCGGACCGCCTCGCCGACGATGCGCTGGTCATCCACAAGGAGCACGCGAATGGGGTGCTCTTGGATGCCAAGGCGTGGATCGATTGTAGGAACCTGGCCCAAATCTCTCCTCTTTCGGTCGCTGCTCCGATTCAAGCGTTTTGGAAGTTGAAGATCTCACTCAATGGTTATCGTGGTTCGCTCGCGCGCAGCATCGGTTGACGAGAAAACCTCTCGCGCGGCGCCAATAATCTCTTGCAGTCGATCGTCACTGCGTAGGGGATCGTGATGAAACAGGGCTAACTGTCGCACGTTGGATCGCGCCGCCATTTTTGCCGCTTCCAGCCACGTAGTGTGACCCCATCCGATGAACCGTGGATATTCCTCGGGCGTGTATTGCGCGTCTGAAATAAGTACATCCGCCTCGGTGGCGTACTGTTGCAAAATGGCGTCGCTAGCAGGGTCGCCGTGTTCATAGTCGGTCGCGTAGACAACGGTACGTCCTCCGCACTCAATCCTGAGGCCGGTGCAACCTTGAGGATGGCGCAGGGGGAACGGGACGATATGAAACGGTCCAATGTCGAACGGGCTGTGCCAGGTGAATTGGTAATAGTTTTTAGTTGCCGCCGCCGCATCGAGGGGCGAGGGAAAGAATGGCTCCGCCATCAGTAAGGAGAGATTGGCATGCAGAGTTTCTACTGGAACATGGGAGTGAAAGCGAATGAGGCCCTCCCGGTAAAGCGGGGCAAAATAGGGGATTCCTTGAATATGGTCCCAGTGGAAGTGCGAGAGCAGAATCTCGCATTCGACTTGCGACGGACCGAGGCGCTGCAGCATTGCATGGCCCAGCCGCCTTATACCGGATCCCGCATCCAGAACAATACGATTTCCCTCCGATTCGATTTCAACGCACGCAGTCTCTCCTCCGATTTCCAGGTTTGCATGTTGCGGCGTGGGAATGCTTCCCCGCACTCCCCAGAAAGTAACTTTCATGGCGTTCTTCCCGGGTTGGCAAATCGAGCCGACCGCTTGCGGATAGAGTATCCGAATCGCAGTTGCGTTTCAAACAACAATTCCCCGGCCAGGCATGGTCGCCATAGCATCGGAGCGTGGGGAATGCCGGAATCGTGGCAGCAGCCCTGAGCAGGTCGACGTTGGCCCGATTCCAGTTGGAGCGCGGCCCGGGTCTTGTCGGCCTGTGGCGCCGCCTGCAATGTCTCCGCGGCTCCCCCTCCCTCCGACGACTCCGGCATCGAATTGCCTTCGTGCCGATGCGAGTTCGTAGCGAAATGACGACAATGCCAATTGGCAATCCTCGACCTGAGTTGCGGCGGCCGCCTACCTTCAGTCCAAAAAGGATCGAGGGAGAGGTAGTCAGCACCGCGATGAGGCAAAAAGGGGCTCATATCCGACTAGAAGAGCATTGAAAAGTAGTTTAGAATAGCGCTCACTTATGAGGTTCGGGCCGAGAAGGCGTCGCCGATAAAGGCCTCCCCCGCAATGCCGACAGGGCTGCTCACTTGACGGGAGATCTTCTACTGCTATGACTATCGAATCGGTTATCTCGATCAAGAACGTAGATCATTTCTACGGCCACGGGGCGCTGCGGAAGCAGGTACTCTATAACATTTCCGCAGAGATACTGCCCGGAGAAATCGTGTTGCTCACCGGGCCTTCCGGTTCGGGAAAGACGACATTGCTGACGCTGGCCGGAGCACTGCGCTCGGTGCAGCAGGGCAGTGTAACGATTTTAGGTCGCGAGTTGCATGGCGCAACCGACGCCGAACTCGTCGGGATTCGCGAGAGTATCGGCTTCATCTTCCAGCATCAGAACCTGCTCGACTCGAATACCGCGATGCAAAACGTGGAACTTTCGCTCGGCGTGGGGGCGCAGGTCTCGAAAGAGGAAGCACGGCGACGGTGCGCCGAAGCCCTGGAAACCGTTGGTCTGAAACACCGCATGGACTACTATCCCGAACATCTCTCAGGGGGGCAGAAACAGCGAGTCGCCATAGCGCGCGCCCTGGTGCGCAATCCCCGGATTGTTCTTGCCGACGAACCCACGGCCTCCCTCGACCACAAGTCCGGCCGCGAAGTGGTCGACCTGATGCGGACACTAGCCAAGCAGCAGGGTTGCGCGATCTTGCTGGTAACTCACGACAATCGCATTCTCGACATCGCCGACCGGATCTTGACCCTGGAAGACGGCCGCATTACAACCTTTGCAGCCGGTCTGGCCGCCAATACCGGCCACCTGCTGACCGCCTTCGCACAATTACAGCGCAAGGGAAACCTGGTGAAACACGTGAATGAACTATCCAACAAGCAATTCCAGGAGATAGTGCAGCAGATGACGGTTGAGTTTGAGCAGTTTCTCGAGACTCTCGAATTGGGGAATCGAGACGCGATCGAAGCGCTGATCGACCAGATTCTCGACGCCGTCACCAGCAAAGTGAAGCTGATCATCGGAGCCGACCGGGCCTCGATCTTTATCGTGGATTCATCACGGGGCGTACTGCATTCGCGGATCGCGCAAGGCGAGGGTGGTGCGCGCATCCAAATCGAGTTTCCCCTTGGGAAGGGTATCGCCGGCCGGGTGGCGCGATCCGGTGAAGCCCTGAATATTCCCGACGCTTATGAATCGAAGGACTTCAATCCGGCCATCGATCGCGAAACCGGGTATCGCACGCATTCGATTCTTTGCATGCCGGTGTTCGACCGAAAAAGAAATGTCCTGGCAGTTGTTCAAATGCTGAACAAGGCCAATGACGCAGCATTTACAGAGGCGGATGAAACCAACTTTCGCGAATTCATCGAGCCCTTGGGTGTGATTTTGGAGAGCTCACTTCGCCTTGGACATTAGGTCAACAATCTTGTCAGTGCTATCCATCCACCCCTGCCACAATCGCATTCAGGAGAGACCGCGAAACGTTTGAGCGAACAATCTCGCGCTGCTCAACGTAGGGCGCATGGCTGGCAGAATTCCTGCCCCTGCACGGCCGATGGAGGAGCTTCCGCCTAGCATGGCCCGAGGCTGGCGAGAGGTTCACTTGCATTCTTCACGATTTCCTCCTGGCGTGAAGTTTCAGCTGCGCTGAGTCGCGCAGAGAGTTGCGGTTATGGGCAATTTTCACTTGACATATCTTGCGATCCTGTGCGCAAAATGCGTACTTGTACGCGGGTGTCCGCGAAAGACGATTTGACCAGAGCAAGGGACCTCCGACTTCCCCGCAATCATTTTTGGAGGAGCCTCGTATGTTGTCTATCGATTCACAAACTGTAAGAAATCAATCCCCAGAGAGAACAGGATCTTCCCTCCTGTTCTCGTTGTGTCCAACTGCGATGCTACTGCTGCTTTTCCTCGCCCTATCGGCGCAGGCGCAGTTTCGCACCTCTATCCAAGGCGTCGTAACCGATCCAACCGGAGCCCTAATTCCGGACGCGACCCTAACTCTTACCAACCTGGAAACCAACGAAACCATCATACGAAAGAGCAACGCAGAAGGCGTTTTCAACTTCAACGCTCTTCCCGCGGCACGCTTTACACTTCTTGTCGAAAGAGCTGGTTTCAAGAAGAAGGCTCTCAGCGATTTGCAATTGATCCCGGAGCAGGCTAACGCATTGAACATCCAACTGGAGCTCGGCGCAAATACGGAGACGGTATCCGTGAATGCCTCGCAGGCGCCTGCCATGGATACGGAAACGGCAGACAATGGGCGGAGCATATCAGATAATGAAATTCAGCATATGCCCGCATTTCAGCGCGATGTAACTCAACTCATTCAGTTGGCTCCCGGAGTGCAGTCCGATGGGGCCCAGAGCGGCGGCGGCGGCGGCTTTGCAGCGCCTGGAACTCAATCCGGCGCCAGCCACGGCGGCGGAGGCAACCTTGGGAGTTCGAGCAGCATCTTCGCCACAGAGAATGGCGCCTCGGCGAACACCAACGGCCAGCAGTTTCAAAGCAACGGTTTCACGGTAGACGGCATCAGCACTGCGAGCGCTGTATGGGGCGGTTCAACTGTTGTTACTCCCAGTCAGGATTCAGTCGGCAATGTCAAGATTGTCACCAATGCCTACGACGCGGAAAATGGCCGCTTCGCCGGTGCAGTCACCGAAATCACTTCGAAGAGCGGGAGCAACGAAGTCCACGGCAGCCTGTTCATCGAGATCGTTCGTCCAGGATTAGATGCCTACCAGCGATGGAACGGTCCTTCGTCGGTCAATGCGACAGGTGCCGGCGGTGTGAAGCTTACGCCCCAGCAACGGGGGCTGCTGAGAGACTCCGACCGTTACAACCAGACCGGCGGCAGCGTGGGTGGACCGATCTGGAAGAACAGGGTTTTTGCATTTTTCGACTACGAAGGCCAAAGCCTGAACACCCCATCAACCGGCACGGGGTGGTACTACACGGCAGCGTCGCTGGCGCCGCTAGCTCCCTCTGGCAGCATTGCCTCGACTTATCTGAATTTCAAAGGGGCGGGAGTGCTTGGCACGGTGATTGGCTCCGCAAACTGCGCGGCCGCCGGGCTCACGGAAGGAGTAAACTGCAAAACCATCTCCGGACAGGGGCTGAACATTGGCTCGCCACTGACTACCGGGCTCGGCAAGCAAGATCTCAGCTACGTCAGCAATAGCTCTCCCGGCGTTGGCAGCGGGCTGTCGAACGTCCCCGATATTGCCGAATACAGCACCAGCAATCCGACCAGCAGCGATTACAAGCAGTACAACGGGCGTCTGGATGCGGATGTCACCAGCAAAGATCACGCGGCATTTGCAATTTACTGGGTCCCGGCCTCCAGGACAAACTATAACGGCGGATTAGGGTATGACTTGTTCAACCATTCACAGATCAACGATGCCTTCTCGATCATCTGGAACCACACCTTCTCGCCGACCTTCTTGAATGAAGCGCGTGCCAACGCCGCCGGGTGGCGATACAACGAGTTAGCCAGCAACCCGCAGGCCCCTTTTGGCCTGCCCCAGGCATTTGTCTCCGAGATCGGGAGCATCAATATCGGCGGATTGAGCGCGGGTGCACCTGGGCATCTCGATCAATGGACTTATGGTTACAAAGACGTTGCAACCAAGGTTCTGCGCGCGCAAACAATGAAGTTCGGCTTCGATTTAACCCAGCTCTATTACTTGAACGCTCCGCTGGGAACGCCGAACTACACCTTCTACAATCTTTGGGACTTTATGAACGACGCCCCGGAGGCCGAAGGCGGCGGTTTTCAAGCAACCACCGGAATTCCAGGAGGCTTCCGCAACGACAACCGGGAAAACATTGTAGGTATCTTCTTCCAGGACGACTGGAAGTTCCGTTCCAACCTGACCCTGAGCGCCGGGCTTCGCTACTCCTACTTCGGTCCCCTCACCGATAAAGACAACCACATGGGAGTGCTTTCGTTTGGAAGCGGCACCAGCCTCTTGACGGGGATCGCGCTGCATACCGGCATCGGCGCATGGACAGCGCAAAAGATGAACTTCGGCCCACAACTCGGCTTCAATTGGAGTCCGAATTCCTTCAAGAGCAAGTTGGTGGTGCGTGGTGGATTTGGTTTGAACTATAACCAGGAGCAGATTGCAAATTCCAACAATTACGACGGCAACCCGCCCGGCACGAGTTCAATCCCAGGTTCAAGCACGGGCCCCACGAATATCAACCCCAACATCGTCTATGCAATATCGAGCAGCCCGACAAACATATTTGGTTACCCTGCCAACCCTCACGCGATTACCACCTTTAACTCCGCCGGTCTTCCCACTGCGGGCGGCGCCAACCTTGGCGGGTTGCCCGGGCATCTGCCCACGGAGTACATTGAACACTACTCTCTCGACGTTGAGTACGACCTGGGCCACTCGCTTATCGCGAATCTCGGATATGAGGGCAGCACCGGCCGCCATCTCATGTACGACTACGACGCCAACGCTCTCGGAACCATTCAGGGCGCGCCGCTCAACTCTCTTGTGAACAGCGTGAACACCTTCGGCAGCGGCGGTTGGTCGAAAAACAACATGATGCTCGCAGGACTCAAGCACCAGTTTTCCCATGCCTTCTCTGCCGAAGGGCAGTTCACGTGGGGGCACAGCATGGATACGGACTCCGGCCCCTACTCTCGGGACCCTTATCTGTACCATCCCGCGTATTCCTTTGGCCGGTCGGATTTTGACATCAATAAATCCTTCAAGGCCTTTGGCGTCTGGCAGCCAGTCCTCTTCCGCGGCGATCGAAGCTGGATGGAAAAGGCTGCCGGTGGATGGTCGTTGAGCGGGATCATGACTTTCCACTCTGGTTTTGGATGGACTCCGATCTACCAGGCGCCGCACCAGATCTATTGCAATTCCTGCAACTATGGGTATCAGAATTTGCGTCCCAACTATCTTGGGGGAGCCGGCAAGAGTACCAGCAACGATGCCTTCAAGACGGGAAGCAACTTTCCCAATCCAGGCACTGCCAACACGGGCACTAACCACGATCAATTCTCGAACAACTACTTCACAGTCCCGAACTACGCTGCAGCGATCACGGATACTCCGGGACAATCGACCACCACCTTCATCCCCCCGCCGGGAATCGGCCGCAATTCGTTTCCTGGCCCCGGATATCGGGATGTCGATATCACCATCGCCAAATCCTTCGGATTTCCCAACATGCGCGTCCTGGGCGAACACTCCAAGATCGAATTGAAAGCCAACATGCTCAACTTATTTAATCTTCTGAACATCAACCCAAGTACGATCTCAACCAACATTGCGAACTCGAACCTTGGACAGGCATCCGGTGCGCTTGGATCGAGGACCATCGACATACAAGCTCGCTTCAGCTTCTAAGAACCCGCCGGAGACCCGATGGGGAGTAAGAGAGGATTCGGCCAGTTGCGCACAAGAACAGGGTGCACCTTGACGGTCGCACCCTGTTTTCTTTCACCATGCAGAATCCTAGCCCGAACGATTCACAAGTCTAATCATGGAATCCGACACGCTGCATTGCGCTCGCGCATTCTCGATTGCGCATGAAGGTTTTCCATACAAGCTCGGATCGGAGGTTCTCCGCCATGAGAACCGAGATGCCCTGGTTGATTCCAATCACATCGGGATCGTACCAATTGGCAGCGGGATGGAAGGCATCGACAAAGCCGTATCGCCCCCAAGCGTGTTTTCCCCAGTTCGAACGCATGGCGCGTAGAACCGCCAAGCATTCTTTGGGCAAAAAGGGCAGCGAGCCCGCGGCCGCGGCTGGAACAGCCGATCCGTCCAAAGGTCCTCGCGCGGGTGGCCCTCCCCAGACAGTGTAGCCACCCACAGAATCGGAAGCCGTGACGCCCCAGTAGTCGTCGTTGTACCACTTGGGATAAGAAAGGCAGAAGGCCTTGTGGGCGCGTGTGGCGGTCACCGAATTCTCAAAGTAGTCGGCATAGGCATCGCGCTTGCCGCGAAAGTCAAACCATGCCTGGGAATACTGATGGGTAAACAGGGGGTCATTTCCGCCGATATAGCTGAACCCTGCATAGTGGATCACTGGCCGGGTAAAGTGATTCCAATACTCAGGCTCCACGGAATGGGCAGGCCAGCCGATGGCCAGCAGGTAGATCATCATTAACTCGCAGTAATGTTCCCAACGCACCCCGAGAAAGCCTGTATCGGGCTGCCAGCCCATTGAAAACGTCTTGCCGCCGTTGAGCATCCAGAGCCAATCGACGCGGTCGAAGATCTGCTGCGCCAGCGAGTGGATGCGTGCGTCGGCAAAGTATGCCTTGGCCGTAAGAACGCCGCAAAGGAGCAATGCTGTGTCGATCGAAGAAAGCTCCGACCCGCGAAATCGCGCGCCTGTCTCAATATCCGTGAAGTGATAGAAGAAGCCATGCACTTCAGGTAGAACGTTCAGGTGCCACTGCAACGTATTCCTGACCCGTTCCACTACCGCCGCGTGCGGCAAGTAGCCGCGGTGGTCGGCGATTGTCAAGGCGGTCAGGCCAAATCCCGTGGAGGCAATGCTGGCCATCGATCGGCGATCTCGCGCTCCACCGAGATCGTTGCGTGCTCTATCGAGAACCTGCCCTGTTCCAGGGCTGGCTTGTTCCCAGAAGAACAGACATCCTTGGCGCTCCAAGTCATCCAGAAAGGCATCGTCCTCTTTGGATAGCTTCCAGGGCTCGCCAGCAAAGGCCATATCGCAAGGACCTGCCGCATATCCCGCCGCCGCAGCCGTCATCTTCAGCATCCGACGCCGGCTCAAAATAGATCGTCCACCAGGAGAATTCATTGATCATCCTTCGCATCTTCGGCTTCTTTTTTCGCCGGAGGCAGCGGGGCCTGAAGGCTCGTTCCCATGAGGAGCAGAAGGCACGACCATCAGTCAGATTGTAAACACGCGCTCAGTTGACTTAGGACATACCACGCCAGTTGCAGATTTACGCCGATCTGCATAACCTCATTGTCTTGCAACACGGCGTTGTCATGCCAGAGCGCAATCCCAAGAAAAACGCGGAATGGATGAGGCACACAAGTCTACCGTAGATTCAAAAAAGGGCTGTAGGCTGCACATGCACGAATTGGGCGGCGTTCCAGAGCGAGTTGCCGCTCTCTCCAGAGATCCACGAATCGGCTACGCCAGGGATCGCAAAGTTCATACTTGACAACGATGGAATTTCCACTACCATATGGTTGTGGATAGGTTGAGTACAACATTTTCGGCTTTGTCCGATCCCACCCGCAGGGCGATGGTCGAACGACTCAGCCATGGGCCTGCCTCAGTGCATGGGTTGACGGAGCCGTTTGCACTTTCGCAGCAGATGATTTCAAAACATATTGCCTACCTGGTGCGGGCGCGGATTGTCATCAAGACGAAGCGTGGGCGAGAGAGTGTGTGCACGCTCAGGCCCGAGGCGATCAAGACAGTCAGCGACTGGGCGATCAGCTATCGCCGGTTCTGGGAAGAGAGTTTCGACAAACTGGATGTAGTTGTCAATCAAATGAAAAAAGAGGAGGTCAGAGATGACAGAAAACACGGTTAGCGAAATTGAGCGGATGGTT
>CAZLMY010000002.1:0-109156 GCA_964560845.1 uncultured Occallatibacter sp. | reverse complement strand
CCGGCCGCCGCGAGAGCTACCAGTCCATCCCCATGCCGCGCATGACCAACACCTACATGCTGGCCGGGGAGGACGATCCACAAGACATACTCCGCTCAGTCAAGCGCGGCCTCTATGCGGTTAATTTCGGCGGCGGACAAGTGGATATCACCAATGGCAAGTTCGTCTTTTCAGCTTCGGAAGCTTATCTGATTGAAGACGGCAAGATCACCGCGCCGGTTCGCGATGCGACTCTGATCGGCAACGGTCCAGAGGCCCTGAAATATGTTTCCATGGTTGGCCACGACCTGAAGCTCGACGAAGGCATTGGCACCTGCGGCAAAGACGGGCAGTCTGTCCCCGTAGGCGTTGGCATGCCAACCATCAAACTGGACAAGATGACCGTCGGCGGCACGGGAAGTCTCTGAGCCACGGCCAAATCCATCGCCGCGCCGGCTGAGGTAAGGGACGCTCAGTCGGTACGCTATACGGTCCCGAGCCTCTGGAGAAGAGAGCCAGCGATGCGGCCGAGCGGAAGCACTTGATCGACAGCATCAAGCAGAATCGCTTCCTTTGGCATACCGAAGACAACAGAAGTGGATTCGTCTTGCGCAATTGTGAAAGCCGAGGCTTGCCTCATCTCCAGCAGTCCTCGCGCGCCGTCCGCGCCCATTCCTGTCAACAAGACACCCAAAGCATTCTTTCCCATGCTTTGGGCACAGGAGGAAAACAAGACGTCCACGGACGGCAGATGGCGATTCACTCTCTCGCCTCTGTAGACGTGGACAGCATATTCCATTCCTCTGCGAACCACGGTCATGTGGTGGCCGCCGGGAGCCAGCAATGCGTGTCCAGGAAGAATGCGATCCCCATCCTGCGCTTCTTTGACTCGTATCTTGCAGAGAGAATCGAGACGTTTTGCGAACTGTCGCGTGAAAGCCTCCGGCATATGCTGTACGATGACGATCCCCGGGAAGTCGGCAGGCAGGGGCGATAACAGATCTTTCAAGGCCTCGGTCCCGCCGGTTGAAGCTCCGATCGCGACGACCTTGTGGGTAGCCGAGAACTGGTATGTCCTTCCAGTGGACGCGACCGACGCCGGGGCCGGTGCGTCTTGCAACCGGATTCGAGCCTTGGCGGCCGCCTTTACTTTGGCCACGATCTCTTCGGCCTGCTCGACCGTTCCGTTGGAAACGTCCAGTCTTGGTTTGGAAATATAGTCCACTGCCCCCAGGCTCAGCGCACGAAGGGTAGTATCCGCGCCGTTGTCGGTCAACGAGGAGATCATGACCACCGGCATTGGATGACCACGCATCAGCTTCTCGAGAAACGTCAGTCCGTCCATACGCGGCATTTCAATGTCCAACGTGAGCACATCGGGGCTCAATGCCTTGATCTTGTCTCTCGCGGCAAAGGGATCGCCTGCAGTTCCCACAACCTCAAGTTCCGGGTCGGAGTTGATGATTTGCGTGAGCAGTTGGCGCATCAACGCCGAGTCGTCTACGATGAGCACCTTAAATCGCGTCGCCATTACTGCCTCGATTCAGCCCGATATTCATTGTAGAGAAAGACACGAACGCGAGCTTACGACATGGGACAACCCTGAGATCAAAACAGGGTAATCTCACCGAAGTATGGCTTATTGGCAAGGGGCGATTTCCAGTAGGAATCTTCAGCGTCGATGATTTTGGGAAGGGCGGAGCCGTCGACCGTACGCACCGTGGCTTTGCCGGTGTCGGTTCGAAAGTAGATGTGAACCGCATGGTTTCCGCCCATGCGCTCGGCAATGAGGGGAATTCTTTCCGTGGTGAGAAATTCGCGGACGAATTTCGCATTTCCGCAGCCGATGGGGGGCAACTTCACTCCCTGAAGCATGTTGGCTCCGCCAAAAGCCTTGGCAACAAATCTCCTGCGGTCGCCACCAACCTTCATCAGTTCGTTGATCAGCAACTCCATGGCATGAACTCCGCACCGCGGGCTGCGTTCCCCTGCGCGACAGTTGGGTAGCAGGATATGGTTCATGCTTCCCGCTCTCAATATCGGATCATACAGGCAAACAGCGACGCATGAGCCCAGCAATGTATCGAGCACCGCAGGGACCTTGCTTGCCACTACTTCACCAATGTAGAGGCTGATCCGTCCTTTGTGGGGATTCCGAAGGTTTCGCAAGGCCGACGCTCGCTTCGGTGCGGAATCCGGGCTCGACTCTCTTACGCGCAAGTTATGAACCACGCCGCAGTGTTCCGGCTTGCCAGGGCGAGTTTCCAATGTACCGTTCATCTTTCCACGTCCTTCAGTCGATACATGGTTTGGCGCAACGGAGCAAAGATATCCTGCAACCACGGGATATGCTCGGAGTTACCGAGAAACAAGTGCCCCCCTGGCTTCAAATAGCACGCCATCTTGCGCAGAAAAACATCCTGCGTTTCCCGATTGAAGTATATGAGCGCGTTCCGGAAGAAGATTGCGTCGAATAATCCGTCGATCGGCCATTGTGAGTCCTTGAGATTGATGCGTTTGAATTCCACTAGCCGGCTCACATCCGGCTTCACTTTCACTTGTCCTCGCATGTCGTCTTTTCCGCGAAGAAAGTATTTCTTCCAGAGCGGTTGTGCGACGCTTGCCAGAGAGTCTTCTCGATAGATGGCACGCTTTGCAATCTCCAACACCGCCGTATCGATATCCGATGCAACAATCTCAATCTTCCATGAATCGAGAGACGAAACGGAACCGGGAAGCCCATCCCGTTTTGAACCCAAGGGAGCATGTGCAAGGGCTTTGGCGCGCATAGCCTGCCGCGATGCTTCAAGCAATGTAATCGCGATTGAATAAGGCTCTTCTCCTGTTGAAGAAGCGGCACTCCAGATGCGAATCTTCCTGCTGGCGCCAGGCTGAGTTTCGGTTTGGATCCGCGGCACAATGTTCTGAGCCAGGAATTCAAAATGGTGCGGCTCTCGAAAGAACGAAGTCTTGTTTGTCGTGACGCAATTGATTAGCTGGCGTATCTCTTCACTGTTTTCCTGTACACCTTGGAGGTACTTGTAATAGTCGACGAAGTTGGTCATTCCGTGGTGGCGCAGCCGACGCGACAGCCGCGACGCAAGCATGACCTGCTTGCCATCGCGGAGCCAGATACCGGTGCGCGCATGAATGAAAGAGCGGAACATCTTGAATTCGCGCATCCCCATTGAGCAGAGCGAGTTGTCTTCCAAAGTCCTCGACACTGTTCGTCCTCCCTTGGGATGTCTTCAGTCCGCGAGCACGAGAGCCTTGTCTCGCGCCAGTAGCCCTTACCGAACTATTCAACAGGTTGAGGAACAGTCAGTTCGCTGTCGGTCAACAACTCTTCCAAATTCAAGGCGACTGCCAGGTGTTCCCGCGACTGGAACACGCCATTGATAAATCTTGTATCGACCGCCGTGCCGAAATCGGGAGCGTCTCGGATTGCTTCATGCGCGACCATGAGCACATCGGAGACCGCATCCACCAACAGGCCGACGGTTTTGTCAGCCACCGTTGCAATCACGATGACGGTGAACTTGTTATATTCCACGGTTGGCAAGTGGAATTTCATGCGCAGGTCGATAACCGGCAGCACCGTTCCCCTCAGGTTCATCACGCCGCGAACATGAGGGGGGAGATTCGGAATTGGCGTGATCGGCGCGTACCCGCGGATCTCGCGAATCTTGAAGATCTCCAGTCCGTATTCCTGGTCGTCCAGCAGGAAGGTCAGGAACTGTTGTGAATCCCGGGCCTGATTTGCGGCCAATGATTTCATTTCCAATCCTCTCGCGCTTTCATGGCAACTTTGAAGTGTCTGGAATGTGTCGGATGTGTGTTTCTGCATAAGTCCGTCACTGGCTCAGAACTCCTCAAAGCTTGCGTCGGCGGCTGCGTGGGAATTCGGGATGGCGGATGCGAGGGCAGGCTGATGAATCCGCTTGCCGCCACTCGATTGTGCTTCGACCCTTGCCGCACCGTTGCTCCGAGCGACTATCGAGGGTTGGCGCGCTGAGCCGGCCAGGAACTTTGTGGACCTAGATTGCGGCACGGCGTTGGCCGCATGAGGCTGGTACATCTGCCGATCTCGGTGGCTCTGCCTGCTGCCGTGGAGCGTGAAGGTACTCACCAACTCCAATAGGTGAGCGGCCTGCTCGGAAAGCGATTCCGCCGTGGCAGAGAGTTCTTCGGTCTGAGCGGAATTCGATTGTGTGACGTGATCCATTTGCGTCATGGCTGTGTTGACTTGCTCGATACCAGTGCTCTGTTCTGCTGAAGAGGCCGCGATCTCGCCTACGATATCCGTCACCCGCTTTACCGATCCGACGATGCCTTTCAGCGTCTCGCCTGAGCGATCCACCAAAGCAGAGCCCGCCTCAACCTTGCGCAAGGAGTCCTGAATCAGGCCCTTGATCTCCTTGGCGGCCAATGCGCTTCTTTGCGCGAGGCTCCGCACTTCGGAGGCCACCACGGCAAAGCCGCGCCCTTCGTCGCCGGCGCGGGCCGCTTCGACCGCTGCGTTCACTGCCAACAGATTGGTCTGGAATGCGATTTCATCGATGGTCGAGATAATGTCAGAGATCTTTGCCGAGGCCACGTTGATCTCGGCCATTGCGGTTATTGCTTTCGCGACTACAGCTTCGCCCTGCAGGGCCGAGTCTTTGGAGCCGGATGCCAATTGGCTGGCCTGTTGAGCGTTGTCGGCGCTCTGCCGCACAGCGGCGGTAATCTCTTCCAGACTTGCCGATGTCTCTTCGAGGCTGGCCGCCTGCTCCTGGGCGCCGGAAGCGATCGCTTCTGATGCGGCTGCCAGTTGTTGAGATGAGGAACTGGCGTTTGCGGCGCTATCGGCCACTTCTTGAAGGGTGGTACTTAGCCTCTCAACTGCTCGATTCAAAGCTGCGGCCATGCGCCCGACTTCATCCTTCGTATTCGCATCGACCACAACAGTCAGATCGCCGTCGGCGATTTTTTCAAGAGCTTCGACAGCCTGTCCCAAGGGAATCGAAAATCCCCGCGCAATGACGATACTCAAGATCACTCCGAGGACAAGGGAAATTGCGGCAGCAATGAACAGGAGGGTACGCGCATTTCGATACGCTTGGCCGCTCGCCAGGAATTCTTCTTCCGCATGGTCGGTTTTCAGTGTCCTGGCTACATCGCTGGCGCCAAGAATAGTCGACCGAAACTGAACCGCCGTCGCAAGCGCCGCATCCGCTGCTGGCATGTCCTTGACTTTGAGGGCGCGAAACAGATCCGCCTGCGCCTTCTCGTAGTCCGGCAAGGCCTTGCGGATGGTGGCCAATTGTTCCATACCCTTCTTGGTCACAAATAGCTTGTCCGCCTCATCGAGATTGGCGCGCAGGTCTGCCGCCATGGCAAGCTCGTCCTTTTCAGAGGCTGCGACCGCGGCAGGGTCGGTGGCGCGGAACATCGCATTGAGATCGTCTCCCCTGATCGACGTCACCTCGATCGTGATTCCATCCGCATGGGTTGAGCCAACCATATCCACGTGATATAGCGAATCGACACGGTCGTTGGCTTTGCTGAGGCTCGATATTGCGAGGTAGCTGATCCCCAGAGTCAACACCAGAAGGACGCCGAAGCTGGCCATGAGTCGAGGCGCTGCATTGAGATTCTTAAACCAATTCACGTGGTATTCCTCCAATTGATTTTGCTGTAGCTGAAGCGTCCCTGGCAGACTGCGCTGCTGACACTGCTTGTTGAGTAACGTTGGATGGAGCTCGAAGTGCAAAGAGATTCATGGACGCCATGCTTGTGACATCGACAATGGGAGCGACGCATCCATCGCCGAGGATGGTTGCGCCCATGAGGCCGTCGACCTTGCGCAGGTTCCGTTCCAAGCTCTTTACCACCACTTGTTGCTGCCCCAGAAGTTCATCGACGACCAACCCGATCTTGCGATTGCCGGCTTCGACAATGACGGCGAGCCTGTGATTGCCGGCCAAATCGGCAGCCCGATCGGTATTTGTGGACCCTTGCGCCAAGCCGAGAAATCTGGATAAGCGCAGCAACGGAATGGACTGATTGCGGATGACCACGACCTCGCCCAGCTCTGCCACACGCACAATCTGGTCGTTGCGCAGGGGCACGGTTTCTATAACGGAAAGGAGCGGCAGCACCAGTGTCCGGTCTCCGACACGCACCAGCAGTCCTTCAAGAATCGCCAACGTAAGGGGCAGTTCGATGGTTAGTGTCGATCCGCGGCCTTTTTCGCTGGCCAGTGTAACTGTTCCATTCAACTGCTGGACGTTGCGCTTGACCACATCCATGCCCACGCCGCGCCCGGAGAGATCGCTGATTTCCTCTCGCGTGGAAAAGCCGGGCTCGAAGATCAAATTGCGCAATTGCTCGTCGCTCATCTGGGCGTCCGGACCAATCAGCCCGCGCTCGATCGCCTTGCGGCGGACGCGCTCCGTGTCGATGCCTGCGCCGTCGTCGGAAACCTCAATTACGATTTTGCCCGCGCGATGGAAGGCCTTGAGCGAGATCACGCCTTCTTCGGGCTTGCCCGCTGCTCGCCGTACATCAGGCGTCTCGATTCCGTGGTCGGCGGAGTTGCGGACGGTGTGGGTCAACGGATCGCCGAGTAGTTCCAACATGCTTTTGTCGATCTCGGTCTCGTCCCCGCTGGTCTCAAGCCTGATCTGCTTTCCGGTGGCCTGCGCGATATCGTAGACCGCTCTTGAATAGCGTTGAAACAAGGAGGCGACCGGCAACATGCGAACAGCCATTACCCGCTCGTGCAACTCACGCGTATTGCGCTCCATGGCAGCGACGGCCTCACGCAGTTTGGGTAGACAGGACGGTTCGAAGTCCTCGACCATTTGCGCGGTCATCACATGAGCGATCACCAATTCGCCCACCAGATCGATGAGGCGGTCGACTTTGTTAATCGACACCCTGATCGAACTTGAATCTCCACCAGTTGCATATTTCTTGGCGGCGGTGTATCGCTGGGTGCTGGCGGGTGGAAAGCTCGGAGGCGGCGCGGCCAAAGCTTGTGGCGGATGCGCTGCTTGAACCGGAGGCGGTGCGGCGATGGCGGCGTGGGAGGTGTCGCCGCAGTGGATGCCAATATCTGCAAGATGCTCGACGAACTCGAACACCTCGCGCAACTCCGCTTCAGAGCATGCACTGGCCAGTTCCACGGTCCAGTGAAGATAACATTGCGTGGGATCGAGATCGACCAACGCCGGCAGATCGCCTGTATGCAGATGGCAGCAACTGACGGTTCCCATGGAGGCAAGATTGCGCAACAGGACAATGGGGTTTGTGCCGCTTGAGAACAGCTCCAAATGGGGGCGGAACTCGATTCTGTAAAGCTTGATCTCGCGCGCGTCCTCCAATGGGGGCGCATGCACGGGTTGCGGCAGTTGGGGCGCAGCAGCCGCATGGTCTGGCTCATTGTGCATCAAGACCTTGATGTGCGCCTCCAACGCCAGTGCGGCTGCGGGCAAAGCCAAGTTCGGTTCCGCGTCGAGCAAGTCCCGCAGCACGTCGACGGATCGAAGCAATACGTCGATCACCTCGTCAGTGGCCTGCATCTCCAGGGACCGCAACCGGTCCAGCAGACTCTCCAGCGAGTGGGTAAGGCGAACGAGGCTTATCATGCCAAAGAAGCCTGCCCCTCCCTTAATGGAATGCGCTGAGCGGAAGATGCTGTTGAGCAGTTCAACGTCGGACGGCGTCGAACGAAGTCCCAGGAGCCCAGTTTCCATCGAAGCGATATGCTCAGCGCTTTCCTGGAGAAAGGTTTGAAGAAATTGGCCTTGATCGATTTTCATGGCGTTAGGGCAGGACCTTGGCGAGGGTTTGCAGTAGCTTCTCCGGGTCGAAGGGCTTGACGATCCACCCCGTGGCACCGGCCGCCCTGCCCTGGTCCTTCTTTGTCCCAAGCCCTTCGGTGGTAAGCATCAGGATCGGCTTGTTCCTCATGGCGGGCTGTTTTCTGACATTCTGGATCAACGTGATGCCGTCCATCACCGGCATATTGAGGTCGGTGATAATCAGGTCGACCGTTGCCACCGCCAGTTTGTTCAATGCGTCCTGGCCGTGCTCGGCTTCAACCACTTCATATCCCCCCCGGCGGAGCGTGAAGCTCACCATTTGGCGCATAGAAACGGAGTCGTCGACAATCAGTACCTTTCGCAATCCCCTACCCTCCACCGGATAACTCAGGACTCCGGTTCTTCTTAAAAGTGAAACAAGGAACATCGTTTGGAGCGACTTCCGCCCTTAGGACACGGAATTTGTGTACATTCGGACGATCTCTTCTTACCAACCCGTAACCGGGTGCTTGTTTCGAATTCGCTGTACCGCCAAGACGAGAAGCATGTCGCAAGGAGCCTATCCATGTTTCCGGCTGGTCTATTGATGGCCTCTCCGTCCGTCGATGACAAATTGGTCAACCGCCCCGGCATACTCGAACCATTTCAGAAGTTGCGAAGACACATTCACCAGAAGCAGCTTTCGCCCAAGCCTCTCCAGTTCCCTTTCCAGAGCCAACAAAACCTGCAGTGCATCCGCTTCAAGGTTTTCGAACTTGTCCAGATTCAGATTCACATCGCTGCTCATGGCCAAGGCTGAAACCGCTGCTTGCCGCAGTTCTTCCACTGGCATCCAATCTCCGGATCGCTCGATTTCCAGCAGAGTCGGTGCCGAATCCCGGACAGCCCTCGAATTGTCAAAGAGCGCGTTGGACTCATTCGTCCCAGCCTCTTGGAGATCCATCATTCTGGACAGCCTTTCTGTATCTCAGCCTGCGCATTCAAATCCTGGAACCCTCGCGAAACACGTTGAAACCAACCCTCGGCATCGCGTTCCCACTTAAGAGAATCATCGACGCTGAGGTAACAAGCAATAGATTACTTTGGTTTGACCCGATTAAAGCGGAAGCATTCCCATCACGCGCAGCCGGAGCGTCGCATACGTCGCGACCGCAATCAAAATCGCAAAGCGGGCGTTTTTCCGAAATGCCCGTCTGCAGAGAACATCGGCACGATTTTGCAATTGAAGAGCCGTCTCTTGGCATCGAGGCGGCCGAAGCTCTATTCCATCCATCGGCTTGCCTGACTCGTCCCGGATCTCTATCGAGAAGGGCGGGCGAAGAGGGCTTTGTTTGCCTGCGGGGGGTCCCTGGCATGGGAACAGGAGGGCATCGGGGCAGGTGCTGCTCAATGCGGAGGCGCAACGAGCTCATTCGGTATGGGAAAAGCGATCACCTGCCTGGAATGTGTCCAAGCTCGCTCTTACGAGATTCAATGGACTCCTGGTCCGGTCACGACCGGGAAGTCCAATTCGGCTACACAATTCACAGTAACTTTTGAGGGCACGTTAAGGCTGGCGGCGAAGGCTGCGGTCTGCGTGTCGTCATGGATCTGCATCGCCGCAGTGGCTCCCACAACAACTCCATCAACCGAGGCGCCGCTTGACGAAGCGATGGTGCAAACGGGAAGGAAGCGCAGAGCGGCTGGATCGCTGCTGTCCTCGACGGTTACCACATACCCCGTGGTGGCGGAGGCCTGATTTCGATTTTTTGAGGTTTCCGTAGGGCACACGGTCGATTCGCGGGATTCGTGGATGGATCGATGGCTTGGGGAGCTGTGCCCCAGCGAAACCGTGGACCGAATCAAGGCCTGCGGCTATTCCGCCTCCACCACATCTCCCTCGCCCGGCGCCAGGAACAGATTTGCTTCCAGCCCGTGTTGGCGAGTGTAAAGGTCGTAGTATCGACCGCCCATAGCGAACAGCTCTGCATGGTTGCCCCGCTCCACGATGCGCCCGCCTTCGACGACCAGAATCTGGTCGGCCCGGCGGATGGTCGAGAGCCGGTGGGCAATCACAAAGGTTGTGCGCCCCTGCATCAGTTGATTCAAGCCTTCCTGGATCATGGCTTCCGACTCGGAATCGAGTGAACTCGTGGCCTCGTCGAGAATCAAGATGCGCGGCTCGGCCAGCAGGGCGCGGGCGATCGATAGCCTTTGCCGCTGGCCACCCGACAGCTTCACGCCGCGCTCGCCGACGATGGTGTCGTAGGTCTCGTCGAAGCGCTCGGCAAACTCGTCGACGCGCGCCGTGCGGCAGGCAAACAGGAACTGTTCCTCAGTGGCATCCGGCTTGGAGAACAGGATGTTTTCGCGGATGGAGCCGTCGAACAGGAACGAGTCCTGCAGCACCACGCCCAACTGCGAGCGGAAGGTATCGAGGTTGACGTGGGCAAGGTCCACATCGTCCACCAGCACACGGCCCGCAGTTGGAGTGTGGAAGGCGCACAAGAGGCTGATGATGGTTGACTTTCCCGACCCCGACGAACCCACCAGCGCCGTGACCGTTCCCTGCTCGGCCTTGAAGTCGACTCCGTAGAGAACCGGTTTGCCCGGATCGTAGGCAAACTCCACATTGTCAAAGCGTACCGTGCCTTGAATTGACGGCATTTGCTCGGTGCGTCCGGGAGATTGATTCTCTTCCAGTTCGGCCATCAACTCGTTGGTGCGGTCGAGGCCGGCAAACGCTTCGGTCAGTTGCGTACCGATGGCCACAATCTGGAAGATCGGCGCGGTCATGAAGACCAGAAACATGTTGTAGCTGAGATAGTCGCCAAAGGTCCAGCGATGGGCCATGATCAAATGTCCGCCCATGGTCATCACAATGGCCGTCAGCAGGCCGACAGCCGTGGTGGCTGCGGCGCCGAGAGCGCTGGTCATAGTCAGCGACTTCATCACGTTGTCGAGCAAACGGCCCACGCCCTCGGCGAAGACGCTCGCTTCGCGATCCTCGGCGTGGTAGCCCTTGATGACGCGCACGCCGCCCAGCGATTCGGTGAGACGGCCGGTGACTTCGGCGTTGATCTTGCCGCGTTCGCGGAAGATGGGACGGATAATCCGGAAGGCGTACTGCAGAACGAAGACGAAAGCCCCCATCACGGCAAAGGCAGTCAACGTCACCGGCGCGCTGAGGTGCAGCAGATAAATAAAGGCGAGAATAGCCGTGAACAGCCCGCCGACAAACTCCACAAGTCCTGTGCCGACCAGGTTGCGGACGCCTTCGACGTCGGTCATGATGCGGGCGACTAAGGTTCCCGTCCGGTTTTCGTCGTAATAGCTGACGGAGAGCAGGCCGACATGGCGCTGCACCTGACGGCGCATCTCGGCGATCAGCCGCTGTCCGGCCTTGGAGAGCAGTTGAGTCAGTGCGAACGAGGAGATCGCCTGCACCACCATGGCCGTGAAGACTACGGCGATGATTCCCGGCAAGAGTTCCGGATGGGGGTGATCCTGATTGAGCACCTTATCCATGAGCGGTTTGGAAATATAGGGCATGACCAGCAGGGCCACGCGATTGACGACCATCAGGCCCAAGCCGGCCAGGAGCAGCCCCAGGCGCGGTTTGACCAAGGCCTTGATCTGGGGCCAGAGCTTCTTCAGGTTGGGCTTTTTCTTGGGCAAATCCGCCTGGTAGGCCCGCGCGCCGCGCCCGTGCGGCGTCCGCTCGGCCCGCCTGCTCATGTCCATCCCGCCGTGACGCATGGTCCCCATTTGCTAGACCTTCCCCGAACGGCGCGCGGCGATAAACGACCGCACGCACAGAATGACGTAAATCAGCAAGAGTCCGGCCATGGTGAGCTTGGATGCCAGAGCAATCATGTCTGGAGCAAGACCTGCGGATGTAGCGTGTACATAGCCGCGAATCGCTTCGACGGCGCCGCCCAGGAAGCCCAGCAGTCCGATGGTCACGTTGACGTGCATAAAGAGCTTACGGCGGCCTTCGTTTTTGCTGTGGGCCAGAATGCCGAAGATGCCGAACAAAAGACCAATCCAAAACGGAATCAAAGCGGTGGGGTGCAAGCTGCCCGTCGCGGTATAACCGACCACACCGACAATCGCCAGAAGAAGTGCAAAAACCAGCGTTACTTTAGCCAAAAGGGACCTCCGTCCGTACAGGAGGAAAGAATATCAGTTGCAGGCAAAAAGGCCCCGTCGAGGTTCTCTCCAATTAAAGAGACGTTCGACTGGGACCAAATATTGTGCAGGGCTTTACCGCTGGGTGCGCGCCGAGCCGCTAATGGCAAAAGCCCGAACTGCTCCGCTGTGGCCATGGCGGTTTCGCCGGGGGAAGTCGTCAGCCGGCGCGGCCCGCCAACTGTTTCACATCCGACAACACCTGCTCCGCCGTCCACTCGTTGCCGGGATAGAACCGCACCACCTTGCCATCGGGGCCAACCAGCGTGGTTGAGAGGGTATGGGTAATCGAAGAGTCTGGCTCGTTGGTGATCCCCAGGTCAAACCACTTGGCCATCTCCGCCAGCACGGTCTTGTCGGGCACGGCGAAGTCCCAGTGGGCAAAGGCGTCTTTTGCGTCGCTGCCAATGTAGGTGGCCCCGTAGGCCCGCAAGCGTTGCGGCGTATCGTTCTCCGGGTCGAAACTCACGCTCAGCAGATGGGTCTTGGCCTCGAATGGAGTGCCCGCCAACTGCTGCTTGACGGTCGCAAAGTTGCGTGTCACCCGCGGGCAGAAATCGGGCAACGGACACCTGAGATAGATAAACGTAATGAGCATCGACTGGCCTTTGAACTGCCCCAGATGGATCGGCCGCCCATCCTGGTTGCGCAGCTTGAAGTCCGGGACCAGATCGCCTGCTGTGGGCACGTGGTAGCTGACCTTGGGTACATAATCGGGCTTGGCCTGCGCCACCACCACGATGTGGTCAACAAACACGCCGGCATCGGCGTCCTGCGAAACCAGCACATCGGCGGTAATCACATCGCCCGGGTGCAATTCGCTTAGGACGCTTGCGTCCTTGAGCTTGTAGGGCATGGTCATGGCCTCCATGAAGCCGGGAATGGCCTCATGGTTCAGCGTCACCTCGCCCGTGGCGGCATTGGTTGAAACCACCTTGCCGCGCAACTTGTAGACCTTGAAATTCTGGCTGACCGAGGGTTGGTCCGGCGCCTTCTGTCCGGAGTGGCAGCCGGCCAGCACGACCAGAGCAAGCAATGACATAGCAAACATGCGGCGCATCATCTGCTCAGTTTACAACCGCGCTCCGGGCCGGCTCGAACCGGCGACAGCCTTCCGCCATTGCCAGGTGTTGCCGACACCGCAAAGTCCAAGCGTCCAAGGTCGGTTGTTGTCGATCCGGCCCTCCATGCAGAAAGGAGCTTCTTCATCAAGAAGAAGCTCCTTTCCACTGAAACACAAGGGCGGCGAGGTTTGGAACCGCCTACGGTTTATCGAACCATGCTCTGGAACAGCGGAGAATGAAGCAAACTGCTGAACCCCGCATCGGAGGTGGCGAAGTGGATCGCCAGCCGTCCGGAATCGGAACCGACGGATGTGGCGGCCAGGGCCTGCTTCTCCGCGTCCGAGCCGCTCATCTTGCGCAGTTGCACCGCCGCCGTCAGGAGCGAAGAGATGGTGGCTGCGGCAAAGCTGTCGCCGGTCGAGATGGTCAGGTCGAACTTGACGCCGTGCTGGAAGTCCATGGAGTACCAGGATGCAAGCAAGCGCTTGCGCACCGTCTCAAAATCCGTGACGGAACCCGCTTCGCCCAACACCTGGCGCATCATGGTCTGCGTTCCCTTCTGGTCGAGAATGCTCCACAACGGTTCGGAGTCCACGCTCTTCATGGCATCCATCATGGGCGCATTGGCCAACAAGCTGGGGGAGTTTCCATCGCGGGCGTCCAGGGCTTTCTGCACCGCGTCGGTGGCGCCGAAAACCATGGTGGACGCATCGACGAAGCACAGCACCATGCCGGTTTTTGCCAAAGGATAGATTTTGTTGGTCCGAACCAGGGTGGGCTTGACCTTCTGCTTGCGGAAGTTGGCCAGAATGTCCTGCATGGCAAACTGTCCCTGGGCAATGCCGACCGTTACCAGGGAATCGCTGTTGGGCGACGGCCGGAACAGGGCAAAAGCGAGCTGATCCACATCGTGGTTGTCGTTCAGGCCAGATTTGCGCAGGGCCTCGTCGAACTGCTTGAGTTCGGGGGGCATGACGCGCTCACGAAGGTCCATGGCCGCCGTGGAGTTCTGCATGGCGCGGTAGTCGATCACGACCAATTGCTGCACATCGTGGGGTACGGCCGTTCGGGCATCGGTGGACAACTGTGCAGCTGGAGCCAAAGTAGCCGCTGCCAAGACCATGGCAGGGATCGAAATCTTAACGAAAGCTTTCAACAATTCCATCCTCCGGAAATTCATGGGGTTTGTATCGACTCGACGGGTTCCCTGCGCACAGCAGGGTTTTCTTGCCCTTTGACTCGAAAAAAACGCTCAACATCATCCTGCAGCTATTGTACTGGCCCGGCACTTCGACCGTGCGCTCGCGTTCGGCGTCCAGAGATCAAGACCCTCCCGGCCATTCCAAAGGCGCACCTAAGCGGTGCTCCAGGATCTTGGTGCGTGGATCGAACTCAACCAATTGACGCATCCAATCGCTTTCCCGCTCACAGGCTGCTTCAGGAAGCAGACCGACGATCTCGCCATCGAGCACCCCGACTTTGTGGCGCTGGGCCAGCCTTGAAACTTCGCGATAAACCTGGGAGATGGGCGTGGCGGCGAAGTCGGTAATGCTCATGGAGAGCTGGCATCGGCCATGGGCAAGCAGTCCCATGGCTTTGACACCCTTGAGCCCACCTGAGGCCGCTCGGATCTCGCGGGCAATACTGCGCACCAGGGAGAGATCGGCGGAGTCGAAGTTGAGGTTGTAGACCACCAGGAACTTGCGCGCACCCACGGCGCAGGCGCCGGCGGTGGGATGAAGGCCGGGCCCTCCCAGATCGGGCCTGCGCATGGCTTCTTTGCGGACCTGATCTCGGAGCCCCTCGAACTGGCCGCGGCGCACGTCTTCAAGATTGGCCCGGTCCGGGCGCGCGGCTGCTGCTTCATAAAAGAAGACCGGGACGTTGTACCGGCGCCAGATTTCCAGGCCGGCCTGGCGAGCCAGCAGGGCGCATTGCTCGAGCTTGATGCCGGAGATGGGAACAAACGGAATCACGTCGGCGGCGCCGATGCGCGGATGGGCGCCTTGCTGGCGGGTGAGGTCGATCAGTTCGCAAGCCTTGCCCGCGCCGCGGACAGCCGCCTCAACCACTGCCGACGGCTCGCCGGCAATGGTCACAACGGAACGGTTGTGACCGGCGTCCATCGACCAGTCGAGCAAGTGCACACCGTCGACCCGCATCGCGGCCACTATGGCTTCGACGCGGCGCGTATCTGAGCCTTCCGAGAAGTTGGGAACGCACTCAACGACCGGCCCGCTCATCGTACTTCTCCATCCCAGCGGTGCAAACTGCGCGGTGTTCCCCCTGGGCAGGGCATGGCTTGATACTCCACGATCACTTCCAAAAGGTGTAACCGACCTGCACCTGGATGCTGGCGTTGACGCCGGGGTTGCGATCTCCCAGCGAGGCCGATGAGATGTGGACTGCGTTGACTCCGATGTCGATGGAGCGCTTGGGCCGTGTGAAGTAGTGAAATCCGCCGCCGCCCTGAGGGGTGAAGTTCCACACACAGGTTCCCCCGTCGATTCCCGGCACACCGTTGACCGTCGGAGTGCTCATCAGATTCGGCGGAAACTTGTGGGTGGTGTAGATCAGGCCACCGGCTCCTTGAAACCAGGGTTGAAAGCGCCGCGACCGAGTCATGAAGTTCCAGCGGAAAATGACCGGCGTGATGCTGACTCCTCGGAAGGTTCCTCCGCCGACCGGCAACATGCAGCCGACAACCTGGCCGTTCTCCTCGCAGGTATAGAGCTGTTCGTGGGGAGCCGGTGTATAGGCCTGCCAGAAGGGCATGATGTTGCCGCCAAGTTCGAACTGGCCAGTCAGAATTCCGGCTTTCAGCACAGGGGTCACTGCCTTGCCCAACTGAGCGCCGGCCCACAGAAACTTGTACTGGTCGCGGTTGCCAAAGCCATTGCCCACATTCACAAACGGCCCATACTCCCAGCTTTTTGCGTCGCGCACCTGAGCAACGGGGTTAGCGGGAGCAGCGCTGCCGGCAGCAGAGGCATCAGGTGTCTCGGCAACGGCACGGCCGGTTCCCGCCAGAGCAACCTCAGCCATCAAAACGATCAATAGAAACCTGGCAAATCGGGTCAAGTTCTTCCCTTCCCTCAATATCTAGAAGTTCCACAAAAAGGCCGCCACATCCGGGCGGCCTCTTCTTGTCTTGCCGGAACGACGAATTAACCCGCCGCTTCTTCCATTTGCTCCGCGTCCATATCGAAGTTCGAGTAGACGTTTTGCGTGTCGTCGCAATCTTCCAGAACTTCCAGCAGACGCATCATCTGGTTGGCCGGCGATCCTTCGAGCTTGGTATAGGTGGAAGCCACCATGGTGATCTCGTTCATCACCGTGGGAATCCCGGCGGCCTTCACCGCAGCCGCCACAGCCTCGTGGGAGGCGGGGTCGGAGACGATCTCCCAGGTGTCGCCTTCGTCGTTCAGGTCTTCTCCGCCGTGTTCGAGCACGATGTCCATCAACTGCTCTTCGGTGGCCGCATCCTTTTCGATGGCGATGAGGCCCTTCTTCGAGAACATGAAGCGCACCGAACCAGACTCGCCCAGGTTGCCGCCGTTCTTTGAGAACGCGTGTCGGATCTCACTCACGGCGCGGTTGCGGTTGTCGGTCAAGACTTCGACAATAACGGCAACTCCGCCTGGGCCGTAGCCCTCAAAGGTGATTTCCTCGTAGCTGACACCTTCCAGTTCCCCAGTGCCGCGCAGGATGGCGCGCTTGATGTTTTCCTGCGGCATGTTCTCGGCCTTGGCCGCGGCGACTGCGGTGCGCAGCCGGGCGTTCATGTCGGGGTTGCCGCCGCCCTTTGCAGCGACTGCGATTTCCTTGAGTAAACGAGTGAATATCTTGCCGCGCTTAGCGTCGAGCGCGCCCTTCTTGTGCTTGATTGTGGCCCATTTGGAATGGCCGGACATGTGAACCTCAGTGGTAAAAAAGAATACTGGCGCGGGCACGCGCCTGACCCCTGTGAGTATAGCACCGGCGCTGTGCGGCGTTCAGTGTTTCCGCGCCGCCTTGCGGGGGGCGCGAATGGCCATTGCTCAGTCGCCGGAATCGGTGGGGATTGAATCGGAATCGGCATTGTCCTTGCCGCTCCGAATAGGGACTTTGACAAGGGAGGCGGGGGTTGTTTAAGGTTCTCCCGTCCGCCGCTTATTCCATTTGGTAAATAGATGCAGATCGGACAGCACCCGGAGCACTTTCCGAAGACTGCGCGCAGGACGCACAATGGCTGGTGTTGTTTTGAGGGCAAGCAAAAATGATGGCAAAGACTTTCGTACAGGGTGCGGTATTGGGACTGCTGTTTGGATCGGCGCTGGCTACATGCGGGACGGCTGCTTCCAGGGCGCAAGTGGGGCCGGTCGAGCTGCGCGTGGACGACTTGAAGGCGCCACTCGGCATCGACGATCCCGCACCCCGGTTTAGTTGGCAGTTGAGCGACTCGGCGCCGGGCGCCAAGCAGACCGCCTACGAGGTACAGGTCGGGTCAAGCGCGACATTGCTTCTGACCGGACAGTCCGATGTCTGGACGAGTGGCCGCATCGAGTCGAGCCAAACGATGAACATTGCTTATGCCGGCCCGGCTCTCAAGCCAAGCACCAAGTACCTGTGGCGGGTAAAGGTTTGGGGAGCCGGAGGCAAGCCCTATCCTGCCAGTGCCGTGAAGTGGTGGGAAACCGGCCTGATGAAGCAGGCCAACTGGCGGGCCGAGTGGATCGGCTACGAGACCCCGGAGGAGGCCACAGCGAGGAAGGCACCGGCTGTTTGGGTGACGGGTTCGGATGCCAAGGCCCTGGCTGCTGAACGCGCCGCGGAACAGCGCATTGCGTACCGCGCCACAGTCACGCTGAACAAGCCGGTGCTGCGAGCGGCAGTTTATGCCACAGGACAAGATACGGTCGCGGCCTGGGTCAATGGAACAAAGGTGCTTACGGCCAATCCATTTCCACCCTGGAAGCAGATGCCCTGGAAGAAGTACGTCCGTGCCGACGTGACCGGTGGCCTTACCGCCGGAACCAATGCCATCGCCATCGAGACTGTGCATTACGTCCCCAATCCCAACGACGTGGCGCCGTCCGATTCGCCATCGATGATTGCCACGCTGACTGTGGAATATGCGGATGGCTCGACCGAGGCTTTTGCCAGCGGAAGCGACTGGAAGGCGGCCATTCATCCCGCCGCAGGCTGGCAGCAAAAAGCATTTGACGACGCGGGATGGAAACCGGCCGTGGCATTGACGCAGCCGCCTAGCCCCATGACCCCGCCACTCCTGCAACCGTGGATTCCCGATTCAGTCAAAGCGCTTCGGCACCCGTTTGAAGTGAGCAAATCGGTGAAATCGGCCCGGATCTATGCCACGGCGCTGGGGGCTTACGAACTGTTCCTGAACGGAAAGCGGGTCGGCGACGATATTCTGGCCCCGGGTTGGACTGACTACCGCCAGCATGTGAAATACCAGACTTACGATGTTACGGCGCAACTGAAGGACGGGAAAAACATCCTGGCCGCATTGCTGGCACCCGGCTGGTACGAGACGCCGCTGGAGTGGTTTCAGCAGCCCAACAACTACGGCGACACGCCTCCGGCACTGCGGGCGCAGATGCGCATCGAACACACCGATGGCAGCGTGGAGTGGGTGGCGACGGATGCCTCCTGGATGGGCGGCACTACGAGCATCCAGCACTCCGAGATCTACGACGGCGAAACCAAGGACGCGCGGTCACTCTGGTTGGACGACTCTTCGGTCATGTTCAAGCGGCTCGAAAAGGTCATCCCGATCGAACCCAAGCCGGTGGCGATCGAGGCCCAGGACTACCCCTCGATTCGCGCGGAAAGGACCCTGTCTCCGAAGAGCATGAAGGAGCCGAAACCCGGCGTCTATGTCTACGACTTTGGGCAGAACTTCGCTGGCGTGGAGCACATTCGCGTGCAAGGCCCGCGCGGGACCGATGTGCAACTGCGGTTCGCGGAAATCGTCAACGACGACGGGACCATTTACACAGAAAACCTGCGCACGGCCAAGGCGACGGACCATTTCATCCTCAGTGGAAACGGCGTGGAGGAATTTACGCCGCAGTTCACCTATCACGGGTTTCGCTACATGGAGTTGACCGGCCTGCCGACTGCCCCCGCGCAGGATGCAGTCAGCGCTGTGGTCATTCATACCGACGCGCCGTTTGCCGCGAAGCTCGATACCGGCAGCGCCATGATCAACCAGTTGTGGAGCAACATTCTCTGGGGCCAGCGGTCGAACTTTGTGGGCGTGCCCTCGGACTGTCCGCAGCGCGATGAGCGGTTGGGCTGGATGGCGGATGCACAGGTGTTCTGGCGCGCGGCCAGCTATAACATGGACCTGGCCGCCTTCTCGCGCAAGTTCGCAGGCGACATGCGCGGGACGCAGTCGGGGACGCCCTATTTTGGCATCTACTCGCCGGGCACGGCAGAAATGTCTTCCCGCTCCGGTGCCGGTTGGAGCGACGCAGGCGTGATCATCCCCTGGACCTCGTGGCTGCAGAGCGGCGATAGCAGCGTGATCGAGCAGAACTGGGAGGCCATGCAGAAGTACCTCAATGCCATCGAATCCGCCAACCCGGATGGCCTGTGGAAGCGCGAAAGCGGTATCCCTTTTGGCGACTGGCTCTCGCCGGAGGGCCGCACGGACCAGGTGCTGGTAGCCACCGCTTACTGGGCCTACGACGTCACACTCATGGAACAGATGGCCGAGGCAACGGGCCGCAAGGCCGATGCGGAGAGATATGCAAAGCTGTTCGACAAGATTCAGGCAGCGTTTCAGAAACAGTTTGTCCGGGACGACGGTTTTGTGGCTGGCGTAGATAAGGGGCCCTCGCCTTTTGGGGAACGGACACATACCACTGCGGACGGCCAAGGCGACACGCAGACCGGCTACGTGCTGGCGCTGCACATGAACCTGCTCAACACCCGCCTGCGCGCGCTGGCCGCACAGAAGCTGGCCGACAAGATCGAAGCCAACCACGGACTGCTCGGAACCGGCTTCCTTGGTACTCCCTATTTGCTGGAGGAGTTGACCAAGACCGGTCATGGAAAGCTGGCCTATTCGCTGCTGCTCAACACGCGGTATCCCTCGTGGGGCTATTTGATCGACCATGGCGCGACAACTATGTGGGAGCGGTGGAACGGCGACCAGATGAAGGACGATCCGAGCATGAATTCCTACAACCACTACGCCTATGGCGCGGTGGCAGATTGGATCTATCGCTATGCGGCCGGTGTGGATACTACCGGCCGTGACCCAGGCTTCCATACGGTCGTGCTGCACCCCAACTTTGACGCCCGGCTGGGGCACGTCTCCTTCGACTACGATTCTTCCTACGGCCCCATCCATTCCGACTGGACCGTGCAGGGAAAGACGGCCATCTGGCATGTGACCATTCCGGCCAACACCACCGGCTGGCTCGACCTTGAGACCGGCGATGCGCTCGGCTACAAACTCGACGGGAAGTCCCTCGATGAGGCCAAAAGCAGCTTCATCACTCGCACGACGCGATACAACCACAATGGCTATGAACTGGCGCCGGGGAGTTACACGTTTACCAGGGATCTTTAGCAGCCCGTGGCGAAAGTCCAAACTCCTGAAGAACATTCCTCAGGGGCTAAAGCCAACCCGTTATTATGAGCATCTTGCAGCACGACTGAAGTCGTGCCCTGACGCACAGGAAACTTTCACCACGGGCAGTTAGGCGTCCGGCAGTTCGATTCTGCACCAGGCTGGGTGCCCCGGATCTCGATTTTGAGGCCTGGGAATGCACCGATAAGGATTTGGAGGAGAGGCAATGCCCGCAATACTGGCTGGGATCGGATGGCACATGGTGGGGGCGGCATCGGCTGCGTCGTTCTATGCGCCCATTGGCAAGGTCAAGAAATGGTCGTGGGAGACCACCTGGGCGGTGGCCGGGCTGTTCTCGTGGATCCTGCTGCCGATCTCGGTGAGCCTGTTGTTGCTGCCCAGCTTCACCGGCTTCTACGCGTTGATCGATTCCAGCGTGCTTTGGAAGGCTGCGCTATTCGGCGCCATGTGGGGCGTGGGCAATGTCAGCTATGGGCTCACGATGCGCCATCTCGGTATCTCTTTGGGCGTGGGTGTAGCCATCGGCGTCACCCTCATGGTGGGCACGCTGATGCCCCCGCTGCTCGACGGTCAGGGCGCCATGTTGCTCGCTACCCGAGGCGGCCAATTGACTCTGGCCGGAGTCCTGGTGGCGCTCGTTGGAGTGGCGACTGTGTCTTATGCCGGCCACCAGAAAGAACTGGAGTTGCGCGGCGAGCTGAGAGAGTTCAACCTCAAACTGGGGCTTCTGCTGGCGGTTTTGTGCGGCGTGTTTTCCTCTGGGATGTCCTTCGCCATTCATGCTGCCGAACCGATGAAAGCCGCGGCCCTGCAACTGGGCGTGAACCCGCTGTATGCGGCCTTGCCGAGCTATGTGTTCATCATGGGTGGCGGCGCGGTGGTGAACCTGAGTTATTGCTTTATCCGCCTTGCCGCGCTCAAAAGGCTTTCGCTACGCGCCGATCCGATGCAACCGCGGGGAACTCTCCTTCGTAACGGCGCGCTGGCGGCAACCGGCGGAATCCTGTGGTATCTGCAGTTCTTCTTTTACGCCTGGGGCCAGGCCAACATCCCCGAGCGTCTCTCCTACGTGAACTGGATGCTGCATATGAGCGGCTATGTATTATGCGCGGGCTTGGTGGGCTTGGCATTGAGCGAGTGGGCCGGCGTGGGTAGCAGGCCGCTGCGCATCCTTTGGGCCGGTATGATCGTGATCGTTCTGGCCACAAATCTGGTGGGATTGGGGATGGCGCAATAACCACCTGCGGTGGGGCAAAGGCCTTCGGCTCGACTGCGTGAAATGCTTGTGCGCCGCTAATTCATGGCATTTGAGGGAATCGCGCGCAGACGCCGGGAGGCTTCCCGAAGAACATCCCTGTTAGCCGCTGTTCCCTGCTTGCTTTCGTTCTGATAGGCCAATTTCAAGAGCGCTTGTTCTTTTGCGTGTTCTCCCGCCAACGCTGCGATGTGTGAGAGATCGAGCAGCATCACGCCGGCCCATTCCTGATAGGGTTCCGCTTCGTGTGTGCGGAGCAGTTCGCGATAATACCCTGGATGCGCGGAACTGACATTCACGAGCCGGTTCTCGTTCCACCGATAGATCAAGGGGATATCGAGAACGTACGGTTTTTCGTGGGCGATGATGAAACTGCTGCCGCCTTCAAGAGGCGTAACTTCGAAATAGCTGCCAACGAGCCGCTGCAACCGGGTGAACCGGCCGGCGGATTGACCGATAAGCTCCAACTCCCCGTATGCCGCGCCAAACTGCAATTGGACCAATGCCACAGGAAGCCCTTCCGAGTTGATCTCGGGTGCAAAATCGACTTGCGGTGCGTAGCCCGATTCGAGCTCCGATTGCCACAAAAGCTGCTTGTGTCCGCTCTTATCCGCTTGAAATATAAATATTTGCGAGGAGTTCTCCTGCGGATTGGGGGGTAAGCTCCTGACTCCGATGGCCAAATCGGGGCGGCCCGGGAAATGCTCGATCAGTGTGGGGACCTGACCGAAGCCACTTGCGGTGGCAAGAACGATAAGTGGGAGCAGAACACATAGCGCTGCCATAGTTGCTTGCCTCTTGCAGGGGGGTGGGAGGGTGGCGTGCGCGTTGATGGGCTCGAAGCGTGCAGGCCCATCAGGATGGTTTCAATTTAGCACAAAAAAAGAAGGCCGGGTATCAATCCCGGCCTTCTTGTTGTAGTTTGAACTGTTTCAGTTAATGGCTTGTTCTACTCGCAGGTCGCGCGACGAGGCGCCCACGCTGAGGGTGCGCTTGCCGGTTGCGGTCATCCATTTGCCATCGGCCGTCGACCAGTATTGTAACTGGCGCTCGGCTACGTGCAGAGTTACGGTCTTCGATTCGCCCGCAGCGATGCGAACGCGGTCGAAACTGGCCAACGCCCGTACCGGGAACTGGACGCCGGCGGGGATCTCGCTGGGCGCGCCAAGGTAAACCTGAGGCACTTCGTCGCTATCCATGCTGCCGGTGTTCTTGATGTCGACATGGACGTCGAGACCGCCGTCCTTGGCTTTCTCAACCTTCAGGCCGGAATAGGCGAAGGTGGTATAGCTGAGCCCGTGACCGAAGGCGAACAGAGGTTCTACCTTCTGCTTGTCGAACCAGCGGTAACCCACGTTCACGCCTTCGCTGAAGGTGGTCTTGCCGCCCATGCCCTGGTGGGAGCGCTCCGGGTATCTGGGATCGGTGGCGGCGTAGTCGGCAAGGCTCTTGGCCCAGGTTACCGGCAAGCGGCCCGCGGGGCTGGTTTTGCCCAGCAGAATGTTAGCAGTAGACCAGCCGCCTTCATCGCCGGGCCACCACATCTCGAGAACCGCCTTGACCCTGCCCAACCACGGCAGCGCTACCGGCTGGCTGGTGTTGAGCACCACGACAGTGTTGGGGTTGACCGCGGCGATCTCCTCGATCAGTTTGTCCTGATCGCCGGGAAGGCCAAAGACCGGCTGCAGACGGGTCCAGGCAAATACCACGGCGGTCTTGGCGCTTTTTGCAGCGGCGATGGCGGCTTTGTGATCGGCCACGCGCTGCTCCGGTGTATACCAGTTGAGGCGCACCTGCACCGGCGAGTTGGAACTGTCGGGGCTGGTCTTCACCGTGATGGCGTGGGGACCGGCCGTCAGTTCAACGGCTCGGCGCACATTGTCCAAATGGTCGGTGGTGGGCACGACGTTATCCTGGTTGGCCTGCAGAATATCTCCATGCACGCCGCCCTGGAACGCACCGGTACCGGCGAGCGATTTGCCGTCGAGAGCGATCTTGGCATTGGTTCCCATGGCCTGCAGATAGATCCAGTAGGTGCCGGCATGAGGCGCGGTCAGCGTTCCCTTCCAGGTCACTGTGGCGTTTGGCGCCAGAGCATTGCCGCCGTTGACGGTGAAGTTGAGTTGGGCGTCGGTTTGGTCGGCTCCTGCGCCCGAGCGAACCAGCCCAGGCTGGCCGTCATGGTTGAAGGCGCTGGCCGGAATCGTCGTACCAGTCATGTCGTCGTTCACGGCGAACTCGATGTTTGCGTTGCCGGAGATCTTCTGCATCGCTTCGAGCGGGCCAACCTGTCGCGCAGGCAGACCGACCGACCGCTCGCCGTTGATGCCGATCGAGTCGACCTGCAAGGCAGTCGGTCCGATCAGAACCACGGAATCGAGTTCCGCGGCCTTCAAGGGCAGCACGGCGCCTTCGTTCTTCAGCAGAACGGCCGCGTCTTCCCCGGTCTTCTCAATGATCTTGGCATTGGCCTCGATCGCCTGCTCGGTCACTTCGTGCTTGGATTGCCCGTCGAGATAACCGAAGTGGACGATCTCATAGAGCACGCGGCCTGCGGCGCGGGTGATGGTAGCTTCATTGACGGTCCCGTCTTTCAGGGCGCCGGTCATCTTTTCAGGATCCAGTTTCTTGCCGAAGTCGCCGCCGTCCCATTGACCTGGTTTCGGCTCTTCGGGAATGTTCCCGCCGCCGAACATATTGCCGCCCTCGTCGTCGACACCGAGGGCAGGGCGCGCCGGAGGAGGCGGAGGGACAGGCTGCAGGTCGAAGAACGATGGCATGCTCCACATTGCGGTGGCAGGCGTCGGTTCACCCGGCATCTCCATGTCCAGGCCGGCGTTGATGAAGTTCACGGCATGAACCGCGCCCCAATCGGAGGTCACAAAGCCCTTGAAGCCGATCTCGTCGCGCAGAATCTTGGTTAGCGTCGATTCGTTGCCGCAGGCAAAGGTGCCGTTTATGCGGTTATAGGAGCACATGATGGAGGAAACGCCGGCCTTGATGGCCGCGTCAAAGGGCGCGACGTAAATCTCGTGCAGCGTCTGGTCGTCCATGAACGTGCTGCCGCTGTCGGAGTCGTAGCCCACAAAGTGCTTTACCTGCGACATGACGTGCTGCGACTGGATGCCCCGGATCTCGGCCGCGCCGATTTCGCTGGTTAGAAAGGGGTCTTCGCCGAAGGTGTTGTAGCCGCGTCCAAACTCCAGGTCGCGATCGATATTCACGAACGGCTGCAGCGAGACATCGATGCCCAATGCACGGTCTTCGCGGCCGATTACCAAGCCGTTCTCCTCCGCCAGTTTGGTACTGAATGTGGCAGCCACGCCCATGGTGGCCGTTTCACTCTGCGAAGGGTGCCGTGTCAGTACGCCTGGAGGCCCGTCGGCAAGCCGCAATCCGGGGATTCCCAGCCGAGGAACGCCACCCAGATAGCCGGCCTGGCCCTGATACACCGCCGCATCCTCTGGCGTGCCGTGGATCAGCATCAGCTTCTCGTTCAGCGTCATCTGGCTCAGCAGTTTGTCGACGCGCGCATCCCCGGTGACGACTGGAACGCTTTGAGCCTGCACCACGATCGCGCCCAACAGTAGAGCTGCGATACCCATCGCGGCCCTTTGAGCCGCGTTCAATCTTTTTCTTCTTTGCAATGAATTCACTCTGGCACTCCTACCCTATCTTTGGACGGATCGGCGCAGGCCTGGGACCCATTTGTTTCATGCGGTTACATGCATGGCCGGGTTCCCTTTCGAGCGATCAACCTGGCTCTGCGCCAAAGGAATACAGTTTAGATCACGGAGTTGATGCTTGTAAGCAATTGACCTGGGAGCGGCAATTCCTTGTCCAGGCCGGCAGCGATAAGGTCCACGCGCAAACGCTCGACAGTCGTGAACTCAACAGCCTGCATCCCGAGCGCCCTAGCCGCATCGATGTTCACAGTCTTGTCGTCCAGAAACAGCGCTTCCTGTGGCTGGATGCCGAGTTCTTTCAGCGTGTAGCAATAGATAGCCGGATCTGGTTTAGCTATTGAAAGCTGATAGCTCCAAACCTGAACGTCGAAGCGATGAATCCATTCGAATTCCCGCTCGATATTTGCAAGCACGTCATCGCCCATGTTCGACAGGATCGCAGTCAGTAGACCATGCTGCTTGAGTTGCTGCTGCCAAGCTACCATGACGGGATCTTGCGTCGTCCACATACGAACGTCCCACAGATTGAGCTCCTCGATCTGATCCTGGCGTAGGGACAACCCGGCATCGCGATTCAGCTTCTGCCAAAAGGCCATTCCAGTGAGCTTGCCCTCGTCGTATGCGTGCCGGTCAGCCCAATAGAAGCTCTCGAAACGGTCCAGAGGCAGGCCTGTGATGCGCATCAGTGCGGCGTGCGCCTCCGGCGACGGCGGGCCGGTAAGTACCATTCCATAGTCGAAAACCACCGCGCGCAGACCCAAAATCCCTCCCCATCGGCGCCCGTGTATGGTTGAAAAGGACGCCTCTCCTTATTGTGCACGATAGGGCAGTCCGAAACAGCTTAGCCGGCATGAATGGCCGATATGGCAGGAGCTCATGCGCTTTTCGCAAAGAACAAATTGGAACACTGAAGAAAACCGCTTGGCCGCGGCCCATAGGCTGCGCGTGGCGGCTGGGCTGCCTCTTGCCGATCTGACTGCTTCCAATCCCACCCGTTGCGGCTTCGATTATGGGCCGGAATTGCTGGCCGCGTTAACCGACCCGATGGTCCTCGATTACGACCCGGATCCGTGTGGCAGTCTGCGGGCCAGACAGGCGGTTTGCGCTTACTATGCCGATCACGGCGCTGCGGTGGATCCGGGACAGATTCTCCTCACCACCAGCACCAGCGAGGCCTATAGCTTCCTGTTCCGCCTGCTGTGCGATCCGGGAAGCGAGGTACTTGCCTTGCAGCCCGGGTACCCGCTCTTCGACTTCCTGGCGGTGCTCGACGATGTGAAGCTCAAGGCCGCATCGCTGGTCTATGACCATGGCTGGCAGTTGGACCCGGAAGGGTTGCGGCGCGCCATCACTTCGGAGACACGCGCGATTGTGCTGGTTCATCCCAACAATCCAACGGGCCACTTTACAAAGCCTTGGGAAGCGCAGGAACTGGCGCACCTGTGCCGGGAATTCGACCTGTCTCTGATTGTGGACGAGGTCTTTCTCGATTACGGATTGAACGAAGCATCGACGAGTTTTGCCGAAGGACTGGAAGGCGTGCCGGTGTTTGTGGTGAGCGGAATGAGCAAGATCGCCGGACTGCCCCAGATGAAGTCGGCCTGGATTCTTGCCACCGGCCCCGAGGCCCACGCGGCCTTGCAGAGACTTGAGGTCATCGGCGACACCTTCCTCTCAATGAATGCGCCGGTGCAGTGTGCTTTGCCGTCGTGGCTTGCGAGCCGCGCGGGCATCCAGAGTCAGATCCAGGCACGTGTTCAGGCCAACCTTGCCGCGCTGGACAAGCAACTGCTGAGGCTCCCGGTTGTCAGCAGGTTGACGATGGAAGGCGGTTGGTATGCCGTCCTGCGCGTTCCCGCCCTGCAGCCGGATGAGCAGACGGTGTTGGAGTTGCTTGAGCGAGGCGTTTGGGTCCACCCTGGCTATTTTTTTGGTTTGCCGACGTCAGGTTGGCTGGTACTGAGCCTGCTGGGCCCGGAAGTGGAATTCCGGACTGGAGTAACCTGGATGGTTGATTCAATAGCGACGCATCAAGGCAGGGAGATTGCGCCTTCCGGACAGTAGACATCGTACGAAGTAAACACTCAATCTTGGAACAGGCCGATTGATGAACTGCAATAGAACTCTCAAGTTCGAGCATCGAACGCGCAGCGGGCGGTGAGCCTCTTCGTGCCACTCCACTATTCGAACTGAAGAAACGGGTTGAATCGCCGTTCGGCTCCGATTGTGGTACCGGGGCCGTGCCCCGTCACCACCTTGGTGTCGTCGGACAAGGCCATCAAGCGGGTCTGAATCGAATCGACGATCTGTTCATGGTTGCCTCCCGGCAAGTCGGTGCGCCCGACGCTGCCCGCAAAAAGCGTATCGCCGGCAATCAGCAAATTGAGCGGCGCAAAATGCAGGCAAACTGAGCCCTGGCTATGGCCCGGGGTGCAGATGACTTGGGCAGGGTACCGTCCGAGGCCAACCACTTGGCCATCGGCGAGACCCTCGTCGGGCAGAGCCGTCTCGGGTGTCGCAATTCCCAGCCAGCCGGCCTGCTCGTCCATCATCTTGAGCAGGGCCAGGTCGTTTTCGTTCAGGAAGATGGGTGCGCCTGTGAGCCGTTTGAGCTTGACCGCGCCACCGACGTGGTCGATGTGGGCGTGAGTGACGAGAATCTGCTTCAGGTTCAGGCCAAGCGCGGTCAAGCGGCGATGGATGCGCGCAACCTCGTCCCCGGGATCGACTACGATGGCCTCGCCGGCCTCCTCATCTCCAAGAATGGTGCAGTTGCATTGCAGCGGGCCGACGGGAAAGGTCTCGAGAATCATGCATCCCATTCTAAGACTTTGGCACCGGTCAGGCTTTTGCGCCCTTTGCTTGAGCGGATGCCCAAACCAGCAACCGATCCATGACCCCTTGCCGATCCGTGGGCCCGTCTGGCAGGTGAAGCGCCAGTTCCCACAGCCCGATCAAAGCCAGCGCCACAAGGTTGGGAAATAGCAGCGGAGCCATGGGAGGCGCGCCATAGACTGACTTCTCAAACAAGCTCACGCCCGGCGTATAGAAGTTCATGCGCAGGTGAAACCAGAAGCCGACGATGCCGACCAGCGCCTGCAGGGCCAACACCACGAGGCACAGGTCGAGGTAGCGCCGGGTCACCGGCAAGATGACCGGAACAATCAGAAAGCCGGTGGCCAGGGCGCTGGAAATTACCGGAATCCACTCGGTCTTGAGAAAGAAGCCGTTGCCTGCGTGATCGGTCAGGCACAGAACGAAATTCCCGAAGAAGCCTCCAGTGGCCAGCAGAATTACCCATCGGGCCCATTCCGCCGTGCGCGCCGCAACCATGCGGTTCAAAATCAGCAGGAATCCCAAGCCGGCGTAGGCCAATGGCGCCATAAACGGAGCCGCGTAGGTAAGCGAGCGCAACGTGCGCTCGGCAAAAAAGCTGCTCTGGAGGTGAAAGACGACACCGCTCAGCCCCACCAGCACCGCAAGCCAGCCGACCAGCATCCCAACGTCGCGCCAGGCCGGTTGAAAGCCCCATCGCCACCGGGCCAGCACCCCGCCCAACAGCAGCAGAGGCGCTGCGGCCGAGAAATAGAGCGGAATGAACTCTGCCGGCTTGCGAAACTGGTTCACCGAGTGCGCCAGCACGATGTCCGCGGCAAGCACAGCCAGATTCGAAGCCACAAACAGCTCCAGGATCAGTTGCAAGTCGAAGATCCAGGAGATCGACGGTGAGCGCAGCAGCCTATTTATGCGCGGCATGGGCGCTCCTCAAGTTGGCGGCATCCTGTTTCAACTGGACGGTCTTTTGCAGCAAGCCGTAGTTGCCGTGCCATTGCACAAAGTCGGCTCCGCCCATGAAAGCCGCGTGCTTGCTTGTTCGGCCGTCGTAATGCCATAGGTCGAAGTAGGTGAAGTCGATGGGGTTGCTGAAGGGTGGGCCGGTGAGCGAGCCATCCTTGCGCAGTGCATCCACGATGTCTTTCGCGGCCACGACCTTGGTGTTGGTGCTGGCCACAACTTGTTCGGCCTGGGCATAGACCCGATCGATCAGGGCCTGGGTGTGGCACTGGGCGCAGACCTGCTTCATGCTGGTTTGCGCATGAAGGTAGTTGGGCCGCTTCTCGCTGACCGGGTTGGCGAGGTACCAGCCGAGCCGGTCCGAGGGATCGTGGGTCACCTTCAGGCCGTTGATGCCGCTCATGTGGCAGGTGGCGCAGGTGGGCACGAACATGTCGCGGGTGCTGAGGGTCTTGGGATCGGCGTCGAGCTTCAGCAGGTGTTCCTGCGCGGCAAACATCACGCCATGTTTCGACTCGTCGTAAATCTCGATCTGCGAGTGGTCGGGACCCATGTGGCACTGACCGCAAGTCGTGGGCCGGCGCGCCAGCGCAACCGAGCTGGTGTGCCGCGAATGGCAGTTGGTGCAGGTGCCAATGGTTCCGTCGTCGTTGGGCTTGCCCACGGAGTGGCACTGTTCGCAGCCGGAGGCCATGGCGGAGGTGCCTTCGGATGTCACGAATGGGTGCGGAGGCCGTTTGGTGCCTCCCGGCTGGTATTGTTCGCTGAACGAAACCTGCTCGGCGCTCAGGCCTTTTTCGCCATAGATGGCCGCCCAACTGGGCGCGGCGTGGCGGCTATGCAGAAACTCTTGGTAGATGCCTTCGTGGCAACTGCGGCAGTTTCCGGCCGTGAGCTTGGTGCTGATCACGAATCCGTGATGATCTTTCTTCTGCTGGCCTTCCGCGGGCTGGTGGCAGTCCAGGCAATTGATACCCTTTTTGGCGTGAGCACTCATCTCGTACTCGTGCACCACAGAATATTGAAGCCGCGCGTGGCATTCGGCGCATTTGCCGCTGGCCCGCACAAAGTCCGCCGTGGGTTGCTCGGTTTCAACCTTGGGCCGCGCGCGATTGACCAGGAAGGCGGCTAGAATCAACGCAAACGCTACGGTGACTGCGATAAACACAGAGCGAAAGGACATGGGGACCCCTGGGGAACGAAGCTTGGCATGGGTTCAGAGAAGCCTCCTCTGAACCCATCCGAGCGTAGCGCACCCTGGCCGCATTGGGAAGCGACTTTAGTCATTGCGCCGCGACTTCAACCTGACAGGCCACCGGCTTGCGGAAGGTAATGGCGTAGAACTTGCCTTCCTTCAGCATGTCGACGTGGATATCTTCCATCTCCGGCGGCACCAGATCGACGGGCACAGTGACCGGCTTGTCGCGGTCCGAGTAGAAGCTGCTGGTAAAGGGAATGTTCTCGTAAGTGCTCTTCACATACTCTTCGGTTTCGTCTTCGACCATGATCAAGCTGCCCGGCTTGGCTACGCGAATCATCTCCCGGATGGCTTTGGCGCGGTCGTTGAAGAAGTTGATCGCCCCGGCGTTGTAGACCACATCGAATGTGCAGTCGGCGAAGGGGAGGGCTTCGGCATTGCCCAGGAAGAGGTCGGCGTCCATTCCCCAGCGGCGCATGTTGGCCTGGCAATTGACGAGCATCTCGGGCGAGAGATCGAGCCCGGTAAGCTTGACTCCGGCGGGCAGGTATTTGAAGTTGAGGCCGGTCCCGACCGAGCTCTCCAGCACGGAATCGCCTGGCTTTACATCGAGCAGGCTCATGTAATTCAGGAAGTACGAGTCCACGCTAAGGCCGCGAAAGGCGCCGAAAAAGCGTTGCGTATCGTCGTAAAACCCGCCGATGGTCTCGTAGAGATGGTTGTATTTGCCGTTGTCGCCGGTCAGGTCTTCCGGCTTGAGGAAAGTGGGAATGCCGTTGCGTATGGGGAAGCGCTCTCCGGACGAGCTGACCAGGGTCTCGCGGCCGTTCTCGGTCACCACATGCAAGGGGTTGCCGGTAACGGGGCTTTGCAGGTGCGCGAGGGTCTCGCGGCGGTCCGCCCAGGCACGGTGTCTTTCGGGGTTGAGCACGGCAAAGAGGGTGAGCACAGCAGCGCAGCCTAAGCATATCCAGGCGAAAGTCATCCCAAGGGGCAAGGAGGACGGCAGGGGAAAGCCTTTGACTTGGCGGTAGAGCCCAAAGTTCATCGCGATTACAAAGGCAGCGGCGAAGAGGCTGCCTCCCAGGCGAATCCTGGATGCGCGGAACTCATGGTTCCACATCCAAACCAAGGTTGCGGCAAACCAGAGGACGAGAAACACAATAGCGCCAATGCCGAAGATCGCGCCAAGCTGCATCAGAGGCAAGTCCGCCTGCTGGCTTTGAACGAGATTGCTGTGGTTCATAACCGCCGCCGGAAGCAAGGGCAGAACCAGCACGCGCATGGCTGCCGCTGCCAGCGGCAGTGGCAGAGTCGCAAGCAAACCGGGCAGGCGTGGGCTGGTGAGGCGATGAAAGGTGAAGGGCAGAACGCCGAGGCCGATGGCAACCAGAGTCCATCCCACGAATTGGAGCGCTCCTTGCGGGCCGGCGAGAAAGAGGCTCCGCCAACCGAAGATCAGGCTGGGGACAAAAGGAACAGCCGTCATCCACAGAAACCCGCGCCAGGGCTTTTGTGTGCCGACGAACCAGGTGCCCAGAATGGCGCCTGTCCAGGCCCCGACGAGAGGGGAAAAGAAGCCGAGAATAAAGAAACTGGCAGCGGCCCAGGCAACAATCAGGGATAAGCGGCTGGAGCGGACGGCGGTAGGCATCTTGCATTTCTCCTTTGTGTTCTTGCGCAGGTGGTTTTGCTGGTTGCGGTGCTGTTTGGAACGGCTCAGGCCGGTTCTTCGTCCGGATTGGCTGGCTTCGAATCTGTGGCTGCGGCCACTTCAAGGGCGGAGAGCAGCTTGAGTGCCGATTCTCCCCATTCGACAGCGGCGCGAGTCATGGCGATTCCCAGGGTCAGCGTCAGCATCCAGTAGGGCAGATTCGGGTTCTTGGATTGATGCTGGTTGGCCATGGCTTCAATCCCTGACAGAGTCGCCAACATGCGCTGGTTCTTTTGCTGCAGTTCGCGCACGTGTGCAACGGCTACTCCGGGAGCTGCCTGGTGGCCAAAAAACAGCTTGAGCATGAATTCGTTGCGGGGCGGGTCGTTTTGGAAAGGGAGGGCAAGCCATTCTTTAAGGCAGACTCGCCCGGCTTCGGTGAGGGCAAACTCCTGGCGTTGGCGTCCTGGCCCAGAGGTTGTTTTTGTCGGCTCGATCAGTCCTTCGGCGGCCAAGGTCTTCAGAGACGGATAGATTTGCCCGTAGCTCTCTCCCCAAAAGCTGCCGAAGTTCTCTTCCACAGCCTTGCGAATGTCGTAGCCGGAAAGGTTTGGTTGGATGGAAAGGGCGCCGAGGATGACGTAGGCGGTACGAGAGAGCTGCATAGGTCTAGAAGATATATCTCGCAGATAGTACAGTCAAGGGCTCCTCGCCTTGGTTCGGCTCGGAAATACTCGCGCAAAAGCCAATGGCCCGAGTTCAATCGAACTCGGGCCATTGGCTTTTTCTCTTCAAAGGGGCTTATTTGCCGGACTTTGCGGGGGCAGAGATCGGTGCGGACTTCATATTCTCGAGCACGGAGTGCGACCCGGTGGAGCGCTGGTACAGGATCGTCAGGCTAATCGAGGTCAGCATGAAGATGACGGCCGACCAGGTGGTGAGGCGGGTAAGCACATTGGCCGCGGCCCGTGGGCCGAAGGCTGTCTGCGAACCCTGTCCACCGAATGCGCCTGCCAGATCGGCCGAGCGGCCCTGTTGCAGGAGGACCACGCCAATCAGGAACAGGCACACAATCACATGGACCACAACGACGAAGTAAAGGAGGATTTGCATTTCTTCTGAAGCCTTCCGAGTCTTGCCCGGTTGGCCCGGACAGGAGAATCTTTGGTGCGGAGGAGGGGACTTGAACCCCTATGCCTTTTGAGCGCCAGCACCTCAAGCTGGTGCGTCTGCCAATTTCGCCACCTCCGCACGGGGGTGGAACTTCATGAGTATAGCAAAGGTTGGGGGTCTTGCGGAACCCTGCACCGATTGCGGCGCCCGGCTCGGAACATCGACTCGACAGCCTCGATCCCGGCACGTCGAAACAATCCGTTTGGCACCCCGGCTGTGAGATACAGCCGCTCAATCGGCCAAGGTCACGCCGTCTGCTCGATCTCCGCATCGTCCAGGCAGACCCCTTCGCTCATGCCGGCTCGTTCGTTTCGCTGCCGGATCTGCGGAACGGGCCGCAGCGTCCATGCAAGCTGCCGCGAAGCTTCTCGCGTTCTTCGGGAGTCATGTGGTCCCAGCGCTCCGCAAGCGCCCGCCGTCCCTTGCCGCGATCGTGGCCATGGCCCCAGCGACCGAACAGAATCCGGCACAGAGCCAACAATCCGAGGGCCTGCCAGAAGGTCACCTGCTTCCAACCAAACAGCATCGGCAGAAGCCAATTCCACAGATGCATCACGACTTCGCCGCCAACCCAGATGAATAACACAATTGCCGGCGGCGCCAACAAGAACATCCATTTCCTTCTCATTTCGTTTCCTCATTTCCCCGTATATTCATCGTGAATGGTTTGCAGCCGCTGGCGAAGTCGAAGCACGGCGTAACGCTTGCGCGAAAGCAGAGTGTTCACGCCGATGCCGGTATCCATCGACATTTCCTTGAAGCTGCGGCCATCCAGTTCGTGTGCTACAAAGACCGCACGCTGCTCATCGGGCAATTCTTCGAGTGCGAATTCCAATTCATCCAGCAGCAAGCTGCGCATGTAGAGTGCTTCCGGCCCGGCATCGGGCGATGGCAACAGGTCCTCGATCTGCAGCAACTCACCGTCGTCGTCTTCCATCGACGCGTCGGTGAAGTTCTCCGGCTTCTTTTTGCGAAACAGATCGGTGATGCGATTCCGCGCCACGCGAAACAGCCAGCCGGTCACATATTCAATGGGCATCAGAAGGCGATTGGCCCTTACCAGTTCAAAAAAGACTTCTTGCAGCAGGTCTTCCACATCGGCTTCGTTTGGCACACGTTTGCGGATGAAGTTGCGCAGCCGCGCCTGCTCTTGCGCAATGACTTCGGAGATTTGCCGGTCCTGTTCGATCATCGAAGCCACGCTCATCGCTCATCCACCCACTCCTGAAGACGGATGGCGCCCGCACATATTGTAGAGGCTCAATTTTTCGACTTGGGGAAGTTGTAGCGCGGGGAGGATGAGCTGCCTTGGGATTGCATAGACTGCGGGGGCGCCAAGTCCCGCGTTTGGGACCTGGGACAGCACGAGCTCAACACAGCTGTTTAGCGGGCGGGAGTCTCCCGCAACATCCCGAGTACGTCGGTGGTTGTGCAGGTCTCACCAAGCCGGGGGAAGATCTTCTCTGCGCAATAGGCGTGCGCCTCGGCGCTGCGGTCGGTCATCGCATCCAGCACCAGCGTGACGTTGTAACCAAGATCGTAAGCGCTGCGCGCCGTCGATTCCACGCCGACGCTGGTTGCAACGCCCGTCAAGACGATTTGCGTTACGCCGCGCTGGCGAAGAGTTTCATCCAGCGTGGTGCCAAGAAAGGCGCCCCAGCGTTGCTTGCTCACGAGCAAGTCGCTAGGTTGCTGCTCCAACTCCGGCACAAGCTCGGCCCAATCGGGAGCAAATGCGGACCTGGGCCTTGCGATTTCTGTGCGGCCCGGAGCACCGCCTGTCACGTTGACCAGAACGACAGGCAGGCCGCGCTCGCGGAATGCGCGCGCAAGTTGGGCAACGCGACTAACGATCTCGCCGGCAGGGTGCACAGTGGGCAAACCCACAATGCCTTTTTGCAGGTCGACGACGACCAACGCAGAGATGGAATCGAGTTTTGTAATTGGCATGGTAAAGCTTCCTGTCTGGAAAACGATGACGCTGTTATGGAACCACGAGGATCGGGGCTCGCCAGAAGACGGACTTCTGCGTCGTCGGGTCGAGCACAGACACCTGGCAGTCGTACTCTCCGGGTTGAAGGTGCGACAAATCGAAACTGAAGCTGAGAGGAGCAATTCCCAGCCGGCTCAGGGGGTTTGGAACGACCGCATTGGGAGCGGTTTCAAATACCTTGTTCCCTGCAAGATAAAGACTGACGTAGGCGAAAACGGGCTGATTCGGCGCCGGCTTGTCCGGTGTGGTCGCTGCCGGTGGCGGCTTGTATGCCTGCAGGTAGACATACATTTCTCGGCTTGCGCTGAATACCCTGGTCACGCTGGGAACCAGCTTCTTGCCCTGCTGAACCAGCGGATTGACACTCGCTTCCTTCTCCCGTTCCTTGCCCTTGGCTGCATCGAACAACGCTTCGCTCGCTTCGACTCGTTGACTGCTGAGCACCACGGAGCTGATGGCGATGCGCTTGTCTTCCTTGTTGAGATTCGGAATCACGAAAGTGGTTTGATAGGTACCGATTCTGCCGGTCTCGTCGTCGCGGGCCAGGAACTTGATTCGGTATTTTCCCGGCAACAAGGTAAAGCCGGTATCGTATTCGATGGGGCGATGGGCTAGTTCTGCCGCCGTTGCATCGGAGAGCTTGATGTTGACGTTGTCGCGAACATTCGACACGGTCGTTCCGCCAACCAGATCCTTGATTTCGCCCACAAAGTCGATGAGTGTGTGCTCGGCCCCGCCGCGCTTGGCCAACGCCAATTCGCGGCCGGGAATCTTGACGACGATGGGGACGAAGTACTCGGCGCGGTTGAGTTGGAAGTGGTCGATCTCCATAGCGATGGAGAGCTCGGTGATGGGGTCTTCCAGCATCAACGCGTCCTCAAGCTGACGCTCCTTGTCGACCGTGGTGAAGCGCGCAAACTCCTTGTCGGCGTAGTAGCCTTGGCGGTAAGTGAGGTTGGCATCGAGCGTCTGGTTCAGCGACACCTTGATGCGGCGGAAGTGGCCGTTCCTGGCCGTGTTGGTGGCATAGTAGCCGAGCAGATAGTAGTCGGAGATGGCTTGCTGGGCCTGCACGATGCCACGATCCAGGTCGTTGTTGTCGAACAGGGCCTTGCCGCCGGTGTCTCCGGCCAGAGCGAAGAGCGTATCTTGAGATTGCTGAAAGCCGCTGGTGGTAGCCTGCGCGGCGGCTCCGGTGTAGATGCCGGCATTGCCCGCAGACCCTTGCGTTGCATCGCCGAGCGGCGCCTCGGCAACCAGTCCGCGCGCATCGATGGGCCAGAAGGAAACGCCCGCCTTGATGGCCGCATCGACCGTGGCGTGGAGTTGGGCCTGATTGTCCAGGCCGTTCAACCGCAGGCCGCTGGCGAAGTAAATGAGGGATTTTTTCTCATTCAGATTGCCGAGCATCTTGGCCGCGGTCTGCAACGCTGCGAGTTGGCGGTCGGTGCTGAAGATGTTGAATTCGGCGTCGTCCTGGCCAAAGGCGGCTCCGGTATCCGCGCTGCTGGCGTCATCGACCGACGGCGAACTCAAGTCCTCGCCCACCACCAAGGTTTCGAGAATGCTGAGCAGTTTGTTACGGTCGGCTGTGAAGTCTTGCAGGATTTCGACAGCAGAGCCTTGATAGCGCAGAATCGAAACCAGATCGACGGCGGTCAACTGGGTGCGGATGAATTGCTCGGCGGCGGCCAGAGCGCGCAACTGATCGGCCGGACGCATGGCCGACATATCGAAATAGAGCGCCAGCAGGCGGCGATTTTTGTAGCGTTCGTTCTCTGGCGTCTCCGGCGCAATCTGCGTGTGGGCCAGTCGCTTGTAGATCTTCAGGTCTTCGCTTCCCGGCTGCGCAATGGGGACTGGAGCGGCCAGTTCTGTCAGGTCCTGATGCTCGCAGATGCGGACAGTCTGCGGAACGCCGTCTTCGGTGAGCGCGAAGTCCTTGGCCGTGAGTCCATGGATGGGCTTGCCGTCTTTGTCTTTCACCACCACGGCTTCGACGACCAGTTGCACCTTCACCTGCAAGGTGTAGCCCTCCGCGCCGGGAGTTACGTTCTGGCCGATCTGCTGTGCAGTTGCCGAAGCAACCGCCAAAAGAAGCCACGAGATTACCCCAGCCATGTTCATCTGAACAACGGATTTCTTTTTCATGGCTAGAACCTCACCCGGATGGTGGTTTGCAAACTGCGCATGGGGTTAGCCGCGAGCGGTGCGCCGAATTGCGCGCTGTTCCATGTGGTATTCCAGCCGCTGTAGACGGCGCGATTCAACAGATTGGTGGCATCGATGCGAGCGTCGAGAAAATAGCGTGTGCTGGGCCGGAAGGTGCGGGCCAACGAACTGTTCAAGCTGAACTGGCCGGGGCCGGTGATGGAGTCGCGGCCGGCAGTGCCCCACTGGCCTGGCGTGGGCGCAGTGTAGGCTGCGCTGTTCAGATGGCGCCCGGCCTGCGCCGTGTTGACGGATGCGCCGCTCAGGCTTGGACGAATGGTGTTATAAAAGCCCGTGCCCGGCACCGCCGCAAGATAGCTTGGCGTCTCCGGCAGACCGGACCCGGTGGAGATGGTAGTCAGCACCGTCCACTCCTTGATAAGGCGACCGGTCCATCCGCTCAACAGATCGCCGCCGCGCAGACCTTCCCCTGAGGTGTATTGAACCTGCAGATTCAGCAACTGCCGCTGGTCGAATGTGGAGAGCGCCTTTTCGGCGCGAGGATTGAGCCAGTTCTGCGCGATTGAGGCAGTCCGAGGCGCCGCGCCGGCGCTTTGCGCACCCGCGCCCAGGTAGCCCTGGCCACCAAGTTGGGCGTCATCGTCCAGGGATTTCGAGCATGTGTAGAGCAGCGATGCCGTGAAGCCGTCGCGCAGCCTGCGGCGCAATTGCAACTGTCCCGAGTGGCGCGATGAATCGCCGCCCGATGTGCGATAGACAAATCCCAGCGGGCAGCCGGAGCAAGTTGGCACGGCGCCGATGGGATAGGTGTTGGGAAGGAGCTGCTGCACGCCGTGCGTGCCTTTCACACCAAGATAGGTGGCCGTGAGTTGCATCGCGCCGGGCAGATCGCGCTGCACTGCCAACTGCCATGTTTGCGCATAGCCCACGCGAAAGTTGGGGTCGATGGCGAAGTTATCCGAAGTGACAGAAGAACAGTTGTTGAAGCCGTTGGCCAGTGTCAACGGGCAGGACGCGCTGTTCTGCACATTGACGCTCTTGGAGAGCGGCGCTTGCTGCGCCAGTTGGAGCGCGGGCGCGAGATACACGGAGGTGTCGTGATAGATGCCGTATCCGGCGCGCAGCACGATGGTGGAAGCGGGCACGGGGCGCCAGGAGATGCCGACACGGGGTTCAACGCCAAGTCTGTCTGGCCTGACCAGCGAATCGGGAAAGCGAGTGCCCGTGATGGGCCCCACCGGATCGCTGCCGAGGACTGGCGCTGCGGCGCTGAAGTCCGGTGCCAGGTCGAGATTCACCAATCGCCCCTTGAGCTCAGTCATGGGTGCGCCGTATTCCCAGCGGAGCCCGGCGTTGATGGTCAACACAGGGAGGATGCGCCAGTCGTCGGTGGCGTAGGCGTCATAAACAGGCTGGCGAAAATACTTGTCCGCGTTGCCGAAAGCAATGGAACTCGTGTCAGGCACGCCGATCAGGAAATCGGCAAGGTCGGAGCCGGTGGCTGCGCCTGTAAATCCAAACGACCCACGCGGATTCTGCTGGAAAAAGTCGTTGTACTGCTGTTTGCGGAAGTCCGCGCCCAGGGTCAGGTTGTGCTTGCGATGGTAGACAGCCATCGAAGCGGAAACCGCGTTGGTGGCGTCGCGATTGAATGCGCTATTTGCGTCATTGAGCGAGGCAAAACCGCTGGAAAAATTCAGCGACGGTGGCCCCCAATCGGCCGGGTCCGGATTGGCGCTGCCGGTGCTTGACGTGCCCTGGATGCCGGCCAAATCGGCGATGTTCCGGCGATTTTCAAAGTAGGCATCGAGCAGCGTCCGCGAACGGCTGAATTTGTAACCGAGCGTGCCCGTAAGGTGAGGGCCGAAGTGGTGATACCAGTTGGCGTTGGTGTTGAGGCCCAGCGTCGATGTCGAATCCACAAAGCCAAACAGGTTGGTGCTGGCGGCGCGGGTGCTCTGCAGATTGAAACCGCCCCAGAGGTAGTCTCTGCGGCCCACTCCCTTGTCCAGACGCAATTCCACAGCGTCCTGATGGCTGCTGTTGAGCACCGCGGACTGATAGTTATAGAGGGTCGTGGCGGGGATGTTGGGCAGAGGATACAAAGCAAGCAAGGCCTGTGCCTGTGCACTGACCGGTACCTGGTTTCCGCTGTACGGAAGCCCGGTCGCCGGGTTGAAAACCGTGATGGGCTGGCCCTGCGCATTCAGCAATCCAGACAAATCGCCTGTCCGTTCCTCGGCCGTAGGAACCAGCCCGGGCGTGGTTTGTGCGGTCTGGTTGCGCGTCCACTGGTAGCCCACAAAGAAGTTTGGTCCGCGCGGCAGCAACCGTGGAATCTTGATGGGCCCGCCTAGGGCCACGCCGCCGGTGAAGCGATTGTAAAAGGCCTTCGCCGTATCGAGTCCGCTGAGCGAATAAGGCTGCGCATCGAGGTAGGAATCGTCAAGAACAGCCGACATGCCGCCGTTGTAGAGGCTCTTGCTGTTGGCGCGCTTGTTGCCGAAGGCCTGAGACAACGAATACTGCGAGGTGGCCGCGTTGTTCACGCTGCCGTTGACCAGAAATCCATCGGAAGATTGGCGGCTTGCGTCGTCCGCGGGCTTTGGGATCTCCACGACATCGTTGGAAGCGGCGGCAGGCTTCTTTGCGGCAGGCGCATCGATCAACGTGGGCGCGACGATTTCAAGCGCCGGCAGTTTGGTGCGCGCCATCAACTGCTCCTGCGGCAGCATGGTCAGCTCCCACTTCCCTACTGGCACGTGAGGAGCGATGACCACGTCCGCATGGAGCGGCGTGAAGCACTGCATCTCGATCTCGATCTTCCAGTCGCCGTCGGCCAGATCGGCAAAATTGTAGACACCGCCCGCATCCGTGACCACAGAGACCTTCGCGGTCCCGTGCGTTGCTGTGACCGTCGCTCCCGGAACCGGGTAGCCGCCGAATGTGACCAGGCCGTGGTATTCCGATGCTGCGGCGAGGGTCGAGGCGCAGAGAACGGCAACCAGGCCGAAGAGCTTGATTCCGGCAAACCACCGCGCCATGCATGTACTCCAGAAATCAGCAGACATCAGTTCTCCGAGGGTCTGTCGATACGATCGATCACGATCACATCCATTGGGCCCTTCGTCGACTCCAGTTTGAGTCCCAACTGCTCTTGGACCGCGTCGAAGATCGAAGGCAAATTCGAAGCAGAATTCGAAAGGTCGTCGGATGCAAAGCGAAGAGTGAAATCGTAGCGGCCATCGAGTCCGGTTTTGTTTTCAACCTTGGAGTTCAGATTCCCTCCAAGCTGGCCAGCCAGCTGGACCAGCCCCACACTTTGGGCCGTTATGAGGAATCCTCCGGATTCCCAGGACATCATCATGTTGCCTTGCTGTTTCCGCGCTGGTGCCTCCTTGTCCTCATCCGGAGACGCCGGTACGGGCGCCGAAGGGTGGAGCTTCGATCCGCCCTTCGCCACAACCAGCGCGTAGACCGGAAATTGCTTCGTCTCGTGGTGAATCTCCAGCTTGAACCGCTCCGCAAGCACGGCCTGCAACATCTTCTGCCGCATCGGCTGCAGTTGATCGGGAGGAAGTTTGGCGAGCGCCTCCATGGAGGAGTCGTCCATCTTCACATTCACGTCGTAGAGATCGGAATCCACCCAGGCCGGCCCTCCGGAAAGCTGATAAAAACTGACTCCGTAGGCATTGCAAATCAGCGATCGCACGGACATGTGGGTTGCAATGATGCCATCGGGATTGATCCTCATGAAAGAGGAAAACGATCCGCCATCGTGGACGTACTTCTTGATGGAGGCCACATCGTAGACAGGTTGCGGCGTGACAGCGGTGTCTCCGGGATGAACAGAGGAGGCCGGCAAGGCGTTTTGCTGCCCAACCAGGTTCGGAACCGCGAGTGTCAACAGACCCAATGCGACCGACCACAGTTTTTGACTGAAGCTCGGATTACTCAAAGCACGCTTGCCGATCATTTCAACAATCCTGTTTGAAAACGATGTTTGCGATTCTCGAAACGTGGATTCGCATCGCTCATTGGAAAGGAATGGAATCGCCGATCTTAAGACGTTTGGATTTGGTGAATCGCTCTTGAAACGGCGTTCTAGGCTGACGGCAGATCGATGTTTGTGCTTTCCCACCCTTGGCGCAAAAACAAAGACGCGCCAAGGATGGGGCACACAGGTTTGTTGGAAGAGTCAGGATTCTCTAGTTCTCCGATGGTTTCTCGACCTTGTCCACAACAAACACCTCGGCGGGCGCCTTGGTGGCGTCCAGCTTGAGCCCGATCTGTTCCTGGATCGCCGTGTAAAGCGCGGGCGGCGCATTGGCGGTGTCGGTTGGCGGCGGAATCTTGGTTCCGAAGCTGGCGAACTGCGAGTCGTCCGGCGTCCAGTTCAGGGTGAAGTCCCAGCGCCCCTGGAGAGCTGTCTGGTCCAGAACCGGCCGGTCGAGCACGGCCGACTGCATCAGGTTGGCGAAATCCTGCATGGTGGCGTTGCGCACATTCAGCTTGCCCCAGCCCTGGAACCACAGGCCCGGCAAAGCGCCCGCATTGGCATCGGCCTGGGTCATCTTGGAACCAGTCTTGGTCACGCTCAACACGTAGACTGACAGCTCCTTCTTGTCGCGATGAAAGGCCAGTTTGAAGCGTTCGGCCAGCAGCTTCTGCCACATGATCTTCCACTGCTTGTCGTTGGGCGCGCCTTCGCCGTCGGGCTGCGCATTCACATCCCACTTGTCGGTGGTGACCCAGTCGGGCGCGCCGATCAGTTGCTTGGGGTGGGTTCCGTAGGCGAAACAGACAATGTCGCTCAGGGTGGTATTGACGGTGTCGAAGCGGCGCCCTTGCACGCGGAACATCTTGCCCGGTGTGTCGGGCTTGCTGGGCTTGATGGTGGCCACTTCGAAGCTGGGATCGGCGTTGGCGGCCATGGGCGGAATCACCGGCGGAGGCTCCGGAATTGCCCAGGCCGTCTCCGGCGTGGCGCGTGTCAGGGTCAATGGGAAAGGACTGCCCTGGCTCCAGGTACCGGCAATGGTCTTGCCGTCGCTGCTGAGCTTGCCCTCGTAGGTGCCGCCGATGGCCGTCACCGACAGCTTGAACGTGTTGCCTTCCAGCGTGGTCTTGGCCACGGGAATCGGGGCGCCACCCTGGTCGATGCTGTAGAAAGCAGCTTTGTAGCCGCTGTCCGCCTTGGTGACTTTCAGGACGATCCGCAGGTCTTTGCCGACATGCAGAGTGCCCTGCCAGGTATCGGCAATATCCTGCGGCGCGCTGGCGGCCGGGGCTTGGGCCGAGGCTTTTGCCTGGTTGCCGATCAACAGACCGAACGCAAGCGGCGCCGCCAGGGCCAAGGTTACGATCCGGTTCCAACCCAACTTGTTGCTGTTCTTCAAATTGCGCAAAAGCACTCGGCAACCTTCCTCTTCCGCGGTCGGCATCCGGAATTGCAGAGACGCAAACCGACATTGAATTGATGAGCGATATGAGAATACACAAGTGAGACGCAGGGACGCCGTAATCGTCCTCGCGGTCGGCAGACGGAACGTGGGTCTAGCCAACAGGAATACGCAATCGATCTGAGCTCAGTTCATTGCCAGGGCGTGAATCGTAAATCTCGATCGATGTTAGGAGCCCTGGCGCCAGAAGCCGAATTTTGCGGCATAGAGCCTTGCCAGGAGGCAGCCATAGTCCCAGGCAACCTTGAAATTCGCCTTGCTGGCCCCGCGGAAGCGCAAGCCAAAGGCGAACGGGACTTCCTGGAGCGAATGGATACGAGCGCGCACCAGGATCTCAAGCAGAAGCTTGAAACCGGTCCGCTGCAGTTGGACTTTCTCCAAACAGTGGCGGCGAATCATGAAGAAGCCGGACATGGGATCTTTGGCCCGCAGTTTCGATTTCTGCAACGGCAAGGTGACCCAGACGGCCGCTGAGGAGATGAACTTGCGAATCGGATTCCAGTCGCCCAGTTCCCCGCCCGGCGTATACCGGCTGCCAATGGCAATGTCAGCGCCGCTTTGAATGGCGGCCAGAAGCTTGGGCAACAGTTCGGCGGGGTGCTGCAGATCCGCGTCCATCACACCAAGAATGGCGGCATCGGTATTTTGCCAACCATGCAGGATAGCCCCGGACAGGCCTCGCTGCCCCTTGCGCACGAGGAGGCGGACCCGAGGGTCTTGCGCGCCAATGGCGGAAACCGCTTCGCCGGTCCCATCGCAGCTGTCGTCATCGACCACGACGATCTCGTAGTTTACGGCAAGGGGATCGAGCACGGCACGAACCTGATCCAACAGAACGCGAATATTTTCTGCTTCGCAGAGTGTCGGGATGACGATCGCGAGCTTATCATTTGCGGATGCAGTCCCTTGAGTCTCCGGAACCGTGACTGTGACTCCGGTTTTTACCGGCGAAGAAGAAGAAGGGGCCGCTGCTGAGGACATGGTACCTATAAGGATACGGGGTCGACGCGCTTGAGGCACAAGATTCTGGCCAACTTTTTCCTGGTGTTGGCCATTACGATGCTCGGTCTTGTTGTCATGGGCTACCATCCTGGCCTGGAGGACGATGGCGTCTACCTGAGCGCAGTGAGGGCCGATCTGAATCCGGCACTGTTTCCACACGACGCGGATTTCTTCCGGCTGCAGCTGCAAGCTACCGTTTTCGATAGCGCCATGGCGCATTTTGTTCGATGGACAGGGATTTCGGTGGCCTGGTCGGAGTTCATCTGGCAATTTGCCGCGCTTTTTCTGATTCTCGGGGCCTGCCGCGGAATCGCGGAGGCGCTTTTCGCTGAGCGATCGGCGCAGTGGGCGGCGGTGGCAATGGTCGCGGGCCTGTTCATGCTGCCGGTGGCGGGGACAGCGCTAACCATCGCGGACCCGCATCTGCATCCCCGCAACCTGGCAACCGCATTCATTCTGCTGGCCGCAGCCCGGATTCTGAAGGGGAAGCGCGGGCAGGCAATTCCGCTGCTTGGCATCGCGCTTCTTTTTCATCCCATCATGGCGGCCCTGGGCATCTCGTTCTGCTTTTTCCTGACGCTGGCGCTGCTGGAGCGGAGCCCGTTCGGCCGGCAAGGGCAGCGGCATTCGCTGGTAGCCGTGGCGCCCTTAGCCTGGGTCTTCGACTCGCCGAACCCGAGTTGGCGGAAGGCGCTGGACGCCAAGAACTACATGCACCTCTATCAATGGGCCTGGTACGAGTGGCTTGGGGCCTTGGCTCCCCTTGCGCTGTTTTATCTGCTCTGGAGGACGGCGCGAAAGCACGGAGAGAGGCGGCTGTCCCGCTTCTGCCTGGGGGTGCTGGCTTACGGCGTGGTCCAGCAGGTGCTTGCCATGGCGCTGCTGGCACCAGAGGCGCTGATACGGATGATGCCCTGGCAACCGATGCGCTATCTACAACTTGTCTATGTCTTCCTTGCCCTGTTGGCGGGCGGTCTGCTGGGGCGGTTCCTGCTCAAGGCGCGGGTTCTGCGCTGGATAGCCTTTTTGTTGGTTCTGAACGGCGGCATGTTCGCGGCGCAATGGTTCACCGTAGATGAGGGCGCGCACCTCGAGATGCCGTTCATGGCAAGCGCGAACCCTTGGCTGCAGGCCTTCGACTGGATCAGGAAGAACACCCCGGAGAGCGCCTATTTCGCCTTGCCTCCCCGGTACATGAATGCTCCGGGCGAAGGCTTTCGCAGTTTTCGCGCGCTGGCAGAGAGGAGCCAGTTGGCGGACGGGGACAAGGACACGGCCATGGTGACGCAGGTCCCGAGCCTGGCGCCTGCGTGGGATCGGCAGCAACAGGCGCTGGCAGGGTTTCGGAGCTTTCAGCTTGTGGATTTCGAGCGGCTCAAGAGGGAGTTCGGCGTGGACTGGGCGCTGGTGGCCTATCCCTGGCCCGGAGGGCTCACTTGCCCGTGGCATAATGGGCAACTTGCGGTGTGTCGCATTCCCTGACCCGGCGGAGCGGGAAGCAAATAACGGCCGAAGCTGGGCCCGAAACGGCGAATCTGGGCCCGAAACGGCGAATCTGGGCCCGAAACGGCGAAGCTGGGCGTCAAAAGCGTTTACTTCGGTGGCGTAAGTCCTTTATTTTCAGCGGCAACGCAGCTCGTTACGGGACTTTTTTCGATGGAACTTGTTTATTTTCTGGTAGATACGGCGAAACCGGGGGAGGGGGAGGATAGGGGTGGTCTTCAGCTCATTCTCGGCCCGGGAACTCGAAAGAGGCCCTCGATCCCATAAACGGCAGTCGAAACCCCTTTGAATTGCTTCTATTCTTCAGGCCGCAAAAGGTTACGGCGATTGACAAATTCACCATTTTGGCGAGGTGCGGAACAGTTCAAGAAAGCCTTTCGAGGAAGATTCGGACGGGTGTCTTTGTGAATGCCGACATTCCTGCAGGGGCTAAAGCTCCACTCATTCTATGGGCGTTATCGGCACGACTGAAGTCGTGCCCTTTCAAAGCGAGCTCAAATCGAGTTTTTCCGCAGCCTGTAAAGCCACCCTTTCCTTTCAAGCATTTGGGGCACGGATGAAGTCGAGCCGTGTTACAAGGCGCAGACTCTTGGCGATCCCTGAGCGTCGCTTTCAAGGATCATTTCTCTATCATGCACCAATCGAAGGTAATTCTACGCAATGGATGAAGAACGTAAGTGCAACCGCCATGAGTATTACGTTGGCGACAGGCCCAGCAGCACCTTTCGGCATTCCCTTGGGGGCTACGCAGGTTGCGGAAAAAGGCCTTGTTTCGGAGGAAAATCTCCCCAGAGCTTCCCGCCGGGGCTGAACAGGCTGCGGAAAAGGTGTTGTACAGGATTCAAAAAGCCAGGCAAGCATCCTTCCGGGACTAAAGCCCCACTCATTCTATGGGTCTTATCGGCACGCGACCCCGACCCTGTGGGTCCCCCGGTGCCCCGGTCGTGCCCTGACGCACCGAGCCTTCCAGAAGAGTTTTTCCGCAGCCTGTGAAGCCCCGGGGTCATTTTCAACTGTTTTCGGCGCGACTGAAGTCGTGCCTTTTCGCACCGCCGGCTTGATTGGAGCTTTCCTAAATATGGAGCCGTTGCTGGCGGAACAGGGCAACGCAAATACGCACGACTTCCGGATCGAGCAATGTGCCAGCCTGTCTCTGGATTTCCGCCAAGGCGACATCCAGATCGATGGCGGCACGATAAGGCCGGTTCGATGCCATGGCTTCGACGATGTCAGCCACCGTCAGGACCTTGGATTCAGGCAGGATGGCATCGCCCATCAGGCCCAGCGGATAGCCGGAGCCGTCCAGTTTCTCGTGGTGTTGCCTGACCATGTCCGCAATCGGCCAGGTAAAGGGAATGTCCTTCAGAATCTGGTAACTGCTTTCGGCGTGGCCTTTCACGAGGGAGAATTCCTCGGCGCTCAACCGGCCGGGTTTGGTGAGGATCTCAATGGGAACCGAGATTTTTCCGATGTCGTGCACCATGGCCGCCATGCGCAGTGCCTGCAAGCGCTCTTCTTCCCAACCGAATTCCTTCCCGATGGCGTAGGCGATCTCCGACACCCTGTTTTCGTGGCCTGCGGTGTACGGGTCGCGCATCTCCATGGCGGTGACCATGGCCGCCACGGAGGCGGACAGCGCGTCGGTCAACTGCTTCTGGGTCTTCTCCAGGTTTTGGCGCTCCGCATCCAGAAGCATTTTCTGCTCGAGGGCACGAACCCCGTGCACAATCTGCTCGGCGAGGCGCTGAAAAACCTCAATCGATGCAGCTTCAAACGCGTGAGCTCTTGCGGAATAGACGATGAGGGCGCCCTCGATTCCCTTTTCCAAATGAAGCGGAATCGAGACCGCGGACTGGATGCCGAAGCGTTTGGCCTGATCGCGCCAAAGTCCGAAGATGGGCGAAGTCCGGGCATCTTCAAGAATCTGCAGCGTGTTGGTGCGAATGCACACTCCAGTTGGGCCCTGCCCCGACTCGCGATCGACTGACCAGGACATTTCCGTCCCATCCAGATAGGCAGCGGCACTACCCGCCGAGGCGGCCACACGAATCATCTTGTCCGCGCCACCTTCGGCAATGCCGATCCAGGCCAGCACATAGGCCGATTCCCGGGTTATGGCTTCACAGATCGACTGCAAGAGGCTGTGCGAGTCCTGCGCTCTGCCCAAAGCCAATGCGGCAATGGAGAACGCCGATAAGGCCCAGTTTTGGGTGGCAAGCCGATGTCCGCGGTCTCGTTCCTCGGAGATGTCGCGGAATTCCACGATCACCAGAGATCGGCCGCCTGGGGCGGTCTTTTCCGAAGTCCAGATACTGACGGGCACGAGGGAGCCGTCTTTGCATTGGATATGAAATCCGGGGTGCGAGGCGGCTTGATCGGAAGCCTTGTTGAATTCCCGCATCACATGGTCGCGTTCATCCTCGGGATGAAGCTCAACGATGTGCTTGCCGATCAGTTCTTCGCGCGAGTAGCCGGTCAGGGCTTCCTGCGCCGGGTTGGCATCGAGAATGCTTCCGGATACGGCATCGACGGCAAGCTTGCCGTCCTGTGCGAAGTTCCAACTCAGTGCATACAGCGCTCGCCGATCGAGGTCGGTGCTTTCAACGATGGTTCCCATGCAGCTCCCTGGCCCAGGCTGGATTTTTGCAGCGCTCTAACGACGCCCTTTTTCAACTCTTCGCCACCACGATTGATATTGAAAAAAGCGGTTCAAGTCAACTGGAAAGCATGGCCCGTCGGAAACTCCATGTCCTGCTTGGCGATCCGGTTTTTCTCTTTCCGGGCTTGTCGTCTGCTCCACAGTGCATCCCGGACTCTCAGGGACAGCAGGCCTCTCTATTATCGTTAGAATTCGAGGCATTCAGCTATGCGGTATCGCACCAAGATAACGTGGCCGTCTCACGTTGCGAAACGAGATCCAGAGAGAGCGGCCTGGGGGGCTGTGGCGAAAGTCCAAAGCGCCAAAAAACTTCCCTCAGGGGCTAAACAGGCTGCGGAAAAAGCAATGTTTGGAGTTCAAAAAGCCCGGAAGCCTCCCTCGGGGGCTAAAGCCCCACTCATTCTATGGCTCTTATCGGCACGACTGAAGTCGTGCCCTTTCACACCTTGACTTAATCGGAGGGTCACTGGGTCGACCTGTGCAGAGATTCTGCGCATCTGGGTGATCTTTCACACCTTGACTTAATCGGAGGTTCGCTGGGTCTTCTCACAATGCGGAGATGGTTACATTACCGTCGCTGGTGTGAATTGTCAGAGGCACGCCGCCGCCGTTCAGGTGACCGCGAAGGTTGTGTCCGGAGCCGTTGGAGGAGTTGTAGCCTTCAACGGTCAAGGGCAGTGCGCACTCAACCTTGCCGTCGCTGCTGTGGACCTCGAGATCGGCCGCCAATGTCCGTGGCAGATGGACCGTGACCCGGCCGTCGGACCCTTCAATCACGGAGGCCGCGGTCAGCTTGGAGCCCTCGGCGACGGTAACGTCGAGCCTGCCGTCGCTGGCGTGGACATGGAACGCGCTGAACCGTCCATCGATGGTCGCGCTCCCGTCGGAAGATCGCGATTCCAGGGTTCCGGTGAGGTTGTGGATATGGATGGCGCCGTCGCTGGCGGTCAAGCGCACTGCGCCGCCCACATCGGCCACGTCGACTGCGCCGTCGCTGGTGTGGAGTTCGAGATTCCCCTGAACGCCAGAGACCTTGAGGCTGCCGTCGGACGTGCGGGCATCCAGATCGAGTGCATTGGGCGTCTCCACGAAGACCTGCGGTGCGCGCCAATGTGCGATCGACATATGAATGCCGAGATGGACTTTTTCTTTCAGCTCGAAGTTCACATGATCGCCCGACTGCATTTCGACCACATTGAAGTCATCGGGCTTGCGATCTCTAAAATCAACCCTCACCCGGATCTCGCGGCAGGCGCCACACGAGCGGAGTTCAAGGGATGCGTCGCCAGTGCTCAGGCTGAGGGAAGCCTTGCCTGCGATCGGATAGGTTTTCTGCCAATCGGAGCCGCCTTGCTGAGCAGCGGCAAAACAACCCGTTGCCACCAGGATTGCCGGCACAAGACAGGGAACAAGCTGGGAGATGCGCATAGACACGACCTTTCGGATCTGTCTACGCAATACACCCGGCGCCGGTTCCGGCAAAAGCGGCCAGGGTCACAGAGCGCGGGTGCATTCCTCGACGGGGATGGCAACCTGCTCCACGATCTCCAGCCCAAATCCCTCCAGGGCCGGGATGTGCATGGGCGTATTCGACAACAGACGGATGCGCCGAATGCCCAAATCGGAGAGGATCTGGCCGCCCAACCCGATGGCGCGCAGTATTCTTCCGGTGCGGGCCTGCGAGCCTTCGCGAGAGCGCAGTTCCTGGTGGAGAATCAGACGACCTGCCGGCGAACTGGGCGCATCGAGCAAGTTCGCGGCCCCGCCCGGTTCAAAGGCCTCGGCCGTCTCCGGCGCGCGTTCCACCTCAAAACCTCGAGAGGTGTTGTGCAGGTAAAGCACGGCTCCGCAGCCTTCTTCGGCAATCATGCGCATGGACTGGTCGAGAGTCTCACGGCAGTGGCAGTCGGCGGCGAAGACGTCGCCGGCGGTGCAGCGGGTATGGACGCGCACCAGCACCGGGTGCGTACATGGAGCACGATCCCCGGGGGCTCCCACAACAGACAGGCCATCGGCGCTTTCGCGGGGTCCGCCGGTCTGGAAGGCGGGACAATCGGCACATAAATCGCCGCGCACCAAGGCGATGTGGCTTTCTCCGCCGTTGACCGCGCTCTCGTAGGCGATCATGCGGAACTCGCCGTAGCGGGTCTGAATGCGGCTCTCTCCGGCGCGAATGATGTAGCGCTCATGGCGCAAACGGTAGCGAATCAGCTCGGCCACGGTGAGGATGGTAAGGCCGTGCTCTTTGCAGAAGGGAATCAGGTCCGGGATGCGGGCCATCTCTCCGTCGTCGCGCATGATTTCGCAGATCACGCCGGAGGGGTTGAGGCCGGCCAGCCGGGCCAGATCGACCGAGGCTTCGGTTTGGCCCGCCCGCACCAGCACGCCGCCCTTGCGGGCGCGCAGCGGAAAGACGTGGCCGGGCCGGGCCAGGTCAGTGTAGCTTGCTCCCGGCGTAATTGCAGTTCGGATGGTGTGGGCGCGGTCGGCGGCCGAAATGCCCGTCGTGACGCCTTCGCGCGCTTCGATGGTTTCGGTAAAAGCGGTGCCAAAGCGCGAGGAGTTCTGCTGGGTCATGGGGAAGAGGCGCAGGTGATCGGCGCGCTCCTCGGTGAGGGTCAGACAGATGAGGCCGCGGCCGTAACGGGCCATGAAGTTGATGGCTTCGGGGGTGACAAACTCGGCGGCCAAGGTCAGATCGCCCTCGTTTTCGCGGTCTTCGTCATCGACCACGACAACCATGCGACCGGCGCGAATCTCGGCCAGCGCGCCGGGCACGTCGGTAAAAGGGGGGGCGATGGTGCGTGAAGTATTGGGCATGGCAGCCTCTTCATTCTCGCCTATGGCAGGGGCAAACAGCAAAAGCGCCGCCCGAAGGCGGCGCTCGTAGGAACTACCAAGAAAGAAAAGGCCTACAACGTCGATTCAATCTCAAAGCCCCAAGCCTCCAGAAGAGCCTCGGGGATGTATTTGGAATTCTTGTTCCGGCGAGCCCATTCCCGTAGCCGGGTGGACCGGATGTACTGGTCTGGGCTAAGCTTGAACTCCTTGACGATCTGTTCGAAGGAGGTCACAGTGGGCACAACTGGGCCTATGGGCTCCGGCTTGCCCCAATTCGGATTTCCACGACGCTTTGCCATCGATTTGGTGTCCTTAATAGGTGTGATTTTCGTTTACATCCTCGGAAACTGGCTGGGGGTCCTGTCTCTTCAGAGGAATCTCTAGTTTCTTATTTTAGGGATTATTTCTTCAAAAATCAATAGCAAAATGCACTATTGCTCCAAAGCATACCACTTTCCATCGACGCCTGGATAGCCTTGTGTAAACCGCTGTTTCCAAGGGCCTTAGCAGCAAATTGCTGGATAGGACCAAGGAGTGCGAAAGTCGAGGTCGCAGCCGCCAGACTGGCAACGAGCGGCCAACTATGATTCGATACTAGTATGACAATAACTTGGCGAACGCTTGCCGGGGCCGTGCTGCTGCTGGCCAGCGCAGTGACGCCCGCATGTGCCGTGGAATTGAAAGTGGGCCGCGATGTTCTTCAACGCACGCTCAAGCAGCAACTTTTCAGCGGTCCGGATGGGCGCTACTATCTCAAAGGCAGCGCCCAGACCCCCTGCTCCATTTATGCCGAAGACGCTCAACTGAAGTTCGTGGACGACCGCGTCGTGGTTCTGATCAAAACTCATGCCAAGATCGGCAAGTCGTTTGGCAACAACTGCCTGGGACTCACCTTGAATCTTCCGGCAGAGGTTTCCCTGGCCCCGGTCGGGGAAGGGGAGACGATCGGCTTTCGCGACGCCCGCCTGGACAAGGTGATCGACCAGAAGGAGTTGAACTTTGTGCTGACGCCGTTTCTCAGCCATCAGCTGCCTTCCGGAATGAAGATCAATGCCGCGGATCTGCTGCGCAAAGCCCTGGAAGGCTCCTCGGCCACCAGCGGATTCAAGGTGACCCTCGATCGCCTGAAGGTTCATTCGATGACGATTGAGGGCGACAACCTAGTTGTGGACGTCGACGCCGACCTGAGCGTGAAGTAGGGGTTATCCGCACCAGGCGTCGAACACCCCGGCACGAACCGCCCCGGCAAGCGACTCGATGTCCCCAGCCAGGACGCGATCCTGCACAAGGGGTGCGATGACCGAACGCACCGCCACCTGTGCCCGAACTATTTCCAGACCAGGGCGCAGCGGCCGGCGGCATTCCACGCCCTGCGCGGCGCACATCAGTTCGATGGCTACAATGCGCTCGGCATGCTCCACAATCTGGCGCAGCTTCAGGGCCCCGGTCATGCCCATGGAGACATGGTCCTCTTTGCCGCCGCTGGTGGGGATGCTTCCGGTTGAAGACGGATGCGCCAACACCTGGCACTCATTGATGAGGGCCGCGGCGACAATCTGCGCCATCATGAATCCGGAAGAAAGGCCAGCATCGGGTGACAGAAACGCCGGCAGCCCTTCGTTGATGTCGGGGTTCAGCAACCTGTCGATGCGCCGCTCCGTCATGCTGGCCAAGTCGGTGATGGCGATGGCGGCATAGTCGAACGCGTAAGACAGCGGCGCTCCGTGGAAGTTTCCACCCGAAAGCACTTCCTGCTCCTGCTTTTTGGAGGAATTCTGAGGGAAGACAAGGGGATTATCGGTTGCCGAGCCGGATTCTACCTCCAACACCCCCTGGACGTGGCCCAGGACACCGCGCACCGCGCCGTGGACCTGGGGCATACAGCGCAGGCAATAGGCATCCTGCACACGGGAATCGTGCTCCCGGTGCGCCTCCCGGATCTCAGAGCCCTCCAACAGCCGCATCAGATGTGCCGCGGCGGCAATTTGTCCGGCGTGCGGCCGCGCATCCTGAATCCGCGGGTCGAATGCGGCCGGGGTGCCCATCAAGGCTTCCAGCGACATAGCGCCCGCCAAGTCGGCGAGTTTGGCCACGCGCAGAGCCCGCGCCACGGCCAAGACGCCCACGGCTGTCATGGCCTGGGTGCCGTTGAGCAGCGCCAATCCCTCTTTGGCCTCAAGCGCCAGAGGATTCAGGCCGGCTAACCGGAGAGCTTTGCCGCCATCCATCCGTTCTCCGAGATAGAACGCCTCTCCCTCGCCGATGGCCACCAGCGCCAAGTGCGCCAGGGGCGCCAGGTCGCCGCTCGCGCCTACCGAGCCTTTCTCAGGAATCACTGGATGCACGCCGGTATTGAGCATGGCAACCAACTGCTCGACCACAGCGACCCGGCAGCCGCTGAAGCCCTTGGCCAGCACATTGGCACGAAGCAGCAGCATGGCCCGCGATTCGCCCTCCGACAGCGGCCGACCCACGCCGCCGGCATGGCTGCGCACCAGGTTGGTTTGCAACTGCTTCAGGCTTCCGTCAGGAATTCGCTTGTCGGCCAATTTGCCGAACCCGGTGTTGACCCCGTACACCGTCTTTCCCGTGGCCAGAATGGCCTCGATCAGTTCCCGGCTGGCAGCAATTCGTGTCAGTGCATCCGGTGCAATGGCCACTGGGCAGCCCAGGGAAACAGCTTCAATCTCAGCAAGGGTCAGCGACTGACCATTCAAAACCACAGTATCCATGTATTCGATGGTAGGCTGGCCAGCAGATCGGGTACAGATGCGTTACCCGGCAAACGCAGCGGTTCCTATTCGAATCCACTGTAGTACTATCCATTGGTGATGGATTCCACGGCATTACTCGATCTCTGCGGCAGAAAGCTCCTCGACGAGCTGCAAGACAACGCCCGCCTCAGCCTGGCTGAGCTGGGCCGCCGGGTAGGACTGTCGCCCACTGCTGCCTCCGAGCGGCTGAAGCAGATGGAGGAGGTGGGCATCGTGCATGGGTACTCCGTGGAGATCGATCGCGAAGCCTTGGGCCTGGAAGTCATGGCCTTCATCCGCATGAGTTGCGGCGGGCAACACTATCACCGGCTGCTCGAGTACGTGCAGACCCTGGAAGAGGTTCGCGAATGCCACCACCTGACCGGCGGCGACGACTTTCTGCTCAAGGTCACCACGACCAGCATGGCCGACCTGGAGGCCCTCATCGAGGCCCTGCTTCCTTACGGCAATCCGGTCACGAGCCTGGTGCTCTCGACGCCGGTGGAGCGGCGCAAATACGCGGTCAACGGCAAGCTCACAACGGTGACCAGGAAGCCCGCGGTGCACCGGCACTTTTAGAAACTGTTATTAACTTTTACGCAGGCGTTGGAGTGCTGGTGGTTGGACCGCGTGAATTGGTGATTCATCATGGACGAGCGCGGACGAGGACGTGCGCGCCACAGCCGGCCAGGAGGCCGGCGCTACACGGCAGCCAGGAGGCTGCTACTTGACGGCCGGGACCAAACCGTGCGGTCACAATACCAGGGCGGGAGCAGCATTTTTATCGTGGAATCGCTCTGTTGCTCCCGCTTTGGCCGAGTTGAACCGCCGCAATTCAAAGGAGAACCGATCGGCATGAACCTGACTCGAAGAGAATTTGGCAAACTCGGCGCTTTGGGGCTGGCCTCCCGCCTGGCACCCGGTCTCAACGCCCAGATGCCGGGCCGAAAGGTGGGCTACGCCGTCATTGGCCTTGGCCGCATTGCATCGCATTTCATGCCCGGCACACGCGACACCTCCAACTCCCAGGTCACTGCGTTAGTCAGCGGCCATCGCGAAAAGGCGGAGCGCATCGCGGCTGAATACGGTATCCCGCCATCGTCCATCTACAACTACGAAAACTTCGACGAGATTGCCAACAACCCGGCGGTTGATGCGGTTTACGTTGCCCTACCAAACTTCATGCACGCCGAGTACACCATTCGCGCCGCCAGAGCCGGCAAGCATGTGCTGTGCGAAAAGCCGATGGCCACCAGCGTGGCCGATTGCCAGGCCATGATTGCCACCTGCAAGGCTGCCAATGTGAAGCTGATGGTCGCCTACCGATGCCACTACGAGCCGACCAATCTACGCGCCATCAAGCTGATCCGCGAGGGCGCATTGGGCCAGGTCCACTCCATCGTCAGCGCGTTTGGGTTCAACATTGCGCCCGGAGAATGGCGACTCAGCAAGAAGATGGCCGGGGGAGGGCCGCTGTTCGATGTCGGCATCTACTCGCTCAATGCCTGCCGCTACCTGACCGGCGAGGAGCCCGAGCATATCTCAGCCGTAGCCTCAACCATTGACCGCGACGGCCGCTTCTACGATGTCGAGGAGGACGTGGCCTGGACCATGAAGTTCCCGTCCGGCATTGTGGCCAGTTGCGCGACCACTTACGGCGCCAACATGGAAGGCTACTACAAAGTCTATGGCTCCAAAGGCTGGCTCGAGGTCGATCAGGCCTTCGTCTACCAGGGGCTGCGCCTGCGCGCCGACTTCAGCGGCACACAACTGGACGAGGCGAACCCGGCACGCGACCCTTCGCACTTCACGGCTGAAACGGCGCATTTCTCGCGCAATATCCAGAATGGGGAAGAATCGAGAACCCCGGGGGAAGAAGGCCTTCGCGACATGCGTTCTATCGCCGAAATCTACCGGTCCGCCGGGATTCCGCTATAGGTTCGGTGAAAGAGAAAGTTGCTGGATGCACTTTTCACAGACCTTATAGCGGTCCCTCAAATTAGGGGGACAGGCTTATAGGGCCCATTGGACACAAAATACAGCGAGTTAGCTTCCGCTGCGCGGAAATAGCAAGTTTGCGAGTTAGCTGGGCCATGCGGCGGGTCCCAGAGGGCCGTGGCACTGTTCCTCTTGGTAGTAACTCGCTACGGCCACTCATTCAACATTGTCGCCTCGGTTTGGAACGGCAAACGATGGTGGGAGCGTCCACCAACCTACTCAAAACCCGGCGCATGCTCGCCGGCTACGGCGAAGGCTCTTTCGAGCGCAATCCCCGCCTGCGCCACCGTGCCCTCGTCGAACAACCTGCCAAGCAGCGTGACTCCGTGGGGCACACGGCGCGGCGGGGAGAACCTGGGCAGCGGGTGCTTGGGATCGGGCGCCCAATCGCTGCGCGCCTCTGCCACTTCGACAAACCCAGCACGCAAAGTCAGAGACGGATGCCCGGCGAAGTTCGAGATCACCAGCATCTCATCGCGGAGCGAAGGAACCAGAAGCAGATCGACCTCCGTGAAGATGCGAGCCATCTCCAGGGCTACCTTGCGCCGCATCCTGTCGGTCTGCACAAAGTCGACGGCCGACAGGAACCGCGCCTGGCGGAAAAGATTGGGCCAGGCATCGGGGACTTGCGCCTTCAACTGGTCGACTCCGTGGCTTAGGGTCAGTTCTTCAAAGGCGGCGGCTGCTTCGGCAAACAGGATCAGGTTCAGTGAGTCGTAGGGCCAGTCGGGTAGCGAAACGGCCACCGGCACCATGCCGATTTTCTTAGCTGTTTCGAGAGCGGCGCGGTCGACGTCTGTCGCGGGGCTCTCCTTCATCCAACCGGGGAAGTACCCGATACGCAGGCCGCGCACGTTGGCGGCAGCGTCGAAGGGCACGGAACTGGGAACGCTGGCCAGGTCGCCGCGATCGTGGCCAGAGATGGCTTTGAGCACCAGCATGGTGTCTTCCACCGAGCGGGCCATGGGCCCAAGCTTGTCCAGAGACCAGCACAGGGTCATGGCTCCCGTGCGAGGCACGCGGCCAAAGGTGGGGCGCAGGCCCGTGACACCACAGCGCATGGAGGGACTGACGATGCTGCCGCCGGTCTCGCTGCCGATGGCGAAACCCACCAGACCGGCAGCGGTCGCCGCGCCAGGACCTGCGCTGGAGCCAGACGAGCCTTCTTCCAGCAGCCAGGGATTCATGGTCTGGCCGCCGAACCAGATATCGTTCAGCGCCAGGGCGCCGAGGCTCAATTTAGCCACAAGGACTGCGCCTGCGTCGTTGAGGCGTTCCACGACCGTGGCGTCTGCCGTTGGAACTCGACTGCGGAACGGCTCCGCGCCGTAGGTGGTGGGGATGCCGGCCGTGTCCAGAAGATCTTTCGCGCCCCAGGGAATGCCGTGCAGAGGGCCGCGGTAATGCCCCGCCGCGATCTCCTCATCCGCCTTGCGCGCCTGCGCCAGAGCATGGTCCCGCGTCAGAGTGATCACGCAGTGCAGCTTGGCGTTGAAGCGCTCCAGCCGATTGAGATAGATCTCAGTCAGGCGTGTGGCTGCGATCTTGCGCGTTTCGATCCATCGCGAAAGCTGGGTGACCGGGGCAAACGCGATTTCGCTGTCGCTTGCGGGTAGCGGCAGGTTCGCATCGGGGCTGCGCAGAAAGACCGCGTCCACAACCTTGCCAACCATCATGCCGGGCAGCACCGGATTCCATTGCGTGGCCGGCACAACGGTGGAGTCGAGTTCCATCTTGCGCGGACCGGTACGGCGTTCGTACACAAAAGCCATCTGTTCGCGCCAGTTTTCCGCGGCCTGGGCACGATCGGCCGCGGTCATCTCCACCTGCACCAGTTTCTCGGCTTCGACAAAGGTGCCGGGAGACACCACCGGGCCCACCGGAGGCGCGGTTCCGAATGCGGTTGGGGCTCCGGGAGGCGCGGTCGAGCTTTGGGTTGTGGGAACCTGGGCCTGGATGGCCGCGGCCACCAATCCGAGCGAACTGTAAGTGAGAAACTCCCTCCGGGACTTCGACATATGGTTCCCTCTGACTAACTCGGCCTGGATTGCTGTGAGGTTTGAGTTACAACCGCTACTTCCAGCGGAAGATGCGCAGTGAGACAGCGAAAGGAATCATGAACCACGCCAGCAGAATCCCCAAAGGGGCAGCCAGTTGCCCCAGGCTCAGGCCCTGCAGCATGTTTCCGCGAATGGCGTCGATGCCCGCCGTAAGGGGCAGCGCCCGCACCAGCGGTTGAATAAGCGCCGGAAACCGCGACGCCGAAAAGAAGATTCCCGAGAAGATCCACATGGGGAGCATCACCAGGTTCATCAGCCCCGATGCGGCTTCCATGGTCTTGGCACGCGACGCCACCAACAGTCCCAGACCGCAAAACGATAGCGAGACGATCACGCAAAGCAAACCCAATTCTGCCAGAGATCCGCGAAAGGGCACGCCGAAAACCAGCTTGGAAAAGCCCAGAAAAAAGATGACCTCGATGGACAGCATCACCATTCTCGACAGCAGAAACGATGCCAGGTATTGCCACCGTTTCATGGGCGAGGCCACCAGCCGTTTGAGCAACTTCTTCTGCCTGGCCTCCACAATCGAGAAGCCCAGCCCCCACATTGCCGATCCCATGAGGTTCATGCCCAGCAAGCCCGGCACCACAAAGTCGATATAGCGTGCGCCGGTCTCATGCACCAGTTCATTGGCGGCATGAACCGCCTCGCGCCGGCCGGCAGCAATCTGAATGTCGCGATCGGCCACCATCCGCGCCGTACGCGCATCGGGGTTGGTGTCGTCGTACTTATAGGCCACTCCATCGGGTCGTTGAATCGCCAACAGCAGGATATTGCCCGTGGCGAGCGCGTGGGTTCCGGCCGCCTCGTCCATGGTTGCCGCTGTCAGTCCCTTGTCCACGGCCAGCGCCTGCGTCAGTTGCACGGTTGTGGCGCCCACCGGCAGCACATCCGCGGGCCGGTTGCGAAAGGCGATGCCCAACCCGGCTGCCAGCAGGATGGGAAAGACGAAGATCCAGAAGATCGCCTCCGGCTCGCGGAACAGCAAGCGAAAACGCACCGCGGTCAATTGGTACAGGCTGCTCATCTCCAGCTTATTCATCGCGCAGATTCCTTCCCGTCAGTTTCACAAAAACATCTTCGAGCGTGGCCGAGTGGGTGCGGAATTCGCTCAGGTGCAGGCCTTGTTCCTTGAGCGCGGCAAAGATGCGCGGCACCGCGGTATGGAGTTCGCTCACCGAGAGCTGGTGAACCCCCGCATCGACGCGGTGCGAATCCACGCTTGGAATCGCGGTCAGCAAAGCGGTATCGACGGCGCTGTGGCCCGACGCCGTGTCTACCACGCCTCCGCTCACGGCGAACTCGACGATGTTCTCGCCGCCCACCAGGGAGATCAACTGCTGCGGTGTTCCCAAGGCAATGACTTTGCCGTGGTCCATGATGGCCACGCGGTCGCACAGCCGCTCTGCCTCGTCCATGTAGTGCGTGGTGAGAATGATGGTGCGCCCTGCGAGTTTGAGTTGGTCCACGAGGTCCCACAAGTGACGCCGCGCCTGCGGATCCAGGCCCGTGGTCGGCTCATCCAGGAAAAGCAGCTCGGGATCGCCTACCAGCGCGCAGGCCATGGCCAGCCGCTGCTTCTGTCCGCCGCTCAGCGTCACCACGCGCGCATGGCGCTTCTCTTCCAGTTGCGCGGTCTGGATCGATTCTTCGACGGAAATCCCGTGCTGAAAGAAGCTCCGGAACATGCGCAGCACTTCAGTGACGGTGAGCTTGTCAGGGAACTGTGTCTCCTGCAGTTGAATGCCGATCCGCTGACGCAGCTCGTTGGCCCCGGTGCGCCAGGTCAGCCCCAACACCTCCACGGTGCCTGCCTCGGGAACGGTGATACCCTCGCAGATCTCGATGGTAGTGGTCTTCCCTGCCCCGTTTGGCCCCAGCAGCCCGAAGCACTCGCCTCGCGCCACTTCCAGGTCCAAGCCATCCACGGCGACCACATCGCCAAAGGCCTTGCACACCCCTCGCAACAGCAGCGACGGTCCGGTCTTGGCTGTCCCGTTCGACGGTCGCACGGGCGCTCCGGAGTCCCGTCCATTTTCAGTTGTCTCTTCTGTCATTTCGCGTTCTCCCGCTATCGGCTCGCGTATCTCGGATAAGACTAACCTATTTGGGGTTCCATTCCTTCAACAGCGTGTGACCCACCTCAACAACTCTCACCTCAACGGTTTAAGATCCTTGTGGCCCCGAGCCACCGAAGCTGTGAGCTCCTCCGCCATGGGACTCCTTTCATGCGACTTGTTTCCGTATTGTGCTCTGCCCTGGTTTCGGTCCCACTGCTTACCGCGACCATCGCCTTCGGCCAAGGCTATCCGGCCTACGATGCGGTCGATCCGTTCATTGGCACCGCCGGCGGGGGGAACACGTTTCCCGGCGCGACCTTGCCTTTCGGCATGGTGCAATGGAGTCCCGACACCGGGCAAGATGGGTGGTATTTCTATGGCGACAAGAAAATGACGGGCTTTGGCCTGACCCACATCAGCGGCGCAGGCTGTCCGCTCTATGGCGACTTCGCCGTGCTGCCGACGACGGGCTCGCTGACTGCGAGCCCAGGCGCCGATTTCGCGCCCTACGCTGCCGACTTCAATCACCTGAAGGAAGAAGCCCATCCCGGGTATTACGCTGTCACCCTGGCCAACGGCATCCGCGTCGAGATCACCGTCTCCGAGCGCGCAGGCATTGCCCGCTTCATCTTTCCCGAGGGCGAACGGGCGCGTCTGCTGGTGAATGCCGGCTCGAGCGCCGGGTCGTTCCACAACCTCGACGGCAAACCCGCCGATGCGGCCTTCGGAAACGACATTGCGCTGACCTCGGCTACGTCTTATGCCGGATCGACAACTGCAGGATCCTTCTGCGGCACCAAATCCCAATACAAGCTTTACGTCGCCGGGCGCTTCGACAAGCCTTACAAGGACTCGGCTCTGTGGAGCGATAGGGACCTCACGCATGGGGCCAAATCTGCCCAGGGAAAGCACACCGGCGCCTGGCTCGACTTCGGCAAACAGCACGAAGTAGTGCTGAAGGTGGGCATCTCATTTGTCAGCCAGGAAGGCGCGCAGGCCAACCTCGACCGGGAGATTCCGGGTTGGGATTTCTCGGCCGTTTACGCCAGGGCAAGGGTGGCATGGGCCGCGCTTCTGGACCGCGTCGCCATTGAAGGCGGCACGGCGGACCAGCGCAAGATCTTCGCGACAGGGTTCTATCACTCGTTCCTGTCGCCCAACCTCTTCAGCGATGCCGACGGCAGGTATATCGGGTTTGACAAGCAGGTGCACAACCTGGCGGAATCGAAGCAGACGGCCCAATACGCCAACTACTCCGACTGGGACATCTATCGCAACACAGTCCAGCTTCAGGCCCTGTTTGAGCCGGAGCGGGCAAGCGACATGATGGAGTCGCTGGTGAACGACGCGACTCAGAGCGGCTGGTACCCGCGCTGGGCGGCTGCCAACGACGTCACCTACGTCATGGGCGGCGACTCGCCCGCCCCGGCGATCGCCTCGTCTTACGCCTTTGGGGCGCACAACTTCGACACGGCAACGGCTCTCCAGTACATGATCAAGGCCGCCACCGAGCCTGGCGTCGGCCCCCACAACAGCTCCGAGCGGCCCTTTCTGGACGATTACCGCAAGCTTGGGTACGTGCCCACGGAAAAGGACCGCACCGCCGCTTCGCGGACCCTGGAATACGCCAACGACGACTTCGCCATCGCGCAATTTGCCAAGGCACTCGATGACCCCTCCGTCTATAAGAAGCTCATGAAGCAGTCGGAGAACTGGAAGAACCTGCTGGACCCCGAGACGCGCTGGATTCGCCCCCGCCGCGCGGACGGCGCCTGGCTGCCGGGCTTCAATCCTGAGACTTCCATGCCCAGGGGCAACGGCAACGATCAGCAGGGCTTCGAGGAGGGTAACACCTACCAGTACACCTTCATGATTCCCTTCGACTACCCCGCGCTGTTCAAGGCTATCGGCGGAGACGAACAGGTCATCCCGCGGCTCGACAAGTTCTTTCTCAAGCTGCGCTGCTGGGGCGAGCCCTGCTTCAACATGGAGAACGAGCCGGACTTCGTGACACCCTATGCCTACGCCTTTGCCGGGCAGCCCTGGAAGACGCAGGATGTGGTCACCCGCATCGCCAAGGAGACCTTCAAGGCCACCCCCGACGGCATCCCCGGCAACGACGACCTGGGCGCAACCTCCGGCGTCTACGTCTGGAACGCCCTGGGCTTCTACCCCGCCGTTCCCGGCGTTGGCGGCATGGTGCTGGGCACGCCGATGTTCAGCAAGGCGACCCTGAAGCTGGCGGGCGGCAGAAACGTCGTCATCCGCCGCATCGGCAGCGGGTTCTACGTGCAGAGAGTGACCATCGACGGTAAGGAGTACGCGAATTCCTGGCTGCCGCTGGAAAGATTGCATCCCGGGACCACCAGCATCGACTTCGTGAACGGCGACGAGCCCAACAAGGAACGCGGCAATGCGATCGAAAACCGGCCGCCGTCGTTCCGCTGAAAGGGCCATCAGCCGTCGGAAAGCCGATCTGCGCCAGCTTCCGATTTACCCGCAGACAGTTCCGCGGGTAAACTGGAAGCATGGCGGAGATTCAGCGCAGGAAAACACCCACGGTCAAGATCGGACAGGTTCGCGTCGGCTGGGAGGTCCCGGTCGTGGTTCAGTCGATGACCAACACCGACACGGCAGACATTGCGGGCACCATCGAACAGGTCGCGGCCCTGGCCCTGGCCGGCTCGGAACTGGTGCGCGTCACGGTCAACAACGACGAGGCCGCCGCAGCGGTTCCGGCCATTGTCGAGGGCCTGGACAAGCGCGGGTTGCGGGTGCCCATCGTGGGCGATTTCCACTACAACGGCCATTTGCTGCTGAAGAAATTCCCTGAAACGGCGCGGGCGCTGGCCAAGTACCGCATCAATCCCGGCAACGCCTCGATCGGCAAGAAGGACAACGACAACTTTCAGGTGATGGTGGAGTGCGCGGCTGAAAACGGAAAGCCGGTGCGCATCGGCGTCAACTGGGGTTCGCTCGACCAGGCCCTGCTGGCGCGCATGATGGACGCCAACAGCCGCCTGCCCGAGCCTCGCCCGGCCCGGGAAGTGATGATGGAAGCCATGGTGGTGAGCGCGCTGGACTCGGCCAAGGCCGCCGAAAAGTTCGGTCTACGCCCCGACCAGATCATCCTCTCCGCCAAGGTCTCGGGCGTGCGCGACTTGATCGACGTCTACACCAACATGGCCGCCCGCTGCGACTACGTGCTGCATCTCGGTTTGACGGAGGCGGGCATGGGCGCCAAGGGGCTGATCGCCTCCACCGCCGGCCTGGCGCCGCTTCTGCTGGCCGGCATCGGCGACACCATTCGCGTGAGCCTGACGCCCAAGCCCGGCGGCGACCGGACAGAAGAAGTGCAGGCCGCGCAACAGATTCTGCAGTCGCTCTCGATCCGCAGCTTCATGCCCCAGGTCACCAGTTGCCCGGGCTGCGGCCGCACGACCAGCACCTATTTCCAGGAACTGGCCGAGCAGATTCAGGGCTACCTGCGGACCTCCATGCCCGAATGGCGCAAGGTTTACCCAGGCGTCGAAGAGCTAAAACTGGCGGTGATGGGTTGCGTAGTCAATGGCCCCGGCGAGAGCAAGCACGCCAACCTGGGCATCAGCCTGCCCGGCACCTTCGAGGAGCCCAAGGCCCCGGTTTACGTCGACGGCAAGCTCTACACCACCCTCAAGGGCGACACCATCGTGGCCGAGTTCAAGCAGATTCTCGACAAGTACGTGGAGAGCCACTACGGGCAGGGCGCGAAGAGCGTGGAGTTGGTTGGGATTCGGTAAACCGGAAATCCCGCGGAGAATTATCGCCTGAGGTGAAAACAATGGCCAAGGCCGGCGATGTCATCGAGAGGTGGGGAAAATACCTCATGGTGCATGACCAACAACACGTCAAAGACCGGACTAAGGAATTCAAACCCGACGTCTTTCACGGCATATCTGGACGCTTCCCTTCATGCGAACGGTGCGGCGCAGGATATCCTCTTTACAAATTGAAAGGCGAAATCTTTTTGAGATGAAGGGCAGGTGGCTTAGGCCCCTCGCTTTTGGGGACATTGGAGAGCACGAATCTACCTGGGGAAGGTAACAATATTCCGAACCATAGTTGCTAGTGCAATGTCTCATTCATTGCATCGGTTATTCGCGCCCCAAGATGTGCAGAACGGGTTGGTCAGCGTTCCCTCGGGGGCTAAAGCCCTCCTGATTCTGCAGTCCTTACGTACGGGCTAAAGCCCGTACCCTTCAACGATCTGTTTGAGACATACCGCTAGCGTAGAATCTGCACCCATGAGAGCAGTAAGTTGTTTCGTTCTCCTTTCAGCGATTCTCGCTCCCAGCTTGAGCGCGCAAACAAAGGCGCCTTCCGACGCCCGTCCGCCGTACGAGATCAATATCTCGGCGGGAGTCGCTGAAAAGCTGCTCACGCACAAGGAACCGGTGGCCTGCCCGCATATTTCGATGGCGGCTCGCATCACCGGCACAGTTGTCGTGGTGTTTGTGCTCGGCAAGAATGGGGATGTTCTTCACCCACACATTGTTTCCGGCCCTGCCATGTTACGGAGGCCCGTCCTGGACGCGGTTCGCAAATATAAATACAAGCCATATCTGTTCAACGGGAAGCCTATAGAAGTGGATACGACCGTCTCGGTCCTCGTAAACACCCTCGTCGATTGCCCTGCAGATTAGGCGGGACCATCACGTCTCGCTTTTGAGACCTGGGAATCGGTCCCCTGATCGCGGCAAGGCTACCCTCTCCGCTTCCTGAGCACCCAAGTCGTCATGCAGCGGTAATCCTGCACAATCGTGGTCTTGAGCGGGTCAGCCAGCACGGCATTCATCTCCTCGGTCAGGCGGAGCAGCATGTCCTGATCGACCAGGAACCACTGGGAGCCGTCCGGGATGAGGAAGACGTTGCCGCGAATGCGCTTGAAGTCCATGCCGATGCGTGAGCCGAGCCGGCAGAACAGCATTCCGCCGGGTTTCAGCACGCGCCACAGGGCGGCCAACATGGCCCGAAACTGGTGCTCGTCCCTGGCAAAGTGCAGCACCGCGTTGCAGAGAACCACATCGGCGAACCCTCCGGGGAACGGCATCGACTCGATTGAGCCGACCTGGAAGTTTTCCGCCGGCAGGCCGGTTTCAAGCGAAGCGGACAGGTTGCGGACATGATCAACGGCTTCGGCATCCTGGTCGAGAGCAAAAACCTCGCATCCGGAACGCAGCAGGTGGACGAGATTGCGGCCGTAACCGCATCCGGCGTCCAGGACCCTCATGCCCGGCTCGATGTTGCCGCGCAGGATCTGATCGAAGATGTAGATGTCGATTTGTCCGAACTGCTCTTGGATGCTCTGCGTCATGCCGACCTTGTTTGTTGTGGGAGAACCGCTTGGGAGAAGTTGGAATTCGGGCGAGAATTATGCGCGTGACCGGACCCGACTTCGGCCGTTAACAGCCCGTGGCGAAAGTCCAAATTCCTGAAAAACATTCCTCAGGGGCGAAAGCCCACCCTTTCTTATCAGCATCTTGCGGCACGACTGAAGTCGTGCCCTGACGCGCAAGAGACTTTCACCACGGGCAGTTAACGCTGGCTGCAGGTTTGTGCCCACCGACCCTTGTCGCGATGAAGCTGCTCCAAGGATGGGGCACCGGCCTTAGTGTCGATTCTACGGGATTGGGGTTACGACCGCTGCAGGGTGTGAATGGAATGAGCCGGCAGTTCGATGTCGAGAGCCGACTTGGACTTTGGGCGCCCCAGGTGCCGCTTCTGGAATGTGGGAATGCACAACAACTACGCCGTGAAGATGCTAGCGGCCCACGCGCTGCTGCAGTTGCGGAGGGTAACGGGCACCCTGCACTTGAATCGCTGATACCGCATTTTCAATGTCGCGCAGATCGCCGGTTGTCAGTTCCACGACAGCGGCCCCAAGGTTTTCTTCCAGCCTGTGCAGCTTGGTGGTGCCGGGGATGGGAACGATCCAGGGTTTCTGCGCGAGCAACCACGCGAGAGCAATCTGCGCGTTGGTTACGCCCTTTTGTGCGGCGATCTTGCTGAGCACGTCCACGAGCGTTTGGTTGGCCTTCCGGTTCTCTTCATCGAAACGCGGCACGACATTGCGGAAGTCCGTTTTGTCGAAAGTGGTGTTTGCGGTGATCGCTCCAGTCAGAAATCCCTTGCCGAGCGGGCTGAAAGGGACGAAGCCGATTCCCAACTCTTCCAGCGTGGGCAGGATCTCCTTTTCCGGCTCGCGCCACCAGAGGGAATACTCGCTTTGCAGAGCAGCGACCGGTTGAACCGCATGAGCGCGACGAATACTCTCGACGCCAGCCTCGGACATACCTAAGTGCTTGACCTTGCCCTCGGCGATGAGTTCCTTCACCGTGCCGGCTACGTCTTCAATGGGGACATTCGGGTCGACGCGATGCTGATACAGCAGATCGATGACATCGGTCTTCAGTCTCTTCAGCGCGGCCGAGAAATAGCCACACGCAAAGTCGATTTGGCTTCATCCTAGAAATCTTCCAGGACCCTGCGCGTTTCAGGGGGTAATTTTCTTTTCGAGCGGATGCTTTCGTGTTTGCCTGGTTTCAAGAGCAAGACCAAGGTCGTCCGCCCGATGGTTGTGGCCATTGAAGATCCGGTGAATCTTCGGCGAAGGGCCTGGAATATTTAGTATTTTTTTAGAGTTGCCCGTTACCCTCGAAGCTATTATGACGAACTCTATGCGAACCGGAACGCTGCGTGCGCTGGTGTTTTCAGCGCTGTTGCTGCTGGGTATAATGCCCCGCAGTTTTGCCCAATTCGAGACGGCGACTGTTCTTGGCACCGTGTTCGACTCACAGAAAGCTGTTGTTCAACAGACCCGCATTACCCTGCTGAATCTTGACACCAACACCTCCCAGGAAGCATTTTCGAGTAACGATGGATCCTATCAGTTTCTTGAAGTCCGCGTGGGCAGATATCGAGTTACGGCTCAGGCCGCTGGCTTCAAGAAGTCCCAGACTCCCGATTTCCGAGTCGACGTCGGTGTCCGCCAGCGCGTCGATTTACAACTTCAGATTGGAAGTCTGGAACAGAGCGTTACTGTGACAGCGGCTCCTTCGATGTTGGAAACGGAGTCCAGTAACAGGGGCCAACTGATTAACAATGAGCAAGTAGTGGACCTGCCCCTGAACGGCCGATCCAGCGCCTCGCTCGCCCTGCTGGCGCCGGGAGTTCGACTCACCTATGGACTCTCCAAACGGGAGTCTTCTTTCAACATCGGTGGCATGCGAAGTTCGTTCAACGACTTCATCCTCGACGGCATCGACAACAATGCCTACGGAACATCCAACCAGGGCCTTTCCAATCAGGTGGTTCAAGTCGCGCCCGACGCGGTTCAAGAGTTTTCGGTCATTACGGACAACTACAGCGCGGAATATGGCCGCGTGGGAGGCGGAGTAATCAACGCCTCTGTGCGCAGCGGCAGCAACCGCCTGCATGGCACGGTCTGGGAGTTTCTTCGCAATACCGATCTAAACGCGGTCGGGTATTTCAAGCCAACCGGCGGGCAAAAGCCGGTTTACATTCACAACCAGTTCGGGGCCGCGGCGGGGGGAGCGATAAGGAAGGACAAGATGTTCTTCTTTGTAGACTACGAGGGATGGCGCCGTCTGCAAAGAGCGGTCACGATAGCCAGCGTGCCCACGCTCGCGCAGCGCACCGGAACATTTGGCATCCCCATCGTGAATCCTTACACCGGCGTACTCTACAGCAAAGGTGTCATCCCCCAGGCGGACATGACGGCCTTCGGCTTGACGGTATTCTCGCAAATGCCAGCGCCCAACCTTACCGGAAACACCAATAACTACTCCCATCTGCCACCGAGCACAGACAATGAGAACAAAGGGGACATCCGTTACGATCTCTATCTGACCCACAAGATCACTCTCTTCGATCGATACAGCTATAACTTGTATTATCAGCTGGCGGCTCCGGCCATCGACGGTCCTGCCGGGCAGGGGGGCGGCATCATCTCCCGCGTGATGAACTGGCAGAACGCAACCGGCCTAACATGGCTCACCAGCCCGAAGTCTCTTCTGGAGGTTCGCTTTGGAGCATCCTTGACAGAGGGAATGAAGACCCCCGCAACCCTCGACGGGGCCGCGAACATGCTCCAACTCTACGGAATCCCGGGACTTCCAACAGCGAAGAATATCATTGGCGGCTTGAACACGCAAAACATCACCGGTTATCAGTCCTACGGGCGCGATTACACAAGTCCGCAATGGCAAAATCCCTTTGTGCTCAATCCGAAGGTTAACTTCTCGCAAATCGTCGGCCGCCACACTTTCAAGCTCGGCAATGAGTTTCAATCCATCTCCACCAACATCAACGACTTCAATCCCGCATATGGACAGGACATCTACGGCGGGCAGTTCAGCAACCCGACGCCGACAAAGAGCAACACCGTTTATAACCTGGTCGACTTCCTGTATGGGGCACGATCCACCTACCAGTTGACGAATCAGGCGGACGCCACACTCGAGCAGTGGATGGACTTTACTTACTTGCAGGACGATTTCAAGGTATCCCGGAAACTCACCGTGAATCTCGGCGTTCGCTATGAATTCGCCACTCCGCAATATGAACAGAACAACCGGCAGGCGAACTACGACCCGTCGACCAATTCGCTTGTCAATGCAACAGGCGGATCGATGGCCAGCCGCGCGCTTGTCGATCCGCGATACACTGGCTTCGCTCCCCGGCTCGGCTTCGCCTATTCTCTCACCCCGAAAACGGTGATCCGGAGTGGCTACGGCATCAGCTATCTGCAATTCGAAAGACAGGGCGGCGACAGCTATCTTGCCTACAACGGCCCTTACGTTGTCAACGCGCAGATAACGCAATCTCCATCCCAGGGACTCTGCACAGCGACTTCTGCCCCCACCAGTTGCTTTCGCCCGACCATGATGGGCATTCCCGACGGCTTCGTTTCTCCGGCGAATTTCTCTACAGTGAATACGAAAACCGTTTATATCCAAAAGGATATTCGGACGCCTTACGCTCAAAACTGGCATCTCACCATTCAGCGGGAACTGGCGAAGCACGTAATGCTCGACCTGGGCTATGTCGGGAATCATAGTGTCGGACTTTGGGTTACCGGCGATCTGAACCAGGCGCTTCCCAACAAGGCTGGCCAAAACCTTCCTTTGAAGGCGCGCAGGCCGAATGCGCAGTTCGACTATATTGATTCGAACTTCGGGGTTGGCTTCTCGAATTACCACGCCCTGCAGGCAAAACTCGAAGCACGAGCCATACGGGGGTTCACGCTGTTGAACTCATTTACCTGGTCAAAGGCTATTGACGATGCGGCCGGAGCTCTCGAATTGACCAACGGAGACGAGCAGTCCATTAACATGTTCAATCCCGCGTCTTCAAAGGGCTTGTCCGGTTCCGACCAACCCTTCAACAACACCACCTCGGTGGTGTGGGATATGCCTTTCGGGAATGGACGGCGCATCGGCACCACTTGGAATTACGCGCTTAACGGCCTTCTCGGAGACTGGTCGCTCTCTGCAATCAACTCCGCCACAAGCGGCCAGACGATCAATCTAACTTACGATCCCAGCGCGGCATTCGTCGCCACCGACGGCAGCAAGAACTCCGCGATTTACAGGCCCAATGTCAGCGGCGATCCGATGATGCCCAAAGGCCAGCGCACCGTCACCCAGTATTTCAATCCCAACACGGTCTCGGTTCCCACGGACGTGACTCAGCCTTACGGCAACTCCGGACGCAATACCGGACGCAGCAATACCTATCAGGATCTGGATCTCGGCATTCACAAACAGTTCCCCCTCTGGAGCGAAGGAAAGTACCTGGAGTTTCGAAGTGAGATCTTCAACACTCTGAACAGGACCAACCTCTCGCCGGCCAGTGGAGATCGCTCCTCCAAATTCGGCACCATCACAAGCGCTCTTCCCGACCGGCAGGTTCAGTTCGCGCTTAAAGTGCTTTTCTAGACTCTGTCAACCCTGCAACCAGGGGGAAATCACCGATCCTCTGTGCTCTGCAACTGCGTCAACGGAACCGCATCCAGGCTCCGTTGACGCATAACCATTGCAATGGATGTGCTTTGAATCGAAGGCCACTCGGGTATAGGTCGATCGGGCCAGATCGTAATCGCAGTACGGCCGCCGAAGATTGCCCACAACCAGTGCCGAAGGCCCACAAGGTCGAATGAGCGCTTCGGGAGAAAGCGCTGCGCCATTTCATCGGCATCCTCAATGTCGTCCCTTTTCGCGAATCTACTATCACCCCGAGAGATTATTCGATTCTCCAACAAACGAAAGCCTTCCGAGTTTCCGGAAGGCTTTCGTCTGGTTTCGATTGGGCTCTTGTGCCCGATCGGACTGTGGTCTTTGAAAGGCCGATAGCCCGAATCCGGGTCATCGGCCTCAGAGATTGCTGACAACGGCAAAAGAACCGTTGAAGTTGATGACTGCCCAGGCCGTATTCGTCTTCTCGTCAACGCCGTATGTGCCCAGGCCGTATTTGGCGCTCCACGGGCCTGACACGAACCTTTCGTTGGCGGCTTTTACCCAGACGCCGTGAGCACTCATGGTTGCCAAAGCGAATGCACCCGTCTTCAGACTCGCACCCACAGCCGCCGCGGGGCTATAACTCATCGAAAGCGTGTACACGTCGGTCCGATCGCTTCCCATATTCTTTGCCATGCCTGAAAGTGTGAGGACCTCACTGGCTGTGTGCTTTGTACTCGATGCCCAACCAGTGTTCACGGCATTGTGGCAAATGCGATTGCTTCCGTCAATCTCGGCTCTCCCATTGATCCCGCTGAGGACTTTGGCCGTTGTGCCGGCGGGGGCTTTGTCTTCGATAGAGGTGTAAGGCTGGCCGGGGGCCACCAGGAACTCCCGGCCATTCAGGCTGTAACCGAAGGTTTCCCTTTTGAGGAAGTTGAGGGTCGGGGTGGTGGAAAGCACATACTCGTTGCGTCTGAGCGCAGGGTAAACATCGGCGGAATAGAAGTCCACCGAGACTCGCGGGCCATCGACCGTAAAAATGTAGAAGCCGACGGTATTGAGTTCCTGGCTGATCGGAGTCTGGCGGAGCCGGCCGAATCCGCCGGGAGCTGCAGGTTCGTCGTAAAGATTGTCGTTCGAGGGAATAGACGGGATGTAGAACTTGGAACTATCGGATGAGCACAATAGCTGCATCACCTTTCCCGAGGCGCCGTCGCTCGTTGTTACGATGCTGCGATCGTGCATATGGTCGTGACCGTGGATGTAATACCTGGCATTGTTGTCGGCGAGGCTCTTGATGAAGGCATCTTGTTGCGGAGAGTTTTCGGTAGGATCTTCGCCGAAAAGCGTATCGACATGGTTCTGAGTGATCAGGCCTTTATGCCCAAAGACAAATGCGTGAGTCCCCACCGGTCTTGAAGAAAGCTGCGAGCCGATCCAGCTTTGCTGCTTACCGATTGACTTGTCGATAGAATAGGGCGATGAGGCCGTGCCTCCGTCGAGGGGCACAAACTGATCGAGCAGGACGAACCGCGCGTTGTTGTAGTCCAACGCATAACTCAGCCCTTTCAGATTGCCCGTTCCATCCGGATCGGGGCTGCCCAGGATCTTGCCCAAGTTGAATGGAGAGCCAGTTGCGGCGGGCGCCCGATCGTCCAGACCCGCAACGTTGAACACACCCGCAGGAGAAGTGTTGTGAGTGCCGCTTTGCGTCTGCGGCCAGATACGGACAAAGTCCTGTGCGTTCTCCTGCTTCGATTCATGGTTTCCACGCAGAGGATAAAATCCGATCCCGGCGTCATAGAGAGGCTGTGCATACAACGCACGGGTCAACAATCCTGCGGTAGTGCCTTTGTCGCACAGGTCGCCGACCTGCACCACGAGCTTGACCTTGTGCTGAATGAATTGCCGATTGATTTGATTAACGATGTCCACGGCCACGGAGTTCGGATCGGCGCCGTCGTCCTTGGTTATCCATTGAGTATCGGCCAGGACGCCGAAACTCCACGCGGCCGAGGAGGCGTGTGCCGATGCGAAACGCTTGGCAGACGACGCGCTGGCAACGGCCGGTTTCGCTTCGCTGGCGGAGAGTGTGCTGGTTAAGGCAACCGCTCCGGCGCCAAGCGCCGCGGTCATCATGAATTGTCTTCTGTTAACCCCTTGCGGCTTGCTTTCTTCGATTTCATTTTCGTTTGACATGGTTTTGACACTCCCTAGATGAAGCGATTCAGGTTGTTATGCGCTCTGTTGGCGACTGAGCAGGAAAGCTGACACCGGTTGCACCTTGGCTTCGGGCCCGTGGTGTGGGAAGGAATACTCCCCCAAGCCACGGGTCGAAGGAACAGCGACAAGCCGATTTGCCCGGCGCTACCGATTTTGGAAAAGGCGATTTAGATCGGGTATGTTTTTTGCCACTTCTGCCTGGATTTTTTCGGCCTTGCGGACCGCTTCGGCCGCGTCTGGCACCGATGTGAAAGGCAGTTCCATGACCATGATCCCGATTCGCTTTCCAGAAACATCCAGCAGTGGCAGTTTCAAATTGTAGAACTCCCCGTCGTCTTTCCTGGCGCAGTAAGTCTTGTTATCCTTGACGGCGTCGAAATCTCCTTTCGACGATTTGAAACCGATCCTGCTCGCGTTGCCGTTCGCAATGATGAGGCTATCGGTGAGTCCGGGAGGCACCGCGTGTAGGCCCAGCTTTCGCAATTCGGGATGCGCTGAAAGCGTTGCAAGGACCAGGTCCTCGGCGAAGGGAGCGTCGACCGCCTGTGCCTCTTCGGACGAAGGGGGCTTTGCGGCTAAAGGGTTGGTTACGGAAAAGACCGCGATCGAAGCATCTGCCGAACCGCTCTGCGGCACAGCCACATAATAGCGGTTGAGCTTCGAGACCAGTCGCGCGGTGCGAGCGAGCGGACCGGCTTCGATCCTGCCCAGGGATTTGTAATGGTCGGCATTGTCTTGCCCGATCACATCCACAAAGCCATTTCCCGCGGCATAGAGCCGCTTGCTCGCAGCATCGTAAGTCAAGTCATCGACGCCGGTCGTAATCGGGAAGGATTGCAGTTCCTTGCCGGTGTTACTGTCGAAGACCACAACCTGTCCGTTGCGGCAGCCTGCGAAAAGACGCTGGTTCGCCTCATCCAGCGCCATGGCCACGTTGAGCTTTCCCATCGTGACCGGCCACGATCCGATCACCTTGTTGGTCCTCCGATCGATGACTTCGATCTCGCTCTTCGCCGGATTGTTCAGGTAGAGTCTGGGCCTGAAAGTGTCCAGCGCCATTGCCTCCAAGGTATCTCCGTCGATTCCGATGTCGGTAATCTTCTTGTCCGCCGTCGTGTCGATCACGCTCAACAGAGAAAATTTCTGTCCCGCGTCCTTTCCACCGTTGACCACATAGAGCAGCTTACTGGAAGGATCGAATCCGATCGAATCGGCGTCCTTCTCCAGAGCGATCTTCTGTTCCAGCGCATAGGTTGTTCCGTCGAATATATCCAGCGACCCGGCTTCGCCGTCGGTCACATAGATCCGCTTCACGTCGTTACGATTGAGCACCGCGTGGGGTTTCAAGACACCCTTGATCTCTTGAAGCACCTTGCCGGTGTTGAGATCCAGGACAAGAACCGCCTGGTAACTTTCAGGCGTTGCAAACAGGCGTCCGTTCTTCACGTCGGCCGTCAAGTGATCGAAAGGCCCTTTCACGGCACTGGGCAGAACAAACTTGCCGGCCGGCCTCAGCGGGGCATCTTGTTCCGCGGGAGCCGAGGCAAGCTTGCCTACCACCAACACTGCAAATGTACCGTCCTTCACTGTCCGTTTAGGCTTCTGCGCCGGATCGGCAGATGGCGTGATTTCGACCTCCGCCGCGGGCAGATAGATCTTCTTGGTCTTTCCGTCGAAGGCCATGGTCTTGGCGCCCAACTGAGTCGCAACCGTCTCCAATGGCTCGTACTGGTCAGGCGAAACCTCGCGGATGATATTGAGGGTTCCATCGCCGTTCGAGGCGAAGATAAGGCCTGCCTGCTTATCGAACCCGGCCGCGTCCACACCCGCGCCGATAGTCATGCTTGCTACCGTTTGTCCGTTGGTTGCGTTCATGACGATCAACGACTTGCTCCGGCAGCCGATGAACAGACGGTCGTGCTCGCGGTCCATCGCCAAACCGGTCGGCGTTTGACCGCCCTGGATGACGTAGCGATGCAGCACGATGAGGGTCTGTGGGTCGATCTCCACAACCTCGGAAGTATTCTCCAGATTCACAAAGAGGGTTCCGTGACTCCCGGCTACGACGCCCTCGCCGTCTCCCTTCACATCCACAGTGCCCACCACCGTTCCGCTCGCCGCGTCGATTACAGTAAGGTTGTGGGTCCCGTGATTGCAGGTGAACACGCGCTGTGTCGCGCTGTCGAAGAAGATCCCATCCGGCTTGTCGCCGACATCGATCTTCTTGATGAGCGCCAACGTCCTCGTATCGAACATGGAAACCTTGTTTTCCTTGCCGTTAGTCGTGAACCCATGCTCGAGAGACGAGGCTATTGCAATGCCATGCACGCCGGGAGTATCGGCCACCACGCCGACGGTCTTGCCTGTGTCGGCATCGAGAACATCCACTTCAGTACCGTGGGAAACGTAAAGCCTCCGGGCCGAACTGTCGACCGCGATATAGTCCCACCCATCGTTTCCGGCGACCGGATATCGGGTATTCACGTTGTAGGTCGCTGCCTGAAGGCTTAGTACGGACACTGCCATAAGTGCGACAAGACACGTTGCATGCTTCATACGATTGTTCCCTTTCTGGTCTCCAGTCCTATTCCCATGAAGACTTGGTACAGCGTCGGGTCCTGGCATGTCTCCTGGAAACAGTGCCAATGCCTGGAAGGTAACCGCCATCGGTTCGGGTGGGGCGGCGCGCTAGCGCGCCTCCCCATTTCCCATGCACTTAGTAGGAATAGCGAAGGCTGAACTGCATCTGTCGCGGTGTGCCGGTGCCAACAGCCGACGTGGTATAGGGAGTGGTGATCTGGCCAAACGTGCCCGCGCCGCTTGTCCACTTCACCGCCGGGCTGCCAATCTGATCCCGATTGAAGGCGTTGAACACTTCTGCCCGGAAGCTGAAGTAAGTCTTTTCACCTATGGGGAATTTCTTGGCCATTGCCAAGTCAGCCTGCCAGATCCCAGGGACGCGCACTGCGTCTCTGGAGGCGTTACCCCAGAGGCCGTTAGCCGGTGTCGTAAATGCCGCAGGGTTGAGCCAGAGCGCAGCACTCTGGTGAGAGGGATACAACGACACTCCAGGCACGCGGTCGGGCCGCTGGCTGGAATTGATCCCGTCAGGCAAAGCCGAGGCGGAGCGGCTCATCGTGACATTGAGCGGGACGCCGGTGTGGGCCAGGCCCATACCGCTGAATTCCCAGGAGCCGACTATGTCGTTCACAAGCGGCGACGCGTCCCCGAGAAGCATATGCCCTCTGCCGAGGGGCAGGGTCCAGATTGCGCTTGCCGAAAAGTTGTGGCGCATGTCGAAGTCAGTCGAGGCGCGTTCGCAAGATCTGCAGTTATTGTTCTCTGGAGTGTCTGACTCGCCACCTCCGTTCGATCCATCGCTGATTCCGTGGGAATACTGATAATTGGCGGAGAAGAGCAGACCGCTATACATGTTCCGCTTGAGGCCGACCTGGATGGCGTTGTAGTTGCTGTTGGCATCCCAGGTCGTCCATCCGATAGTGGCGCTGGTCAGAGCGGCGTAGGGGCGCAGGCCGGTGGCCGGGTTGATGCCATTCAGCGACAGGCCTTTGCGAAAAAGGTGAGTTCCCTTGCTACCGACATAGGAAGCGGTGAGGTAGGTGTTGCGGATAAGCTCGTTTTGGATGGATAGTGTCCACTGGTTTACGCCCAGATCCTTGCGATTCTGGTCCGACGCTGAGTAACTGATGTTGGATTTCGCCGCTCCAAGATAGGGCGTTACCGGGTAACTTAATCCCTTTGTATTTGCCTGGGTCAGGCCGTAGGACTGGCCGATCTGGGTCTGCAAGGCATAGAGACCTCCGAACTGCCCATCATCGAAGTTCGAGCCAAAGCCGAGGCGAATGGCAGTCTTGCCCTGCAGCGCTTTGGGAGCCCACCCAATGCTTACGCGCGGTTCAAAGTCGAGCGTATCGGGATTGTAGAATGGCGCTCCCGTGGGACAGAATTGAAGGCCGCAGGTGAACGGGTCGAATACCTGTCCGAGCGAGGGGTTCTTTTCGTAGTCGACGCCGTAGTATTCATAGCGCAGGCCTGCATTTACGGTGAGGTTCGGGAGAAGTTTGAATTCGTCCAGAACATAGCCGAAATAGGTCGTCATGCGAGCCGCCGTCTCCACGCCCGCCGGCTTGTAGGTGTAAGAGTCCAGCACGTTGTTGATGAAGTTCGCTTCGCTGATGTAGCTCAGGCTCTGTTCCACAAGCGGGTGAAGCTTGTTTTCCTGCAGGTGACGGATCTCGATGCCGGCCTTGACGGTGTGGCGCCCGTGATAGAAACTGGCGTCGTCCAGGAAACTGAAGGAATTGTCATGGCGAAAGGAATGGTCGCCCAGTGTATAGCTGAAATTGGGTGAAATCGAAAGCGTGTAAATAGTTGTTGCGCCCTGGCCTACATCCTGGTATTCGTCGTTATTGTAGCCAATCTTGGCATCGTTAAGAATCGACGGCGACAATCGATATGCCACATCGACGACGGCGTTTGGGCTGGCCACTGTGGTGATCGTGGCTTCGGCAAGACCGGGAGCGGTATTGGTGTAGGAGTCGGTATTGAATCGCGCGGAGATTGAAGTCTTCGCATTGACGACGTAATCGACGCGAGCCAGACCGCCGTCTTCGTTTGTCGGGCTAGGCAGGCTGGTTACCCAAAGCATCGCATTGGGATCGCTGGTTGTCTGGGATCCCTGTGGGAACGCGTTCACGAATGCGGCAAGCGCGGGCGACTTCGCAGCTACCTGAGCCCTATATGCATTGGTGGGTACATAGCTGCTGACCAGTGTAGAGAATGCTTCCCTCACACCCTCGTAGTTGGCGAAGTAGAACAGCTTGTCGCGAAAGATACGGCCTCCTGAACTTAAGCCAAAGTTATTCAGCTTGAAGGGGGAAATGCTTGCGGAGGAAAAGTATCTCGCGTCGAAGAAGCTGTTTCTCAGGTACTCGTAGAAGGATCCGTGAAAGTCGTTTCCACCGCTCTTGGAGGCCATGCTCACTTGGCCTCCGGCCATGCCGCCGGTGTCTGCGCTATAGAGGGAGCTGCTTCCCCGGAACTCGGCGATGGACTCCATTGGAACCTGGACGATCAAGGGTTGCTTCATGAATTGGTGGTTGATGCCCGTGGAGTCAACTCCGTCCAGCCTGAAGTTGTTGTCTTCCTGTGACATGCCGTTGAAACGAATGGTGTCTTCGGTACCGCTGCCGGAACTTAGGGCGCCCGGAATCAGGGATTCCAAGACGACCCAATAACGGCCATTCACCGGAAGGTCTTCCGTCTGATTGCCATTGATGACTCCGCCGATCGCCGCCGAACTCAGGTTCAGATCGGGTGCAGCGGCGACAACCGAAATCTCCGCGTGCGCGGCGGCGACGCGCAGAGTCACATTGAGGGTGCGTGTCTCGCCAACCTCCAGCGTGAATATCTCGATCTCTTCAGTGTCGAAACCGGCCGCAGTAACCGAGGCGGTGTATTGACCCAACGGTAATGCACTCAAGGTGTATGCGCCAGCCGCGTTGGTATTGACGACGCGCTGGATGCCGGTTGCCGGGGCCTTCAGGGTGACCTTCGCCCCCGTTACGACTCTTTGTGCCGGATCCATAACAACACCTGTCAGAGTTGCCCGATCCGTTTGTGCCGTCAGCGAAAGCGCTGCCAGCAAGATGGCAAGTAGTACGACAAAAGGGCGCATGAATGCCTCCAGTTTCAATTGAGTCGAGAATTTCTGGTATCGGGTATCTCCGCTGGCGCCGAAAGGCTCTTCGCATCTTGCTTGAGCTCGAACAAGCAAGTCGGCGCATCGCGAGCGATGCCCACAGTGACTCAATAGGACAGCGCAATCGTTTCAGATCGCGCTGAATTGAGATAGATAAATTAGAACAACCGTCTCTAAAAACAACCTAAAGATGCGGCCCCCTGGGCGGATTTTAATCGAACGATAAAGCGGCGCCCGCCGGCTCGATTGCATTGCGATGCATTCACCCAGTGCCTCAAATGAAAACGGAGAACACCGCGAACTGAGAATCCTTCGGCATGAAGCGGCCGGCAGATTAGTTGATCGCTCGACTCATTTCAGGGGTGAGTTGGCGCGCGAGTCTATGCGGTCATATGCAAACCGCTCAAAGGGAACGCAACTTCAAAAGTGGTTCCTGCGTTGTCAAGACTGCGCGCGGTGATCGTTGCCCGATGGGCATCTGCGATCCATTTGCCAATGGCCAATCCGAGTCCGCTGCCCTCCTGCTCGCCGCGCGAAGCGTCGACACGAAAGAAGCGGTCGAAGATGCGGGGGAGCAGGGGTTCCGGGACACCGATGCCGGTGTCGGAAACCGTAAACAGGGCCCGCTGCCCATGGCGAACAAGTGCGACCTCGATGCGGCCATTGCGAGGCGTGTACTTGATCGCATTGTCAACCAGTATCCATACAAGACGGCGAAGCAACAGGGGATCCCCGAACAATTGCAGGTCTGCTTCCGGAAATCGTTCGACAAGATTCAGGTGCTTTTCTTTAGCCAGCACACGCATCCGTGCAACCACTTCTTGAACGATCTCGACCATATAGACCTGTTCGCACACGAGTTGAGCGCTCCCGGCGTCGGATCGCGCCAGCAGAAGCATGTCTTCAAGCAGGCGCGAAGAGTGTTCGGTTTCACTCACGATGTTCTCGAAGGCCTCCACAGTCTCCGCACTCAAGCCCGGCATACCCAGTGCAAACTCGCTGGTTGTGCGAATGAACGAGATAGGACTTCGCAGTTCATGAGACGCGTCCGCGGTGAATTGGTTGATGCGCTTGACGGCCTCATCCAGGCGGCTCAACATCTCGTTGCACGTGTCGGACAACTGGGCCAACTCATCGCCGGTGGATGATACGGGAAGGCGAGCCGCGAGATTTCCGATGGTAATGGAGCGGACAGACTCCGTAATGCGAGCCACCTGCTTGAGAGCGCGGCGGCTAATGAAGTAGCCCGCCAGAGCTGAGATCAAGAGCATGACAGGGATGGATCGCTCGATGATCTCGGCGAGTCTGGCTAGCAGGCTTACGTTGTCCATCAGAGAACCGGCGACCCAGATACGAACTGGCGCTCCATTCAACGTGGCCGAACGAACGTACACGCGGTAAGGATGTGCACCGATCCAAACGTCGGAACGGTACTCGTTGAGCGTGACGGGAACCTTGGGCCAGGGAAACTGAGTTGCTTCTGCGCCAGCCTCGGGTAGCAGGCGTTTCCCGGCAGGGGCGAACACCTGAATCATCCAGCCCTCGGGGGTCGCTTCCACGAATTCACGGTACTTGGTTTGCAGCAGTGGGTCCGGGTCGCCTTCTTCATGTTTGAGCAGTTCCACCATGCGCTCGGCGCGTCGACTCAATGTTCTGTCCTTGCCTCCCCCCAGAGATGCGGAAAGGTCGGAGAAGATAAACGCACCAAAGACTATGAATCCACAGAGAAAGATCGCGGAGAACCAGAGCGTGAGCCTAAGCGAGATGGAGAGATTGAGTCTCATGCGCGTAAAGCGTAACCGACGCTGCGAACTGTTCTCAGTAGCTGTATCTCTCCGATTTTTGCGCGAAGCATGCGGATAAATACGTACAGCGTCCCTTCGTTCACCTCTGCGCCCAAGCCCCAACCGGCTTCGATGAGCGCATCGTGCGTTACGATTGAGCCGGCCCGCCGCATGAGCAGGTCCATCAGCGCAAATTCGGTGCGCGTCAGCGCGCTGACGCGCCCGTTGCGATGCAGGGAGCGAGTGTTCGTGTTGAGTACGATGTCCTGGAAGACGAGGTTCGCCGCGGTACTGACGGGAAGCCTGCGGGAGAGGGCGCGAATGCGGGCGAAAAGGACGTCGAGCGCGAATGGTTTTGTCAGATAGTCGTCGGCGCCTGCGTCCAGGCCAAGCACGATATCGCTCATGGCGTCGCGGGCGCTGAGGATGAGCGTCGGAGTACTCAGATTCTCAGCGCGCAGAGTCCGAATGACAGTGAAGCCATCCACGCGAGGCAGCATAAGGTCAAGAAGAATGACGTCGTTATCGCCACACCGGCCCTGGTTAAGAGCTTCCTGACCGTCGTACGCAACTTGGACCGAATGGCCTTCCCGGCGCAACGCCCGAGTCAATAAATTGGCCATCGAGGGTTTGTCTTCCGCTACCAGAATCCTCATGAGATGCCGTCCTGTTCTTGAAAGCGATAGTAGAACTGTCGGATGAATATCCCGTGACACTGCCGTATCTTTAGGTTTTTTTAAGGGGTGGGTGCTTCAATCCGTTGTGTAAGCCGCGAACAGGCGAAGTCTGTTCGTCACTTGCCATGTAGCCAAAGTAATGGCGCTAGACACTTTTCAACGAACGAAACCGGCGTGTGTCGGTAGCCTTTGCCGCCACGACGTTTGTAACCTGCATCACTATCGATGTTTTCAACGATTTTGCAAGGGAGACTCCAAATGAAGAAGATCTTAGTCGCGGCAAGCCTCGCGCTGGCCACAGTTGCATTCGCCCAAACGGGTCCCGTCGCGCCTGGCGCCCGCACGCTGATGTGGGCCCACAATGCGTACCCTGACCACGGCAAATACACCGAACGCATCGATCAGGCAATTGCTTCGGGTCACCCGTTCATGGTGGAGGAGGATTTGTCGTGGATTGACGGCAAGTCGCTTATGATCCATGGCGCCAAGAACGTCGGCGGAGACGATCCGACTCTCGAGACCTACTTCTTCCCCAAGGTTAAGCCGATCATGGAAAAGGCCCTCAAGGAAGGCAACAAAGGCAACTGGCCGCTGGTTACCCTTTACCTGGACATCAAGAACGATCCCCCGGAGCATCTCGCCGCGATCGCCAAAGTGCTCGACAACTATCAGGATTGGCTTACCACGGCCGTGAAGACCGACGACATTACAAAGGTGTCGCCCCTCAAGATCAGGCCGATGCTGGTTCTACTCGAGGACAAGCAAAACGACATCAACAAGACACTTCTGTTCTATGACCAGGTTCCGGTAGGCGGCAACATCCGGGCTTTCGGAAGCGTACCGAAACTGGATCCGAATCCCGGACGCAAACTGCCCAAGGACGAGGCGACCGATAATCAATTTCTGGCCAACCCCGACGACTTGATCCTCGCCAAAGCGGACAACTTTCATCGCTGGATCGGTCTCGATTGGGCCTTCATCGAGAAGGGCGGCGAGACGAAAGTCGGGCCCTGGACCGAAGAGAGCGAAAAGCGCTTGAAGTCGTTTATCGACTATGGTCACAAGATGGGATACCTGGTCGGAGTCTATTGTCTGGACGGCTACACGGCGGAACAGAACCAGGGCTGGGACAAGGACTACAACATGGGTTCTCACGAAGCCGCGGTGACGCGTTGGAAGGCTGCCAAAGCCGCAAAGGCCGATTTCATCTCAACGGACCACTATGAAGAGCTCGCCACCATGCTCGCTTCCAAGTAGAACAGAGTCGGGATGATTCAACTGGTTGCCGGACCGGCAATGTGCGCGGTCCGGCTCCACTGAGAATGGAGTTATATTCGTTGAAGATCGCCTTATTGCCCCTATTTCTTCTGTGGTCTATAGTGATTGGGGCCGCGCAGACAGCCTCTCTTAGCGGCAGCGTTCTCGACCAGACCGGTGCGGCGGTGCCAAACGCTGTCGTTACCCTTGTGGGGCCGAAATCAAAGACATTCAATGTAGCCACGGCGGCGGACGGGTCGTATGAATTCAGTTCGCTGACGCCTGGAAGGTATGAGGTTTCAGCCTCCGCGCCACAACTCGCCACGCTGCGGACGCTGCCTATCGCGCTTACTGCAGGCCGGGTGACACTGGATTTGCGACTAAGCATTGTCAAGGTTGAGCAAGAGGTCAAGGTGGGAGCCAGCGACACGCCTTCTGTCAACACCGATAGCGCATCCAATGCGGGATCCGTGATCATAAGCGGCGATGACCTCAACGCGCTGGGCGACGACGCGCAGGACCTGCAGGCGGATTTGCAGGCATTGGCGGGACCGGCAGCCGGGCCCAATGGCGGCGCGATCTACATCGACGGATTCAGTAACGGACAGATGCCCGCCAAGGAGTCCATTCGCGAAGTTCGCATCAATCAGAATCCCTTTGCTCCGGAGTATGACAAGTTGGGTTACGGCCGCATCGAGATCTTCACGAAACCCGGTTCAAGCAAGTGGAAGGGAACGCTCGGATTCAACTACGCCAACGACATCTGGAATTCACGAAATCCCTACTCGGCGAAGAAGGCTCCACTCCAGTTGCAGGAGTATGAAAACTCTTTTGGCGGACCGCTTGGCCACAAGACTTCTTTCACCATGGATCTGGAACGTCACGCGGTTAACAACGGATTCATCTCGAACGGCATCGAACTGGATCCTCTAACGCTGGAGGCGGAACCGTTCAACACAGTCGCCCTCGCTCCGCAACGTCACACCCTTGTCAGCCCGCTGGTCGACTATCAACTTACGTCTGCCGACACACTGAGTCTGCGTTACAACTTCACTCATGCAAGCGTGGATGGCGCGGGTATTGGCGGCTTCGACGTTCCCTCGCGCGGATATCTGCTGACCAACGGCTTCCAAACCGCGCAGGTTTCCAACACTTTCGCGAGCAAGGTGTGGATCGATGAAACGCGATTCCAATACTTCCGTTGGGCGATGACTACCGACCCAACGAGCACGACTCCCCTGGTCCAGGTATTGGGTGCATCGAATAGCGGCGGCGCGACCGTTGGACAGAGCGCCGATACACAGAATGACTACGAGCTTCAGAACTACGTTTCGTGGATACGCGGTGCGCACGCCTGGCGTTTCGGGGTTCGACTTCGGGAGGCGCAAGAGGACAGCGTCGCGCGGAACAACTTCAACGGGACCTATACCTTTACATCGATCGACACATATCGCCAAACTTTGCTGGGTGCTCCGGGATACGGCCCGTCGCAATTCTCGATCACAACCGGACAACCGCATTTGGCCGCGGGTCAATTCGATGCCGGCCTGTTCTGGGGCGACGAATGGAGAGTAACTCCCAACCTCACGATCAACTATGGCCTTCGCCACGAGTTACAGACAAATATCGCTGACCGGCTGGACTTTGCGCCGCGCGTGGGCCTGGCCTGGGCGCCTCGAAGTCCCCGGAATGGCAGGACGACGGTGTTACGTGCCGGCTTTGGCATCTTTTATGACCGCTTCCCACTCTCCGATGTCTTGACGGCACGGCGATTCAACGGCATCGTGCAAGCTCAGTACTCAGTGCCGTCCCCAGGCTTCTTCCCTTCCGTTCCGCAAGTCGCTTCGTGGGCGAATTCCAGTGCGCCGCAGGTATCGTGGAAACAAGATGCCGGAATGCGAGCGCCGTCCATCCTTCAAACTGCATTTACCGTTGAACAACAGGTCACACGGGCGACTGCACTCGCCTTGACTTATACACATTCTCATGGGAGTCATCAATTGCTCTCGGATGTGGAAGGCGCGGGAACGGTGTCGCCGGCATTCACGATGACTTCTTCCGGGCTCTACAACCAAAACCAGATGATTGCAAACGTCCGGACCAAGCCCTCAAAGCAGGTCTCTCTATTCGGTTACTACGTGTTTAACCACGCCCGCAGCAATACCGACGGCGTAGGAACATTTCCTGCGAATCCGAACGACGGCAGCGGCGAGTACGGCCCGGCCGCTACGGACATCCATCATCGCTTTCTGTTGGGCGGCTCATTGCAGATGCGCGGAAATATTCGAATCAGTCCTTACGCAATCCTTCAGTCCGGCGCGCCCTTTAACATCACAACGGGCGAAGACCGTTACGGCACAACCCTGTTTAACTGCCGGCCAGGCATCGCCGAGAACGCCGGCCCCGGCATAATCGCAACGTCTTACGGGTTGCTCGATCCGAACCCACCAAGTGGAGAAACAATTGTGCCGCGCAACTTTGGCAGGGGGCCTGGACAGGTCACGGTGAATCTCCGCGTGGGAAAAACCATCGGCCTGGGTCCGCTGAAGGGCGGAGGTTTGGCAAAAGGCGATAGCGGTGCGCAAATCAACGCCGCAAACATGTCGGCTCCAGGAGGACTGCGCGGACTGTTTGGTGCGCCCTCATCGGATCGGCGCTTCGGCGTTGCGGTTTCGATGTCTGCCAGGAATCTGCTCAACCATAACAACCCAGGCCCGATCGTTGGCGACATCTCTTCCTCTCTATTTGGACACGCCAATCAGGTGGCTGGCAATCCAAACATGGAGGGCTTTCTGGAGAACGCCAATAATCGGCGATTGGAGCTGCAAATCAAGTTCCTGTTTTGATAGGTTGTTTGCCGCAGGCTTTCAGGCTTATCGCCCGCAAGCTCGCCCAGCCGCGTCGATACAAATCCTCCCGGGCATGAACACGGAGCACCCGGATTTCGAGCATGTTCTGCCACAGCCTCACTCGCAATGCAGTTGCCGAATACCGATTGCGTTGGCCCTACGGAGCTGGCTTTCTCCACAACGCTGTTCTTCGAATGGTGCACATCGGTCACCGATGGATGCCTGACGAAGCTCGTCTGGCCGGCACGCCACCATGATGGAATTGCCAGCTGGGCAATCGCACTACCGCAGATGTGCACGAGGATGGCAGGAGTCTAAATGCCGGTTGCGGCTTTCAGTGCCTCAAATGAAGTCCCTTTTTCTGGATTGAATGAAGAAGGTCCCGCCGAGCAGCAGCGCGATCAAAGCAAACTCGGTAGCAAGCGAAATGGAAGCTGCAGGGCTCCACTGGATGGCTGTCCCCCACATTCCTTTGGCGATGCCGGGAATGTGAGCGACCAAGTAACCGACAACATTGAGGGCCAGGTTGCCTGTCACCATGGCGGAAATCGTCCATCCCTTGGACTCAGTGACCAAGGCGACCGCGATCATCAAGCAGGTGCTTACGAGGATCTCAACAGCCATGATGACAGTGAAGGCAAAAAGGCCATGGATTTCCGGGGCGGCCACGATCAAGCCGAGGCATCCGGCAACGATGACCAGCCAGAACGGAACAAAGATCAGCAGATTGCCCACAATCTTGGACGTGGTGTACTCAAGGTAGGAGATCGGCAGGCTCATCGAAAAGGCGAGGGTCTGGTTCTCCCGCTCTCCAAGCGTGTTACCCATCACCGTCATCGCGCCGATCATGATCATGATGGTGACAAGAAGAATGAGGCCGATGGTAAAGCCGGGCTTGCCGCCGAAAGCAACGACAGCGAGCGACACCGCACCGCCAGCCAGGGAGAGCAGAATCCCCGTGCGGTGAAAATACCAGTCCTTGAGAATTAGACTCTTGACCATTGAGTAGTTCATGCTGTGAGCCGCTCCCTTCTGCAATGCACATTGGCGACGAAAATCTCTTCCAGGGTCATTGTGTCCACTGCCTGGACGGTGGCGCCCAGGTCATTGCAGGCCGAAACCATGGCCGGCTCGAATCGATTGGTAGTAAGCACTGGCAGCCGTCCGCTTCCTCCCACTTCCACAACGCCGGGCAGCCGCGGAACCGTTCCATCCGGCGGTAGCACGAGCCGTAGCCTTCGCCAGCGGTCTAGAAACACCTCTTTGTCGTCGGAGTCGATGATTCGTCCACGGTCGATGAAAGTAATCCGATCGGAAATCTGCTCCACATCCAGGGTGTTGTGCGAAGAAAACAAGATTGTCCGATCCTCATCGGCCAGCACGGTCATCAGTTCGCCCAGCACTTCCATGCGTGCCACCGGATCGAGCCCGGTGGTCGGTTCGTCGAGCACCAGCAGACGGGGACGCCGCGCCAGAGCCAGCAGCATGGCGGCTTTCACTCGCTGCCCATGCGACAAACCCTTGATCTTCTGCTGCAGCTTCAGATCGAAGCGCCGCGCCAGTTCCTCGGCGTAGGCCTGGTCCCACCGCGGGTAGATCGGTCGCATGAAGTTCATGTGCCAGGCCAGCGTGGCCGGACCATAGAGCCGCATATCTTCGGACACAAATCCGATATCGATCTTTGCCGCAGCCTGTTCATCGGGCATCGAACGCCCCAGCACCCGCACCGAGCCCTCGTCCTGATGCACCAACCCCATCAGGATGCGGATGGTTGTCGATTTACCAGCTCCGTTGGCCCCGATAAAACCCATGATGCTGCCCGCAGGCAGTTCAAGGTGGACATTCTCGAGGGAAAAGTGTGGGTATCTCTTGCTCACACCTTCAAACTGGACGGAAAGCTCATTCATACAATCTCCTTCGTAAGCCGAGCCTCGCTTAAGCGGCTTGAGGCTTCCTTGGTACGGCGAGCAATTTCTTCGCTGCTCAGGCCCAGCAGGTCTCCCAGGCGCGCTACTTGTTCGAGGTGTTCCGATAACTCTTGGCGATAGAGTTGGGGACTCAGATTGGGGTTGGGGGCGACCACCGATCCCTTGCCATGTTGGGTTAAGATGACGCCTTCGCGCTCCAGTTCCAGGTAGGCGCGTTTGACGGTAATCACGCTCACACGCAAATCCATCGCAAGCTGGCGAATGGACGGAATCTCGTCTCCGGGGCCCCATTCCCCCACAGCCACCCGCTGCTTCACCTGTTCCATGATCTGCAGGTACATCGGGCGGCCATCAGATTGCGAAATAACCATGTCACTGTGCATGTCAATATACTGAGTATACACCGTATCGGAACCGAGTCAAGCTGGATTTTGCAGGTTCAGCAAATTCTCCTTGCACAAGCGGAAGCAATCAGGCATTTTTGCTCGTTGGCCAGCTCATACGATGGGACTCTCACGGAATTGAGTGCGGACTCGCCGCCGACGGCCGATGTCCCACACGGTCGCTCCAAATAGGAGCACACATTGCAATGGAACTTGTCTGCGCACAGGGCGGAGGCGATACGGGAGCTGGAAGAACGCTGCCAGCCACAAGTTCTTTCCCTGCGCGCCATTCGGACAGCTTGATACCCAACGAGAAGGCGGGTAAAAAGTGCAAGGTTTGTGGGACCGCTCTATCAAGCACCAAATTCGATCAACTCTCACGGCAATCCGTCATCTCCTCGTCTTGTTCTGCATGAAGCGACGATTGGCGTCCATGGTTTGGCGAGGTCTCTTTTGCCGGACTGAAGAATTGACGAAAACCAGTTGCACTAGGAGAATTCACAACTCTCATCGCTCTCTTATGCTTCTGAATGGCGAACCATCTAAGATATTTTTCGACAATCGCACTCATGGTCATTTCAACTCCGGCCGTAAAATTGCGATGCGACATTTCGTATTGCAACGCAGGGGATTCCAGGATCTCAATAACCCGCTGGGCAAGATCTTCCGCATCGCCTCTTCTGTAGAAGCGCACAGACATCCCTTCGTCCGCAACCATCTCTCTCAAATCGTCAATATCTGCACAGACAATTGGAAGCCCGTACTCGCAGGCCTGATGGGCAGGGCCGCTCGATCCCGTCGCGGAGTCATAGGGCAGAACCAGAATCGATGTAGCCTGGAAGAGCTGCGGTATGGCCTCCTCGGGCACATACCCCAGAAACTGAATCGGTAAACCGAATGGCTGAGCATCGCGTATGGATTCCCAATAACCGGCCTTTGTGTGATGATTCGCTCCTGCAACGATAAGTCTGGCTTGCGGAACCCGCTGCAATACCAGCGGAAAGGCCTCCATGAGAGTCTCAAGCCTTTTATAGGTTCCCCAGTGTCCTATGGCGAGGATACGGAACTCGGGATTGCCGCGTTGTGTGAGATCAGGCGGACACGGAACGGACGCAAATGTACCGTGCTTACCTACAAGCACATTGCGGGCGCCATATTTCGACATCAAGGTGTCGCGATAGCCGCGGAGCAGTACCGACACCGAATGGGCCCTAAGCAGGGCACGCGTCGCCATTTCGCTACCAAACTGAAAGAGCCTGCCTTTGCGTACTCCTGCGGCGCCACAGTCGACGTGCTCAATAATATGGTGCAAGGTGATGTGCGTAATGAAGCCTGCGGCGCGCGTCAGCGCCGGCGCAGACAGTCCTGCGAATGCCGCTATTGGACTATCGGGGGTGGCAAAACTGGAAAAGACGAGGTTGTACCACACAATGTCGGGCTTCAACCTCCAGATTTTCCACAGCAACCGAAACGGGGTTGCCGTGCTTCCAAATTTCCAGCAGCGCACCACATTGAACCCGTGCAACTCCGGCTGTGTCTGAACCTTGAGCGGATTGCCATCTTTGTCGGTTGCGAACTCGTAATCTGCCAACTCATCGGCAAGAATCGTCAACTCAATGTCACTATTGCGCTGCAACTCACGCGCGATGTGAAATGCGTATTCATTCAGTTGCCGTCCACTGGGGGGAAATGTTGCTACTAAGCAGATCTTCATCGCTGTCCGCCTTCAAAATAGACTTATCCGGAAGTATGGTCTCAATTCTTGCCTGTGATCCCCGTTGAAATTGAAGAAACTTTCCTGTTGAATGCCGGCGGAGAACCGGATCGGATACTGGAGCACAACCTCTTCGGACTCATCATTGAATTTCCGCCGGAAGGGTCTCGCATAAGACAGCGAGACACTGTTTTGAACAGCGTCGTAGACGTGAAAGCTCCTGTTACTCGAGTAAGCCGTAGATAAATGAAGATCCCAGTTACGCTTTGGCTTGAAATCCACATTTCCAGCGGGGCGCAGTTCCTGTGCAATTCCCGAATTTGTCCCCACGACACGCCATGCGCGGAGGTCCTCAACGACAGCCTTCAGTTCGAGCAGATCGCGAAATCGGCGCTCCGCGCCCAGGTAGGACGAAGTGTAATAGTCTTCATAGTTTATTGGTGAAAACTTCTGGTCGTTGGCTCCCCAACCTGTGAGAAAGGCCATCTTTCCCCATGGTGCTGCAACTCGAAAGTCCAGCGCTCCGGCCAACGCGCGCGAGTGCAGGTTGCTCTCGACAAATGGCCCTGCATCCCGAATGAGATAGCCGTTAACCGATACTGTTTTGAATAGCGAATTTGTTGACAGGTAGGTAAAGACGCGAAAGAGATTCTGATTCATTGCAACCGGAGAGTCAGAGTCGCGTCGAATGGTCTCCTGGACACCGCTGTTGAAAGTGAAGACGTTGCTTCCCAGGGTTACCGTGGGATTCATACCGAAATTGAACGTGTAATCGGTCGTATTGCGGTTGACAATCGAATTTGTGCTGGGGACTGAGATCTGCCCGGTGGCGTTCCTAACCTGAACAAACCCACTGCTGGTGGGAATACCGTTCAGATGGAGATGAAATGCGTTGGTCCACTGAGTCTCAAGCGAGGAGCGTGGCGGTGGAAGGAGAGCCGTATCGGAACTAGGGACCGCGAACGACGCGTCGAGCTTTGAGTCAAGGACATACACCGTTGTATCCTCGAATATAGGCTCGATTGAGAAATCGGATAGCAGGCTCACGATTGGGGTGAGTCTCAATCCCTCGTTCGCACCAGCCTGCAGTAGTGCCTCCTGCGCCGTTTGGTCTTCTCCCTCGGCATTGGAGGCCTGTGCAAAGGATGTCAGGGCCTGCACATTGTTGTGCTCCTGGCGAAAGACGTTTGCCTGAGCCAGAAGAAACTGGTAATCCGGAGCACTTTCTGTCTCGGCACTGACGGCCGAAAGCTCTGCACGAGCCTTGGTTGTGTCACCAAGAGCGAGATAGTTGTTGGCCAGCCCAATTCGCACCTTCTCATCCGGTGCGCCAGCGGCTTTGGCGCGTTGCAGGTAGCTTTGTGACAGCGGGTACTCGTGCATTGTTCTGAATACATCCGCTGCAGCAATGAGTTGGCCACCGGTCGGAGGAGCGGTCTCTCCCGCTTCCGCTTCCATAAGTGCCAAGGCAATTTGTCGTTGCGCATCCTCTGCATGGCTCTGCTGGGCCATGATCTGCGCTATCGCCAGGCGGACGCCGGTTCGATCGCTGCCTGGCATGGTGAGTGCCTTCCGAAACCGCGCCATTGCTGCTTCTCGATCTCCGAGCATTCCGAGAGTCTCCCCGGTTGAGACGAAGATCTGGCTTGGCGACATAAGCGATCGGCTGGCTCCACGCGGCGACGATTGAGCATGCAGTTCGGCTAATTCGATATAATGCAGGGCCTCGTCCCTTTCGTGTAAACCGGCGTGGCACCGCGCGAGCATTGCATAAACGTTGGCATTATCGGCTGAGACAGTCTGTGCGATTTCGAGTTCGTGAATCGCGTCGTGGTACCGCCGCAAGGCCAGGAATATGCTTCCAAGTCCCAGGTGAAGCGAGCCATCGCCGGGTGCAAACTTCAATGCTTCTCTATATTCATTTGCGGCTTTCAGCAACATGTCTTGAAGTCCGTATGCGGTCGCTCGAATGACGTGTATGTCTTTGGAATCACCCAAAAAGCTTTCTGCCAGGGTTGCGTGCCGCAAGGCGATCTGAGGCTTACTGAGATCGAGACTCGCATAGGCGAGCCCCAGGTGCGCCTCTCCGTTGTTTGGCTCCGCCTTCAAGGCTAGTTCGAAGTCATCGGCAGCTGCCTTCGGTTGATGGAGGTCATTCAACATGTACCCCCTATTTACACGGGCCGTAACCACAGTCGGGTCCCGCTCCAGGGCCTCAGTGAAGTCTTGTTCAGCCTCTTCGAACTGCCCTTGATGCTTGTGCACATAGCCTTCCAACAGCGGGACATCAGGCTCTCTCGGCAGGATGCTGAGGTATTGCGAGGTCAAGGCAAGTAGCTCGTCATACTTCTCGAGGTGGAGCAAATCATAACCAAGGTAAACAACTACATCCCTGTCACCAGGGAGGGACTCGATGGCCTTCCGGCCGACATCCGCCGATTCCCGATATCTCCCTTCGAAACTCAAATACCTCTCCTTCTCGCGGAGCACATGAGGTTCACTTTCCATATCGGCTGTGGCACGACTCATCCACACGCCTGCCAAAGTGAGATCATGTGCTTCAATGGCGGCGTTCATTCCTCCTGCGACGATCATTGCATTTCCTGCCGACAGTGAGTATCCCTTGTTGTAGGCGGCCTGTGCCTTAGGAAATTCCCTGCGGGCAGTGTAGAGATCTCCCAGTGCAAGTTGAGGAATGTATGACGTTGGGTCGGCCTGCGCCAAGCGCTGAAAATATCTTTCAGCTTCCAGATCTCGGCCCGCTGCCCGGGATGCGTATCCGAGAGAGGTCAGGGCGAAGCGATTGGCTGGATTCGTCACGAGGATCTGGTTGTATGCAGCGATCGCGTCCTCAATGCGTCCCAGTTTCATAAGGATGTCGCCATCGAGTTGCAGATTGCTGCGATCTTGGGGACGTTTGGTAATAGCCTGTTTGACATCAGCCAGGGCGCCGCTCATGTCACCTGCATTCATCTTGATCATGGCTCTCAAGCGAAGGAACTGTTCCCCACCGAGTTCCGGCCCGTTCACGGAGTTGATTTCGTTTTGCGCAAGGTGGAGTTGACGATCCGCGTCATTTCCGTCCTTAAGCACCTTATAGAGGGCCACGAGATTCATATGGAGTTGAATCCCATAGAGCGGTCCCTCGACCGGATTCGGCGGGAGCTGCGCGACGGCTTCAATGCATTCGTGCACGGCGTCCTGAGCACGATCCCGCAATTGGGCAATCTCACAGTTGATTGCGTGCAACCGATAATAAGAAGCATTGAGTCCTGAAGCGCGCTTGAGGAATGTGTTGGCCTTCTCCAGAGACCCAATCGCGATTTCCGACTGTGCCGCGGAAAGCTGCAATTCCAAATCCTTCGGTTGAGCTGTTGCCGCATGTGCATAGAGCCTGGCGGAGTCTTCCGGTTTGTCGTCGAGTCGGTAGGTGTACGCAAGTTCGGCTTCGACATCCGGTTTTGGGTTGCGAATTGATTTCAGTGCCGCTATTGCTTCGGAATAGTGACCCATCTCGCGGTAGTACCCTGCCATAGATCGCTGAACCTCGGGGTTGTCGGGAGCATGTCGTTTGGCCAACTCAAGATAGCGATCGGCGAGGTCCATTTGCTGCAGATGCTGGTATGAGAGTGCCATCAACAATTCGGCGCGGGCACTTGGCCCGCTTCGCTCCGCTTTTTCCAACGAGTCGAGCGCACTGGCGTAGTCCCCGGACTTCATGTAGAGGTCGCCTAACAACAGCTCGTCTTCTTTGCGCTTCGGATCTGCAGCGACCACTTGCTTGAGGAGCCGAACCGCTTCCTCGATTCGCCCCATTTGGGCGTTTGCCTGCGCCAGCCCTGAGAGCCCTTCCAGCGAAGAGGGGCTCAGACGAAGGCCACGATTGTAGGCTTCTACCGATTGTTGCATCGACCCATTCAGCCGAGCCGCATAGCCGAGGAGGAACCATAGCTGAGGATCGTTCGGAGCAGCCTGCGCTGCCCGTTGCGCATAACTGAACGCAAGGGCATGGTCCCCATGCCGCAACGCTTCTTCAGCTGCGCGCGCAAGACGAGCGTTTTGAATATTGGACCCCCAACCAAGCGGCTGGTCTTCTTTTGATTTGCTTGGATTGGCTGAGTTTCCGGGCCCCACTTCGTAGGTCTGTGAAAAGATAGCAGGGGCGGTGGCAACAAAAAACAAAACACAGGCAATCGACGAGCGAAGATTGTTGGCGATCAAGGGAGGTCACCCTATGCGAATTCGCGATAAATCCTTCGATTCACAAATTGCCTCTGCTGTTGGCTCAGCCGGATTTCTTTCCGAAACCCATTGGGTTCGAGAACGATGCAAGAAGCCAAGACAATGCAAAAGCAACCGTTAAGCGGTATTTAGGAATCGAAGAAATTGTGCAAGTTGAAAAGGTGCACCAGTCAACCAATCCCCATCCGCAGTTGGCAATCGACGACCTTATGCTAACGGTGTGGAAATAGGATGGCCCGACGGCCATTCGATCTCTAATCAAGGGCTTGTCGAGAGGCAACTGTGCAGACACCCGATTCAATCCCGCCAATGCCGCGTCCCGTGCCAATGAGCATCCTGTTGACTGCGGCAGTTGTGGTTCACCTGCCGCTGCTTTTGATGAAGTTGCCTCTGAAATCCTACGACGCAAACTTCCACATCTTTTTCGCTTCCCATTATGTACACCACTGGTTTGAGCCATGGAACGCGAAATGGTATGCGGGGTTCTCTCAAACCACATATCCCCCGTTGCCGCAACAATGGGTTGCGCTCTTGTCCCATCTGCTGGGGATGGATATGGCGTACATGGCCGTGCAATTAATTGCCTTGCTACTGCTTGTATTGGGGGTTTATCGATTCTCGCTCCTTTGGGTGAGTCCTCGAGCTGCTTCGTTTGCAGCTCTCGCGAGCGTGTTTCTTGGCTCGGAGAGCTTTCTGGTCTATTCCGCAGGACAATTAGGCACAACAAGCGCGGCGCCTATATATCTGAATGCGCTTCCATTTCTTTTCCAGTGGGTTCGCCATGGCAAGTGGCAATCGTTCCTCAAAGCAAGCGTGTTGTTCGCTGCCGCCGCTGCTGCACATCACGCGACGCTCCTGTTCGGGTCAATCTTCTTTGCAGTACCGGTATTAGTTCTGGCGCTGTTCGATCGCACTGAAGGAGAACGCGTAGGAACTGGAGCCTTCCTAGCTCGAACAGCGGCGATCGTCTGCGTGGTTGGGGCTGCAATCGCCCTGGTGCTGCTTCCGTTCTGGATTGCATTGATGCACAATCCCGTGACGCAGACTCCCATTCCCCATCCCAGCCGGGCAAACTACTTATTGAGCCCGCAATGGGGCCTCAACTATTTCATCGTTCCGTACGGCGGGCTGGTTTTGGCACTTCCCTTCATTTTCATGCGCGGCTCTGCGAATGCCCGTCTTCGTCCGCTTCTGCTTGGCTTTTGGGTTGCGTTCCTGGTGGGCTTGGGTGGGACGACTCCAGTCGGGCATTTGCTGTTGGGTCGCGCCTTCGACGTTCTGACCATGGAGCGATTCAGCTATTGGGCCTCCTTGCTTGCCCTTCCTTTCGTGGGGCTCCTGGCGGCAGAGCTAATCGATCGATACCGCCTGTGGGCCGCAGTGGGGCTGACGACGCTGGCAGCATTCAGTTGCGCACTGGCTGTCAGTTGGGCAACGTATCGGCCCGCGGATGCCGCGGATTTCAAGGTCGATTCAGTAGCTAGCTGGCTCAACCGCGACGGCCATGACCAGTATCGTTATGTCACACTCGGTTTTGGCAACAAGATCTCGCGGTTGGCCATGATGACGAATGCAGGCAGCGTGGACGGAGAGTGGAATTCCGGGAGGTTGCTGCCGGAATTGACTCAGTACGGCGCAGGCGCGCTGACCAGTTCGAAATACTTCGGTGAACCAGGCCTGGAAGCACTTCGCGCCATGCTGATGCAGGCAGATCATTATGGCCTGAAGTGGGTCCTGGTGCGAGATCACTACTACGATCCGCTTCTGTCGTTTGCGGGCTGGCGGCCAGTAGACAGTCTAGAAGAAAAGACGATTACCGTATGGAGCAAGGACGGAGTGCCTCCGGCCCTGGCGGTGAATGCGTCGCAGGTTCCCCCGCATTGGCAGGGGTTGATGTGGGGATTGCTTCCTTTTGGCAGCAGCATCCTGGCTATCTTGGTCGTCTTGATTCCCGAACGGAAACCGCGGGAAGTTAGAACCGCGCAGACCTCCACGCTCGATCGGAATCTTTTGCAAGGGAGACTGGTCTCGTGAAGAGAGGACACATGCTCGGTGCATTGCTGGCTGTCGCCACACTGGGATTGGTGGCGATTGGAACGGTGTGGCCCGTGCCATCCGCAGTCGCGTATGCGGGAGGGGGCATGATTCTTCGACCTCCATCAACGCCTGAGGAGGCGGTGCGAAATCTTGGCAATGAAATCGGCAGCCAGAATTGGGACAAGGCATATGGGAGTCTAGCCAACAAGGCACAGTTTACCGAGCCGGAGTTTGTGTCGAACTTGCAAGGTCGTTATCCCTGCCTGCGCACTTATGCGACGCTCGATCACTTCGATGTGTTGCCGATTCACGCATCGGACAACGAGGCTGAGGTCCGTCTGAATCTCTACTGGTCCACAGTGGTTGGAATTACCGTAAATGGTAATGACTTGCATGTGGTGAGGGTTGGAAGCCGGTGGCAACCGGAATGGCCAATGACCAAAGAGCAACTGGCCCCGCCCCAGGTAATTCCTTTGACCTATTTGCGCTGGGACGTGATCGAGCGCGGGCCAGGGGACGATTGGGGAGCCCAGGATGTGGAAGCGCCCCACGTGCGCATTGTGGACATGCGCCCAATCCAACGGGCGGATGGGGTGGTAGTCCTCGGGGAGCTTCTCAATGAGGACGTGGTGCCGGCGTACGTATCGGTTTCGGCCACACTGCTTTCGCATAGTAAATCGACGATTGGGACCAGAGGGTGCTTTGACAAGATATCTCATCTTCTGTTGCCCAAGCAGGTTACTCCTTTCCTCATTCGGTTTCCCGATGTCGCGTTGTCCGATGTCGGCAGCGTTCGCATGGAGCCCTTTTCGGCGCTTGTATCGGCTTCTGCGGACCCCGTGATCGAGATCGACAATGTACATCTCAGTCCGGCGCCGGCCGCGGAATTGTCCGGCCAACTTATCAGCCAGAGCGGTCAGCCGGTGAATGTGGCGCATGTACTTGGCACCTTTTACGATAAGACAGGCCAGGTGGTGTGGGTTGCGGATCAGTATGTTGACCGTGCTTTGGTGCCGCAGATGGCAACGCCATTTGAGATCCATGTCCCTGAGGATCTGGCGAAATCCGTCAGCAGTCAGCGGACTGTCGTTGCGACCTACAGCGTTGGAGGTCCTCAGTGAGTCTCAGATCTTCACTGCTGGTTTTCGGTGTAGCATTCGCGGCCATTCAATCGACACTCGCGCAGGGCGGGATGCTGAATCTTCCCGCCACCGTAAAAGCAGGCGAAGGGGTCTCGATTGAGACTGGCGGGACAGGACATGCGACGCTCTACGTTGTAGGCCTTGGCCAGGCGCTGAAGCGCGATCTTGAACTGGGACAACCTTTTCAGCTAGCCGGCGGGACGCTCTACAATGCGGGATCGTATGTTGCGGTTCTGGTGACGGATTCCTCGACTTCGAGCCAACCATTTGAGGTTGTGGCTGCAACCAAGCCCGCGGACGTGAGCTTTCTCGCGAAGCCGTCCCGTCTTCCTGTTGGCATACATAACGGCGTCACCGGCGCGGTGTACGTGTTCGACGCCTACCGAAACTTGGTCACCGATTCCCTGCCCGTCTCTTTTCTTCTTCAGAATCCTTCGGGGGCCGCGGAGACGCGGACAGCGCAGACGCATAACGGCGCCGCATGGATTCAAATGGATTCAACGGCCCAACAGGGAATCGACAAATTCGTCGCTCGGGTTGGCGAGGTTTCCAGCACCCGCATTGTCCAACAGGTCCCTGGCGACCCATGCGTTTTGAAGATGACTGCCCGCCAGTCTGGCCAGCAGGTCGAATTGGAAACCGAGCCGGTGCGCGACTGCAGCGGGAACGCAGTCCCTGACGGAACGATTGTCACGTTCACTGCGAGTAGGAACGGAACGCAGTCTTCCGTCGATGTGCCGCTGAAGCGCGGCATTGCCGAAGTGCAAATGCCGCTCCATGGCGCAGCATCCATCTCTGTCGCGAGCGGAGTGGTTATGGGAAACCAGATTCGGTGGGAGAAGTGACTGTGTTGAAGTTTCTACTGGTTCTTTGCGCGGTCACAACGGTCTCGCGGGAAGTTGCGGCCCAGGCCTATGTGCGGGTTGAGCCGGTGAATCTGCAAGGTCCGCGCATACTTCAAGAGCAGGCGAAGGCGGCAGCAGTTCGGGACTACTTGAAGTCCTGGCAAAGTCTCAAAGATGCACTGCAACAGAATCGGGTCGATCTGCTTAATTCCGATTTCGTGGGAGTAGCGAGAGACAAGCTTGCAGACACAATCCAGCAACAAGCAGCGCTGGGAATTCATACGACATATGAGGATCGAGCGCACGACATTCAATTTGTTTTCTATTCGCCTGAGGGCCTTTCCTTGGAACTGAAAGACAATGTCGAATACGATCTGCAGATATTCGACCATGACAAAGTCACAGCCAGACAGCGAGTGCGCGCCAGTTACATTGTGGTACTGACCCCTGCAGAAGTTCGTTGGAAGGTAAGGGTGTTGCAGTCAGTACCCGAATGACGCCCATCTCGAAGCGGGAGGTGATGGCAACTGTTCTGCTCGTGAGCAAAGAACGAGAAAGACAAGGTGCTTTGTCATCAAAGCAGCTTTCTGAATTCCAGGAGCCCAATATGATCTCAGTGGTGGTACCAATTTACAACGAAGAGGAACTGATCATTCAGTTTCATGAGGCGGTGGCAAGCGCGTTGGAATCCGCTCGCACACAATGGGAAGTAGTTTATGTGAACGATGGTTCTACCGACTGCTCTCTCGAACTGCTTAGAGAACTACAGGCTGTGGACTCCCATGTCGTTGTGGTTGAATTGTCGCGCAACTGGGGCCACATGGGCGCCATTTCCGCGGGCCTGCAAACGGCTCGGGGCAATGCGGTGATCCTGATGGATGGCGATTTCCAGGATCCACCGGAAGTACTGCCGGAACTGATCGATGCCTGGAGGGGTGGCGCCGAGGTTGTTGTTGCGGTGAGAAAGAGCCGACAAGAGCGGCGCCGGATTTTGGCCAAGCTCTTTCCCCTTTTCTATCGCGTCATGGGGACTCTCTCCGATTATCCAATCCCCCTCAATGCGGGAATCTTCGGTCTCATGAATCGTAAGGTCGTCGATTCGGTGAACGCTTTGGGGGAACGGAGCCGGTACTTGCCCGGTTTGCGGGCGTGGGTTGGTTACCGAAGCGCAGTGGTCTTCTACGATCGGCAGGATCGCGCGGGCGGTGACGGAAAGCTCTCGTTCATGAGTCGCATCAAGTATGCGATGGATGCCATCACGAGCTTCAGCTACAAGCCTTTGCGACTGAGTTTCGCCCTGTTTTGCTTTGCCAGTTTCATGGCCGCGCTTCTGGGATGTTGCATGGTGATTTCCAGCAGTTCGGTGAATACCATTGGATTCGGCGTGGCGTCTGCTGTGTTCTTCGTGGGAGGAATGCTGCTTCTATGCCTGGGTGTGCTCGGCGAGTATCTTGGCCGCGTATACGACGAGGTTCGAGGCCGCCCACTTTCGATCATCAACAAGGTTCACCGGTCGCCGGCCGTGTCGTCTTCACAGGTTGCAATGATCGCGATGCAACCGCAGGCCTATCGAAACAAGGGAGCAAACGAGGCTGCCTGAGATCGTGGGCATCCTCCGGCAAGCGCAGGAGGATGCCCAGTCGGTTCCTTGTTACGGTTTGAACTCTGCGCTCGTTTCGACTTCGACGGTGGACTGAACCGGTAGCTTGTCGCTCGACCCACCGGCCAGGACGCGAATCTGTTCCTTTTCCACACACCATTGATGTCCGGTTGCGTCCCAGTAGGCAAGATCTTTCGGCTTGAGTTCAAACTCGACGCTGCGTTCCGCGCCGGCTACGATGTGTACGCGCTCGAATCCCTTCAATTCCAGGATGGGCCGTTCGACTTTGGAGCCCAGGTGCTGCACATACAACTGCACCACCTCATCGCCTGCGCGCTTGCCGGTATTCTTCACCTTCACAGTCACCTTGACAGAACCGTCTGCTGCCACCTTGGGCGCGCTCAGAGTCACACCCTGGTAAGCAAAGCTGGTGTAACTGAGACCGTAGCCAAACGCATAGAGCGGTTTCTGTTTGCTATAGAGGTAGGTTTCTCCGTGCAGCAGGTTGTAGTCCAGGATGGGCAGCAACTGACCGTCGCCAGTGGGCCAGGTCATGGTCAGACGCCCGGCAGGCGAGTAGTCGCCAAATAGCACGTCGGCGAGACCATGCCCTTCCTCCTGGCTGTTGTGGGTGATGTGGATGATGGCGGGCAGGTTCTGCTGGCTCCAGACAATGGCGTAAGGAAAGCTGGCGCGCAGCACCTCGATCGTACGGGGATTCGCGGCAAAGACTTTCTTGACCAGGTCTTCCGCTTCGAGCGAAACGGTCTTGCGGTCGACGGCTTCTTTGCCGTTTGACGGCGTGGGGCACTGTTCCCAACCGGCGTTGCATTCGGGATGATTGCCGACGACAACGATGGCCACATCGGCCTGCTTGGCCAGCGCGGCGGCCTGGGCCGGATCGGAACCGTCGGCGAAGAGCACTTTCGTTCCCTTGCCGACCGCATCGCGAATGCCTTCCAGCGAACTGACCGAGTAGGGCGGCGTGCCGCTGTACCAGTCCAGCAACACCTGGTCGGCAAAGGGGCCGATCACGGCAATGGACTTCAGCTTGGTCTTGTCGAGGGGGAGGGTGTTGGCTTCGTTCTTGAGCAGGACCGTCGATTCGTCGCTGGCCAGCCGCGCCAGTTCCTTGCTCGAATCCCGCTCCCAGGGCGGCAACTGGCCGTCCGCTTCCTTTCCGATCTTTGCGTATGGATCGACCCCTGCAGGGTCCATCTCGCCGAGGCGCAGATAGAGACGCAGCAGGTTCTTCAGCGCGGCATCCATGTCGGCTTCGTTCACCAGGCCATCCTTGAGGGCCTTGGTGAGGTCGTCCTTGTAGTTGTCGAGGAAATGATTGATGCCGGCTTTTACTGCCGCAGCCGCGCCGTGCTCCTTGTCAGGAAAGCTCTTGTGCGCGCTGATCAGCAGGCCAAGCGCGCCGCCGTCAGTGCAGATGAGGCCGTCGTTGCCCCACTCCTTGATCATCACGTCTTTCAATACGGGATGAATCATCATGGGGGTGCCGTTCCAGGAGTTGTAAGCCGCCATCACGGCGCGCGAACCACCTTGTTCGAATCCCATGCGGAAGGGTACCGAGTAGTACTCGCGAAAGAGCCGTTCGTCGAAGTCCGAGGAGCTGGAGGCGCGCGTATTCTCGTTTTCGTTTGCCAGGAAGTGCTTCATCAGCGAAGCGGCCTGCCAATGTTTGGGATCGGGTCCCTGCAAGCCCTGTGCGAAGGCCACGGTCAGAGTTCCTACCAGGAACGGATCCTCGCCGTAGGACTCCTCGGTGCGGCCCCAGAGGGGATGGCGGCTCAGATCGGCATTGGGCGCGCGGACCACTACGCCGCCGCGGTCGTATTCCTGGCTCTGGTAGTCATAGCGGGCTTCGTAGCCCTCAAGAGCGGCAATCTGCTTCAGCAATGCAGGGTCCCAGGTGGCACCCAACCCTTTCTCCTGCGGGAAGGTGGTGGTGGGCAGCGCCATCTTGCCTCTTCCGCCCCAACCGCCGGGTCCACCCAGCGCCAGCCCGTGGAGCCCTTCCACCTGGCCGGAGAAGACGATCCCCAGACGGGGAATCTTGGGGTGGTCCGACATCATCTGGACCTTTTCGTCGAGAGTGAGCCGGCCCAGCAGATCGGCGATGCGCCGATCATCGGCCAATTTCGGATCCCGGAACGGGTAATCCGCCTGCCCCCACGCCGCCCGTCCAAAACCTGCTACCAAGGCCAATCCCAACAAAAGGCCTGTGCCTATTCCCACACTCCGCCACCGATTCATCGCCGTTCTCCTGTGCAATCTCAAACAGCGAAGGTTATCACAGCGGAGCCACGTTTGCCTCGAGTGGATCGTTTAAGCAGGGGCCAAGCGCATAGCAAAAGAGCGGAGCGCCTGTGCGCTCCGCTCTTTTGCTGCAACCGATTCAACTGACTAGTAAAGGCGGAAGTTGACCTCGACCGTGATGGGAACAGCAACCGGGGTCTTGCCGTCTTTCATGGCTGGCTTGAACTTGTATTTGCGAACCGCTTCCAGCGCTTTTTCATCCAGCCCCATTCCCAGCGACCGGATGACCCGAGGATTCTGGGGATTTCCCTGCGCATCGACAATCAGAGTGATCAAGCAAACGCCCTGATATTTGGCGCGACGCGCCTCGTCGGAGAACTCCGCCTCCACGCTGTTGAGCGCGACCGGCGCCGAAACCCGGCCACCGATGCGCTCCAGGCCGCCGCCGATATTGCCACCGGTGCCATTGCCGTAGCCGCCGCCATTGCCGTTGCCGACGCCCATGCCGTTCCCATTTCCAAGCGAACCCACCCGAACATTCGGCGAGTTCGACATGCCGAAGTTGGGCAGGTTCGGATTATCGGGAATCATAATGTCCTTCTGGACGTCGATCGAAGGGACGGGATCGGTGATCAGCTTGGGCGCCATCTCGGGTGCCCGCGGGGGAATCCTGCCTTTGATGGCTTCGATCTTGTCCGGGCTCCCACCGCCGCCGCCCGCAGCGACGTCTGCCTTGGGGGCCTTGAACTCCGGGACATCGAGCGGCGTCACCACGAGATTGTTCTTCTTGACCTCGTTGACCACCTTCATCAGGCCGAAGGCCAGAAAGACGATCAGGATGGTCACGTTCAAAGTGGTTGAGATACCGATGGCCCATGGGTTCGGCTTAACCGCCATGCGGTCCGGCACAGGGATCGGCGCAGAGGTCAACTCCAGAGGCGGAAGCTTGGGAGGAAAAAAGACATCTCGAACGCTCTCGTAGAGACCGGTCCAGATGGGCTTTTCCTCGAACGCCTTGCCCAGAAAGCCATCGAATTCGTGGCCGCCCGTGAGGGCTGCAGCTTGGGATTCCGTTTCTGACATAGTTGAATCTTTTTCCATGGTTGCCGCTGCGTTGGATGTATCGGGTTGTCTCGACGACAAAATCCGTCCTCCCAACCCGTCCGTCCATTATGCTAGACGAAGGCCGCCCTTGTCTTGGGCCAAGACTCAGCAGCGCTCCAAACTCCCATATTTCTGCCGGTGAGCGCTTCCCATATTCAATAGACGAGCGAACCGCAGAGTTGTTACCGAGAAACTTGCGCCTCGCCATTTACACTAGCCAATGAGCAACTTCGTGTCATCCCAGGGAGAGACAATGTCCGTAGCGCCCGAGTTGAAGGCGACCCTTACCTTGCCGCAAACCGCCTTCCCCATGAAGGCCAATCTGCCGCAGAATGAACCACTTCGGCTCGCCCGCTGGGCTTCCCTACGGCTTTATGATGAGATCCGCAAGGCAGGCGTTGGCCGCCCGTCTTACATTCTTCACGACGGCCCACCTTACGCCAACGGCCCCATTCATCTGGGTCACGCCCTCAACAAGGGCCTCAAGGATTTTGTTGTCAAGTCCAAGACCATGGCCGGCTTCGACGCTCCTTACGTTCCAGGATTCGACTGCCACGGACTGCCCATTGAAATCAAGGTAGACGAGCATCTGGGCCGCAAGAAGCTGGAAATGCCTGCGCCCGCGGTGCTGGAAGCTTGCCGAGCCTACGCCCAGAAGTACATTGACCTGCAAACCTCGCAATTTGAACGCATTGGAGTTTTCGGCCGCTGGGATAAGCCCTACAAGACCATGGCCCGCGACTATGAGGCACGCACTCTCGAGGCTTTTTACGGCTTTCTCGAGAAGGGCTTTGTCTATCGGGGGCTGAAGCCTGTTTACTGGTGCATCCACGACCGTACCGCTTTGGCTGAGGCCGAGGTGGAGTACGACATGCATACCAGCCCCTCGGTCTATGTGCGCTACAAGCTGACCTCGGATGCGTCGACGATCGACCCCGCTTTGGCGGGGAAAGAGGTTTACACCATCATTTGGACCACGACGCCGTGGACCTTGCCCGCGTCTCTGGCAGTGGCCTTCCATCCCGATTTTGAGTATGTGGCCCTGGAAAACACCGACGACTCGGTCTACATCGTTGCGGAGGCCTTGGCGGCTTCCACCAAGACAGCTTGCGAACTGAACGAAGCCAAAGAGATCGCCCGATTCAAGGGCACCGTGCTGGAGCGAGTCACCTTCAAGCACCCGTTTCTCGATCGAAGCATTCTGGGCGTGCTGGCCACCTACGTCACCGCCGATACCGGTACCGGCGCGGTGCACACTGCCCCGGCCCACGGCGCAGACGATTTCTATACCGGCGTCCGCTACGGTCTTGACCCCATCTGCCGGGTCGATGCCGGGGGTCATATCCATGTGGACCCCGAGGCCTGGCCCCTCGCGGCGCCGCCCGCGTTTGAAGGCAAGAAGGTCTTTGCCGCCAATCCCATCATCGTTGCCATGCTCGAAGAATCCGGTGCATTGCTGGCTACGAGCGATCTGAACCACAGCTACCCCCATTGCTGGCGCTGCCACAAGCCAGTCATCTATCGCGCCACCGAGCAGTGGTTTATCGGCATGGAGACGCCGGTGAAGCGCGAGGACGGCAGCGATACGACCTTCCGCCAACTGGCCATCGAGGAGATCGACAGGGTGGTGTGGGACCCGGCCTGGGGCAAGGAGCGCATCACCAACATGATCGCTACCCGGCCCGACTGGTGCATCAGCCGCCAGCGGATCTGGGGCGTACCTATTGCCGTGTTCATGTGTCAGGGATGCCAAAAGCCCATCATGGATGCTGCACTGAACCGCAGCATCGTGGAGATGTTCGACCGCGAGGGCGTGGAAGCCTGGCACACCACCGAAGTGTCTAAAATGCTGCCCGAAGGCGCGGCTTGCGCGCACTGCGGGGGCACGGAGTTCTATAAGGAAACCGACATTCTGGATGTCTGGTTTGACTCCGGAACAAGCTGGTTCGCTGTGTGCGAATCGAATCCGGAACTGAAGGTTGCCTACGAGGCATTTCAACAGGGAGACGGCCCGGAGGTTCTCTATCTGGAGGGCGGCGACCAGCATCGCGGCTGGTTCCACTCTTCGCTGTTGACCTCGGTTGCCCTTCGGGGCCGGGCGCCGTACTCGCACGTTTCAACGGCAGGCTGGACGCTGGACGAACAGGGCCGTGCGATGTCGAAGTCGCTGGGCAACGGCGTTGACCCGGTGGATATCGCCAATCGGCTAGGCGGCGAGATCGTGCGCCTGTGGGTGGCTTCGATCGACTTCCGCGAAGACATGGCCGCCAGCGAGAACCTGATGCAGCGCTGCGCCGACATCTATCGCAAGCTGCGCAACACCTTCCGCTTCCTGCTGGGTAATCTGAACGGCTTCGACCCGGTTCGCGACCGCGTTCCCGAGGCGGAACTTCTGCCGCTCGACCGCTACATGCTGGCCCGTACCCGCGATCTCACGGAAAAGGTGACCGCGTGGTACGCGGGCTTTGAGTTCCATCGCGTCTATCACGCGGTGAACGACTTCGCGGTGATCGACCTGAGTTCTTTCTATCTGGACGTGCTCAAGGACCGCATGTACACCTTTGCGCCCACCAGCCAGGCGCGGCGCTCCGCACAGACCGTGTTGTGGCAGATCACCGAGGCTCTGGTCCGGCTGGTTGCGCCGATCCTCACCTTCACCTCCGATGAAGTCTGGGAGTATCTGCCCAAGATCGAAGGCCGTGAAGCCAGCGTGCATTTGGTGCTGTTTCCCAAGCCGGGAGAGATCTTCTCCGAGGACCCAGCGAAGTTGCTCGAGGAGTGGAAGCAGATCTTCACGGTTCGGGACGCGGCTCTGGTCAAGTTGGAAGAGGCTCGCCAGGCCAAAAGCATTGGCAAAGCCTTGGAAGCGGAGCTGGATATCATGGCTAGCGGCGACTTGCTGGCTCTGCTGCAACGCCACGCCGCCGGGTTAAAAGAAATCGTCAACGTCTCTGCGGTCAAGGTCATTGAGGGCACTGAATTCCAGGTTGTAGCCCTGCCCGCCAGCGGCACAAAATGTGCACGGTGCTGGAACTTCATGCCTGAAGTGGCCAGTTATGGCATCTGGCAGAACGTCTGCACGCGCTGCTCCGACGCACTCGCAGAAATGGACATCGACCCACCCACGGAATAACTCGGGTGCCCCATCCTTGACGCGGTTCTGCGGCAAGGATGGGATACCTCCACATCGGGGGAATTGCATTTTGAATTCATAGACCGTTCCCATCGATTTGTCATCCTGAGGAGCGCAGCGACGAAGGATCTGCGGTTGCATTTTGGTCTCTCTTCTCTAAGACGACAGAGGCTTGGCATCGTGGTTTTGCAAACCCTTACGGCAAAGTGGAGAAAAGCACCCGCAGATCCTTCACTTCGTTCAGGATGACAATCGTTATATTCCATGAAGATCCGATATGCGAATGCCCTGGTTCACTGTCCACTGTTCGCTCACCACTGACCTGACGAGAAGGAAACCGCCTCATGAAATTCGTTGCACCCCGCCGCCTGCCCTGGCTGCTGCTTATCGCCGCTTCGGTTCTAATTGCCGACCGTATGACCAAATCGTGGATCGCGGCACACGTCAGTCTTTACGGCGCCATCCCGATCATTCCGGGCTTTCTGCGCATCTCTCATTGGACCAACGACGGTGCGGCCTTCTCGCTGTTTGCCAACTCCACCTCGCCCGATGTTGTCCGCTGGGCGCTGGCGGGATTCGGCTGCTGCCTGGCGATCGGAGTCTTGATTGCGCTGGTCTACTTGGGCAGCCGCATGACGCTGATTACCGTGGCACTCGCCTTCGTGTTGGGCGGCGCACTCGGGAACCTCCACGACCGCATCCTCTACGGATCGGTTGTCGACTTTATTGAGGTCCACATCTTCGGTTATCACTGGCCCGATTTCAATGTGGCCGATTCGTCTGTGGTAACCGGCGCCTGCCTGCTCTTCCTCGATTCCCTGCTTACGAAAGGCAAGGATCATGGATCGGAGATCAAGGGTCAGGAACCCACTTCCTGAGCATCTGTCCGTCCGGGTCGCCCACTCCTACGGCTCGATTGATAACAACGTCGATTCGTGGACCGGTTGAAGGGCTTTAGAGTCGCACCAAGCCGTGACGATGATAGGATGTTGGAACATCTAGCGAGAGGCCCTCCATGAACGATTTTCCCCCATCGGACCCACTCACTTCGGAGCAGATCAGCAGCATCACCAGGCAGACGAACTTCGGCACCTGGCGCTTCCAGAAGAGCTGGAAGCCGCTGCACATTGCCGATGCCGAGGGCTGCTGGTTCACGGACGGCGCCGGCAAGCGCTACCTCGACTTCTCGTCCCAACTGATGTGCGTTAACCTGGGCCACAAGAACCCGCGCGTGGTCGAGGCCATCGCCGAACAGGCCCGGGAGCTGGCTTACGTCGCCCCTGGCCACGCGACTCGCGCCCGCGCCCGGCTGAGCGCCAAGCTGCTTGAGGTGCTGCCCCCAGGCATAGACAAGTTCTTTTTCGCCACCAGTGGGACCGAAGCCAACGAAGCAGCCTTCAAAATTGCCCGCATGTACACCGGCAAAAGCAAAATCATCTCCCGATACAGGTCATACCACGGATCGACCAGCGCCTCCATCGCGGCCACGGGCGACCCGCGCCGTTGGGCTATGGAGCCGGGCGGCAAGGGGGCCGGCTTCGTGTTTGCGCCGGAGACCAACTGCTACGACTGCCCTATCAAGCACACCTACCCCGGCTGCAACGTGGCCTGCGCCGACTACATCGAGCACATGATCCGCAACGAGTCCGATGTGGCCGCCATCATCCTGGAGCCGGTGGTCGGCACCAACGGCGTGCTGGTGCCCCCGGCCGAGTATTTCCCGCGGCTGCGCGAGATCTGCGACCGGCACGGCGTGCTGATGATTGCCGACGAGGTGATGGCCGGTTGGGGCCGCACCGGCAAGTGGTTCGCTGTCGACCACTGGGGCGTGATTCCCGACATTCTGGTCACGGCCAAGGGCATCACGTCCGCTTATGTGCCGCTGGGGCTTTGCGCCACCAACCGCAAGATCGCCGATTACTTCGAAGACCACTATTTTTCCCATGGACACACGTACGAGGCGCATCCCATCACGCTGGGTCCTGCCGTAGCGACCATCGAAGAGATGCAGCGCTTGAATCTGGTGGAGAGGGCGGCCCAATTGGAGCCCTATGTTCGCGAAAAGCTCGAGGCTCTCAAGGCGAAACATCCCTCGGTAGGCGACGTGCGCGGGCTGGGATTATTTTTTGGGGTGGAGTTGGTGAGGAATCGCGCCACCAGACAGCCCTTCAACACGATGAGCGACAAGGTGGAAGGCAAACCGCTGGTGGTGGATCAGATCGCTGCCAAGATGATGGCTCAAGGGGTGTCGATCCAGGCCTGGGTGAGCCATTTTGTGATTGCCCCGCCGCTGATTGTGACCAAAGAGGAGCTGGACCTGGGGATCGCCGTGCTGGATGAGCATTTGGGAATCGCGGATGCGTTGGTGGAGTAGTCTGCAGGTCAAGGGAGCTCCACGGCTAAGTGGAACGGCCGGCTTCTCGACACATCACACGCTAAAATATCATGTCGATTCTTGGTCTTCGCCTGTGGTACGGCTCGGCTGGAACAGCGGTGATTTGGTTCCACTGGCGGAACCCGCTCGGAGCCCGAGGTGTGGCGAGATGGCTGCCGGGCATCGCCGAGGCCGCAAAGGCCCACGAGGCCCTCAGAACAGTCGGCCGGGAGGCCTTCGCTACAATTCACTTCTGTTTGTAATGGATGCCGGATGGAGTAACAACATCTGTCGATTCAAAGCCCGCCTTCGCGCGAGAAAGGCCCGGACAATGAGTCCGGGCCTTTCTCTTGGTGCATGGCTGAGGGCTGCGGGCTAGCTCTGTCCGCCGCCGGTGCGACCACCACCACCACCGCTGCCGGGGCCACCTGGGCGACGGCGACGACGACGACGGTTGTTGTTGCCTGCCGGCCCGGCGGGACGGGCTGCGCCAGCCGCTTGACCCACGACCACCGGTGCTCCTTCGACGCGATTGAAATTCGGCTCGGTCTCCTCGTCGAATTCCTCGCCGCCTTCTTCGTCGAACTCCTCGCCGCCCTCAATCAGGATGGTGCTCTGATTGGAACTGGGCTGACGCTCGTCGAACTCGTTGCGGGGCTTGGCCGGTGCGGCAGGCGCTTCGGAGGCGGTGATTCCCGCCACATCCGCAGCCACTGGAGCCGATTGCGCCAGCTTAGCCTTCTGTTCCTTGATCAAGGCCTTGCGGCTGAGCTTGATGCGATTGCCTTCGATGGCCAAGACCTTGACCATGATCTGATCGCCTTCGTTCAGCTCGTCCTTGACTTCCTTGACGCGATGCTCTGCGATCTCGGAGATGTGAAGCAGGCCATCGGTTCCGGGGAACAGCTCCACAAATGCGCCGAACTCGGCCAACCGGACCACCTTGCCCAGATAGATCTTGCCGATCTCGGGCACTGCGGTGATGTTGCCGATCAATTCCAAAGCCTTCTTCAATCCGTCGGCGTCGCACGAAGCGACATTGACGCGGCCGGTGTCGTCCACATCGATCTTGGCGCCGGTCTGCTCAATGATGCTGCGGATGGTGGCACCGCCCTTGCCGATGAGATCGCGGATCTTGTCGGTGGGGATCATGACGGTCTCGATGCGAGGCGCGTAAGCGGAGCGCTCGGTGCGAGGTCCGTCCAGAACCGCATCCATCTTGTCGAGCAGGAAGAGGCGGCCGCGGCGGGCTTGCTCCATGGCCTTCTCAAGAATCTCGCGGGTCAGGCCGCCGATTTTGATGTCCATTTGCAGCGCGGTGATGCCCTTGCGGGTTCCGGCTACCTTGAAGTCCATGTCGCCGTAATGATCTTCTGCGCCGGCAATGTCGGTCAGAATGGCGTAGTCTTCGCCTTCCTTCACCAGGCCCATGGCTACACCGGCAACCGCGCCCTTGAGCGCGATGCCTGCGTCAAACAGTGCCAGGCTGGCGCCGCAGACGGTGGCCATCGACGAGGATCCGTTCGATTCCAGAATGTCGGAGACAATGCGGATGGTGTAAGGCGACTCTTCGGCGCTAGGCAGAACAGCGGTGATGGCGCGCTCGGCGAGGGCTCCGTGGCCAATCTCGCGACGGCCCGTACCACCCATGCGGCCGGTTTCTCCGACGCAGAAGGGCGGGAAGTTGTAGTGGAGCATGAAGGTCTTCTTCTGCTCTCCCTCGTAGGACTCCAGGCGCTGACCATCGTCGACGGTGCCCAGCGTGGCCGTAACCAGAGCTTGCGTCTCGCCGCGGGTAAAGAGCGCCGAGCCGTGAGTGCGGGGCAGAACGCTGTTTTCGATGGTGATGGCGCGAATCTCGTCGAAGGCGCGGCGATCGGGCCGAATACGCTCCTTTGTCACCTGCTCGCGGAAGATCCGCTCGCGCAGATGCTCGTAGTAAGTGGCCAGCTTCTTCT
>CAZLMY010000001.1:0-121746 GCA_964560845.1 uncultured Occallatibacter sp. | reverse complement strand
GCCTCCGCTTCGACCACAACCTGCACGCCCTGCGCATCGTCACCTGGTTTGAAGAACGCTATGTCGGCTTTCGCGGCCTCAATCTCACCCTGGGCGTCCGCGAGGGCATCGTCAAACACTCCCGCGACTACTCCGCCAGAACCCACCCCGAGCTTTCCGAGTACTTGCTCGACCAGTTTCCGCCGCTTGAGGCGCAACTGATCGATCTGGCCGACGAAATTGCCTACCTGACCGCCGACTTCGACGATGGCCTGGACTCAGGCATCCTCACCTTGCCTCAGGTTCGTGAAGGTGTGCCGCTGTTCCTTGGATTTTATGAAGGCGTGCTGCGCGATTATCCCGCAGCGCCGCCAAAGCTGGCCACGTATGAAACTCTCAAGCGCATCCTGAATGCACTGGTGACCGACCTGATCGGCGAGGTGCAAGGGCGGGTGAGTTCGCTCGGAGCTACTACATTGACTGAGATTCGTCACGCGTCAGGCCGCTTAGCCGCCCTGAGTCAGCCCATGGAAGAAGCCCGCGCCGAAGCCAAACGATTCCTCTACACCAACTTCTATAACTCGCATGACCTTGAAGAGGCGCACAACCACGCCACCAGAGTTGTCACGGGCCTGTTTGCCGTTCTGATTGACGACCCCGGTCAACTGCCTCCGGACCACCAGGTACAGATCGCCACCCAGGGCCTGGCCCGCACCGTGGCCGACTACATCGCCGGGATGACCGACAGTTATATTGAACAGCTGTGGGCCCGCTGCGGGGTTCGATGAGCGAAACCCGTTCCATCGACCTGCACGCCCACACGGTTTCGCAAGCCATGCGGGAGTTTGTGCGTTTCTACAATGACTGCGTCCGCGGCGGCTACCAGGGCCGAATTGAAGTCATCCATGGATACGGCTCGACCGGCGGAGGCGGCGTCATTCGCCAGCATCTGCGCAAGTATCTGGCCACGAATGTAGACAAGTTCGGTTCCGTGCTGCCCGGAGACGGCCTGGGAAACCCCGGCGTCACCATCGTCTATGCCAAGAGCGTTCTTTCCGGCCCCGCCGGCGCCATTCCTCTCGTCACCCCGGCGCAAGACGCCATCGTGCGGCTTTGCGAGACGGCCAAAAGCAAGGAACGCATTCTGATGAAGCTCCGCGGCCGCTTCGGCGACCGGGTTTTGGCCTCGGAAATTAGAAATGCGGTGCAGAACGGGGCTCTGGAAGAGGTGCGGGGCAGCGACGGATCGATCAGCTACAAGACAAATTCCTTGTAGGCGCATTAAGGCCTTTCCTGCGATACGATTCATTTTTTCGGAAGAAACTCGATCCGGGCCAGGTCATCCACAACCTTGAAATCGTAATCCGCGGTCACAAGCACGTGATCCGGCGAATCCATAGCCAGCTCAATGGCGAAAGCATCGGCGTAGGAAACCTTCCTGTCTACCTTGATCTCGGCGGCACGCACGGCCCGTTCGGCGCTGGCGCTGACAACCTCCAGATCCAAAGGAATCAGGCTGTCCAGAACGCGGTTCTGATTCGATGGGCCCACCTTCCGGCGGAGGGTTCCGGCGACCTCGCCCCATTGAACGGCCGAAATGCGACTCTTCGCCTGCCTTTCGACGCAAGCTTTGAAGATTGCAATGATTCGGGCTGCACCCGATTCAAGGTCGAAATAGCGGAGCACTGCCGATGAATCCAGGACGTACACGGTCATTCGATGGCCTTACCAACCCTCTTTTTCCAGTTCCCGCTGCCGCTCAAGCCGACGATCCTCGATGAGCATGTCGGTCATCGAGGGGCCACCTGCGGTGATGCCACACAGTTCATCAACCAGCCGCAGCTTGGCCTCCAGGCTCTGCGGCTCTAAAATCAGCCTCGATCCCTCCAGACGGATGGAGATGCGTGTCCCCGGCTCAATTCCCAGCGAAGCGCGCATTGCCGCTGGAATCACCAACTGACCCTTGCTGCTGACAGTCGTGAATATCGGTTTCATAAGAATCGGAACCTGTGCCATGGCTGGAACAATAGCACAGGTAAGACAGGGAATTAAAGTAAGATGAGCTCGCTTAGGTAAGAACGACCGCTCAAGGTAAGACCAAACTCTACGCTCCCCCTACTGCACCGTCCCCTGCGGCCTCAGCCTTCTCAAATCCAGCGCACAGGCCACGGCATTCTGCGCATGAAGCCGCAGATTGTCCGAGGCAGCCCAGATCCAGAACCGCGAGGTCTCGTTGGGATTCTTGCCGGGTTCCGGCTTCAGCCGAACCAGCACGTCGTTCTGGCCGGTGGCGGAAAGGTTCGAGGGCGAATCCGTATCGTCCAGCACCTGGTCGACATGCTCTCCGCTCAATGCCTCTTCCAGGGCCACAATCTCCACCGGCTGCTCCAGTTCCACGGCAATCGAAAAGCAGTGTCCGTGAAACACCGGGGCGTGAATCACCTGCAGCGCCAGTGCCGGCCAGCGTCCCACCGCCAGCGCGTCGTAATGGCGGCGAATCCGTGCCTCCAGCAAGCGCAGGCTTCCGGTAGCGCTCTCCCCAAAGCCGCTCAGCAGGTTATAGGCCACTTGGGCGTCGTAGGTAGACCGCGGCATGTTCTGAAAGCTGAGCAGGCTCACCGTCTGCTGATGCAACTCGTCCATGGCGGCGCGGCCAAACTGGCTCGCCGGCTCAAGAACGGTGGCAGAGGCTGAACGCACCGAGGCAGCCATTTGCAGGCGCTCCAGCACCAGGGCCAGGGCCAGGGCGGCGGGATCCGCCGGAACCACCGCCGGAGTAAACAGGTCGGGCGTCATGGCCTCAGAGCCAAGCCACGGCGCGCGCACCAGGACCCCGGTTTCCTGGTCCAACGCGCCGGAAAGATCCAGCACCGTGGAGCCGGACCGCAGCGCCTGGCGCCAGTGCTTGCGCGTCAGGTCCTCGTCGCCACAGAAGAAAGTGAAATCGATGCGCTCAAAGGCATCGTCTTCAATGGCCTGGAGGACCGCAATCTCGTCCCCCACCTGGTCGAGTTGGCCCTGCGCCTTTTCATCGTCCAGTAGCACCACCTTGGCCGCCACCAAGGGAGAATCTGTCAGCGCATCCTTCAACTCCCGGCCCAGCAGTGTGGAGGCTCCGGCTATCGCAATCTTGTACACGGGTATCCTTCTTCAGTTAAGAGAATTGAGGGGGTCCGGGCGTTTCCGGCTCTGCAGCGGCTGCTTCCGGGGCTACCTCGCCGGCCGGTCTCCGCCGTCGCCGCGACCACGAGTAGGCCGCACGGGCCCAGATGCCGGAGAACATGTAGGTCAACCCCCATGCAAACAGCACCACCTGCGAAAAACGGCCAATGATGTAGCACGCAATGGCCAGGAAGAACAGAAGCTGGAACGGGTGGGCGCGGGATAAATTGATCTCCTTGGCCGACCAGAACCGCCAGGTGCTCACCATCAGGAACCCGATCAAACCCACCATGACCATCCACGGAATGGCAACCCACCACGCCTGCACTGGAATGCCGTAGAACAGATGGATAGTGGCCGCCAAAAGCCCCGCCGCTGCCGGAATCGGCATGCCGACAAAGTACTTGCGGTCGGGCCGGCCCGGATTCCGCGGCTGTGGGTCGTGGCTGATATTGAACCGCGCCAGCCGCGAGACTCCGCCGATCAGAAACAGGAAGCAGATGAACGCCCCGGCATGTTGCAGATCGATGCGCAATTGCGGGTTCAGCGTATCGGGCAGGAAGTGAAAGCCCCAGATAAGGGCCAGGAGGCTGGGCGCCACGCCAAAGGTGATGGCGTCGGCCAGCGAATCCAGCTCCTTGCCGAACTCGCTGCAGGTATTGGTCATGCGCGCAATGCGCCCGTCCAAAGCATCGAAGGGAATGGCGAAAATGATGGCCATCGCCGCCCAATCGAGATGGTGCGGTGCATCGCCGCTGATGGCCTTGATGGTCTCCGTAATGGAAAAGAACCCGGCAGCGATGTTGCCCACGGTAAACAGCGAAGGCAGCAGGAACATGCCTCGGCGAAGCCTGGCTTGGGCTCTGGCTTTGGCCTCCGGATCGCGAGCCCGATCGCGGCCGTTCATCGGCCGCCCCCTGCAGGCATGGCGGCCAGCACGCTGGAACCACCCGCCACCCGGTCGCCGACTTTCACCTGCAGAACCGCTTCTGCGGGAAGCACCACATCTACCCTGGAACCAAACTTGATCAGGCCCACTCTCTGCCCTCGCTCAACCGAATCGCCCTGCTTGGGAACAAAGACAATGCGCCGCGCCAGGAGTCCGGCGATCTGCTTGAACGTGACCTCGATGCCTTCACCGCGCACCGTTACCACGTTCTGCTCATTGCGATCCGCCGAAGCCGGGTTCATCGCGTTCAGATATTTGCCTTTTTGATAGTGCACGTTGCTCAACACGCCGGCAATGGGCGAGCGATTCACATGCACATTGAAGACACTTAGAAAGATGCTGATCCGCTGCCGCGGACCGTCGGGCGTGGCGATGGAAACCGTTTCGGTGACCAACCCGTCGCCGGGAGACACGATCAGTCCAGAGCCCGCAGGAATCGCACGCTGGGGGTCCCGAAAAAACCACAGGAAAAACGCCGCCAAAAGCACCGGCGCAATACCCCACGCCCAGTTGCCCGTAGCCCAAACCAGCACCATCGCCACTGCCAGCAGACTCAAACCGTAGATGTAACCGTCGCGAACCATAGTCCCAACGATTATACGGTTATCGCCTAGCTCGGTGACATTCGGCACGCACACCCTGTGCTGCCGGGAAACGCATCACCCCACGGCCTGACAGATCGCCTGCATGTCTCGCGAAAGCGGATTCAGAAAGGGCGGCGGGCAGCACAAGATCCCTGGACCGGCGAGAAGCTCGTTCCCGGGGGCCCCGGACACGGGTTATCGCCTGCTGAACCAACGGTGCGAGTTTGAACCCGCACCGCACTACCCTACCGCTTTTCTGAAACCGCTTTCAAACCCTAGGCGACGGCCGGAGATCGGCGCTCCAGGGCAAAGATCAGGTCCTTGGCGTGCAGTTTCAACTTTTTCAGGCGAACCTCTTCGAGCTGTTCGTCCTCAGAGAGGTAGGGCTTTTGAATCAATTCTTCCAGCCGCTGAGCGTAGCGATGATGCTCGGCATGCAGGCGATCTATTTCCTCGCCCAGCGTCGGGTCCAGTACTTCATCCATCAAGCACCTCCGGTTATTTACAGAACAATTACATATACCGCTGTGAATAGGCAACTCGCAAGATCGCTCTTCAAGCGAAAGTAATTGGGGACTTGTGGATTATTGGACCGAAATCGTCCAGTTGGACGCCGCAAGGCCGCTTCGGATCGCGTCGCGAAGCAGTTACAGGGCCGGGACACTCAACCAAGCCGCAAGGTGAATAGGAGCGCATCTTCAACCGGATCAGCGTAATAGCGCGGCCTCCTGCCGGCCGGCACAAAGCCGCGGGTACTGTACAAGCCCAGCGCGGGCAAATTCGAGGCGCGCACCTCAAGCATCAACTCGGTGACCTGGGCCGCCCACAATTTTTCGACCAGCGCATCGAAAAGCAGTCCGCCTACGCCTCGCCGCTGCGCATTTTCGGCCACCGCAACGATCTCCAGCTCACCCTGCGGCGGCAAAACGCTGGCCACCGCGAAGCCGAGCACCCTGCTTTCGGCTGCAACGCTCTCCGCCACCAACGCAATTCGTCGCGGCAAAGTGTCCGGGTCGAGCGCATCCAGGTAGGCCGCCCGGGGCCAATGGGGCGCCTCTTTCAGGCTCCGCGCAATCGCCTCCACCTGCTCCAGATCCGCGGCCGCCATGGGCCGGACGCGCATCGAGCCCTTCATAGGCTCTTTACCGCCGCCGGTTCTCCAAAGATCTCCGCATCCGACCGGCGCAGATAATGCCCGTCCAGGTGCTCCAAATCCGCAAACTCCCCGGCCTCCACCCGCGCCACGCACAGTCGCAGGGCATCGGCAGCCGTGGGCGCCGGAACGCGAATCTGCTCCGCACCCGGCCATGCCGCCGCCAGCAGTGCCGCGGCCGCATCGTCGGAAAGCGCAACCCGGTCCGGAACCGGGTCGGCCGCCGCGAACTCCGCGGTGCCGGCCAGAAACTCCCGCGCCTCCCCGTCCTGGCCGCCCATACGCAGATAGACCTCGCCACGATGCGCATCCAGAGCCGCCGACCCGGCCCCGGCATTCCATGCCAACACTTCAAGCCGCGAGGCGACCACTACCGGCGTGCCAGCGGGCTCGGCCAGCCCCTTGACGGCGGCCAGACACACTCGAACCCCCGTGAAGCTCCCCGGCCCGTAAACTGCCACCATGGCAGCCAGGTCGCGCACCTTGAGGCCCGCGGCAACGAGGAGGTCGCGAACCTCTGCCACCAGCAATTCCGCGCAGTGGCGGCCTTCAATCTCGGCCTGGCCCAGGATCTCTAACTCCCCGTCTGTCAGCCGGCCCAGCGCCACCGAACCGACCGGTCCGCAGGTGTCTATACCCAATAAGAACCTGCCGACCACTCCGGCGTCCGTCGACGATGCTTGCGTGCTCTTCATGCTTTACCCAGCATGACACAGCCGCAACGGGAGGTTCCAGCGGTAACAAAAAATCCGTTTGTCCGGCATAAGTCCTTTGTTATCAACGCTACAATGGAGGCTTTACGGGTGTAAGTTGTTTATTATCTATCGATTAGAGGAAAACATGGGGAGGGGGAGGATAGGGGTGGTCGTTCCCCGGTGTTTCAGCCGATTCCTGGCCCTCATTGGGGCCAAGGTTGAAGGCTGTTCTATTTCCCATTGTGCACCAAAGATGTGGAATTTTCTGCAAACTCCACGACTCGAATGTGAGGAGCGCGGAGGAAACCCGAATGTCCACCAAGAAGGCTTCATCCCGTCGAAGTTGCCGAGCGCAAGGGAGCCAGGAGACCTTGCACGCCGACTGGCCACCTCGATTGAAACGACCGAACTCGTGCCCTTTTGCAGACCAGTGACTTCCGGAGGTCCCCAAGTCTACGCAACGATGCCACAGAAGGCGCCTAAATGCCGTTTCCAGGCTTACTCCGGCTTGGGGGCACCGGTAGCGCTTTCCTGCTTGGCCAATTTCACGCGGGCGCCTTCCAGCTTCTTCTGAACCTTGGCAACGTCTCCGGGTTCCACGTCCGTGGAGGCCGACTTGCCGTACTCGGTGAGGGACAACTCCCATTGCGCGGCGGCCAGGCGAATGCGCCCGGTCTTCTCGTAGAGGTCTCCCAGGTGGTCATGTACGGTGGGGTCGGTGCGGTCGCGCTCGACTGCCTGGCGAAGGTTCTCCTCTGCCTGCTCATACTGGCCCAGCTTGAAGTAGACCCATCCCAGCGAATCGAGGTAAGCGCCGTTTCCGGGCTCGATCTCGATGGCCTTGCGGATCAGCTTAAGCGCTTCGGGCAGTCGAATGCCGCGGTCGGCCAGCATGTATCCCAGGTAATTCAGAGTCATGGCGCTGGAGGGATCCAGTTCCAGGGCCTGATGGAAGAACTGTTCGGCCGGTTCATAGTGCTTCTGCCGTTCGGCCAATGCGCCTTTGAGGAAGAGCAGATAGGTGCGATCTTCTTTTCTGACGGTGAGCGGCGTGGCTTTGGCGAAGGCGTCTTCGGCGTCTTTCCAGCGATGCAACTGGGTGTAGAACTGACCCAGGCGAAGCCAGATCTGGCGATCCTTGTCCGTGTTGTCGAGCAGGCTCTTGGCGAGAGTCAGGCCCTCTTCAGCCTTGCCCTGTTCCAGCAGAGCTCCGGCCAGCATCATCTTCAGGTCGAGATTCTTGGCCTTGAGATCCTGGTCTTTGGGGTTGGCTTCGACGGCGCGGTTCGAGAACTCGACGGCCTTGCGGGAGACTTCGACGGCGCGGTCGTACATCTTGGCTTCGCCATAGGTTTCCACCTGGCCTTCAAAGCCGCGCTGGGCGGTGTCGCCGCCCATGTCAATCATCTTCTGGTAGGTGGCAACAGCCTGATCGGTCTTATTCTGCTCGTGGTAAATGCTGGCCAGACGCTCCAGGAAGATGCCGCGATTGTTCTTTTCCTCGGTGGTATAGGCTCCGTTGGCGTGCGAGGTGAGGTCGACCATCTTCTCGAAGGTTTCGGCTGCCTCGTCGAATCGGCCGAGCACATCGAGGATCAGGCCTTCGTCGTATCCGGCATCGAGCGAGGAGGGGTCTTGCTTGCGAGCCTTGCGGATGGCGGTGAGCGCCTCGTCGTATTTCTGCTGGCGGCGCAGGATCTCGCTGATGTGGATCAGCACCTCGGTGTTTTCCGGGTCGGCGTCGGCCAGTTGGCGGAACTGCTTGAGGGCTTCGTCGAGCTGGTTGTCGCTGAGCAGGGCCTGTCCGAGGGCGTCAAGGGTGCGCGGATCTCCCGGCTCCTGGTCGGCGGCGCGGCGATAGGCGGCGATGGCATCCTTGGTGCGCTTCATCTGGTCATAAGTCGCGCCCAGGGCCATTTCCATCTTGGCGGAACGGTCCGCCGCGGGCACTGCTTCGACCACTTTGGCAGCATGTTCCAGGTCGCCGCTCTCGGCGTAGAGGCGGGCCAGGTTGAGCACCACTTCTTCTGAATCTGGCTCGATGGCCTGCGCGAGTTTGAACTGCTCCTCAGCCTTTTTGGCTTCGTGCTTGACGGTGTAGAGCTGCCCCAGGACCATGCGGTCTTCGACGCTCTTGGGCTGAATGGCGATGATCTTCTCGAATTCGTTGATGGCTTGATCGAGCACATTGCCGGATGGGGAAGAAGAGGAAACCGAGTTCTGGGCATCGCTGAGCTGGCGCAGGTAAAGGCGTCCCAGCAGCTTATGCGCTTCAATGTCGTTGGGATAGATTTTCAGCAACCCGCGGGCTGTGCTTTCAGCCTCGCGCAGGTTTCCGTTGCGAAAGTAGAGGCCGGCCAGGCCGTCGTTCAACTCAGGGGAAGCAGGATCGGCGTTGAGAGCCGATTTGTACTCCTCTTTGGCCTGGGTGATCAGGTCGGGGCGACCTTCGCTGACGGCTTGTTCCTCGTAGAGATTTGCCAAGGCCACGTGGTAATAGGCTGCGGAGCGGTCTACCGTGGTGGCATCGGCCTTGGACGGGGCCGTCGGCGTGGCGCTGTTGCCGGCGGGAGGTTTGCCTGGGGCGTTCTGGGCGCGGGCGGGGACAAGCGGCAGCAGGACGAGAGATGCGGCGGCAAACGAAAGAGAAGTCAGTTTTCGATTCATCATCCTGGGGATTCCGCGCCTTTCAAGCATGGCAGGAGGGAAGAAGAACCCTGCCGGGTCCAGAAAGACAGCACAGGCAGCCGGTAGGAGCAGCTCTGCCTACTTGTACAGACGATTTTAACCGTCATTTGTCTCAAGCGGTGGTCCGGAATGCGGGATTTTCGTGTAGAAGGGCAGAAAACGGACCGCAAGGCGGCTTGTTTCCCTGCAAAAATCGCCTGGTCAGCGTGGCGTGCCTGGAATCCAGCCGTGTTGCCGCAGCGATTCGAGCTGGCGGTGAAGCACGTCGGTCTGCCGTTCGAGGCGCTCCAGTTGCCGCTCGCCGGGGTGGTCTTGGGGACTTAGCGGAGGCGAATCGGCCTGCAGCGCTTCAAGGATTCGAGGCGCGGGCCAAGGCTCGAGCAAGGGCTGACTACCGGTTCCTGCGGAGGCCTCGAGCCACTGCAGGCGGCGGCTCAGAAGTTCCATGCGGCTTTGCACTGGGGCGGACTGCTTCCAGTCCCAAGCGCCGTCGAGCGCGGCAAGGGTGGTGACGCTCTGGGCAAAGCGACGCAGGTAGGTGACAAAGGCGGCGACGAAATGCGCAAAGGGACGGCGCCGGGGCCAATTCTCGGCGAGAAGGCGCTCCAGGGACTCTTCCGTGTCGTTGTGTGCCAGGCCGGTGGCGCGTCGGGCGTTGGCCAGCGGGCGGGAGGACCGGGACTGGCTGCGCCAGGATTGTGCCAACTCGGCCAGGTATCGTCGGTCGGCGGCGATGCTTGCGCGGAGAAACTGCGGCGCCCGGTCGCGTTCGAAAGAGGGAAACAGAAAGCGCATGGCGAGCAAGGCAAGGCAGGCGCCGGCGACGGTGTTGATGGTGCGGACCAGGGCCAACTGCCAGTCTCCGGACCAGGGCAGCCAAGCCAGGACAAAGGTGGGCGTCAAAAAGAAGGCAAAAACAGCGTAGCTGACCGGCAAGAAAGCCAACGCCAGAAGTGCCAAGGGGAACAGTACGGCCGCAGTGGCCATCTGGGAGTGAAGCGCGGCTGCCAGGACGGCTGCCAGGATGCCCCCACCGACTGTGCCGCCGATGCGCTCGGCGCCCCGCCGCATGGTGCCTGAGACATGGGGCTGAAGCACGATAAGAGAAGTCATCAGGAGCCAGTATCCGTGGTCGATGTTCAGCAGGAAGATCAGCACGACGTCCACGCCACAAACCAGGGATACGCGGACGGCGTGGCGCAGGAGCAGCGAACGGGAGCTGAAGTTGGCTCTCAATTGATCCGTGACGCGAGCGAGGTTCCAGCCGGGGCGGAGCTCTGCGAGGCGCGCGTAGACATAGCCCAAGTGGCCGACGGAACTGCCGGGAGGTATTGCAGTTTCTGAGGCCGTGTTTTTGCCGAGCCGCAAAAGCGCGGCGCTTTCAATGGCGGTCTCAAGCAGGCGGGCGGACTCGGTGACCTGGGCCAGGAGGAAGCGATTGGCCAGGTCCGACTGGTCAAGGCAGGCGAGGGAACCGGGGAGCGCTTCCATCTGCTGACGTTGGGCCAGGGCTGGCGCCGCCGACCCGTTTTGGCGGCGCACCAGCAGAGCGGCGACAAACAGCTCGGCGCCGCGCAGGTCTCTGAGGCTGTGGAGGCTGCGATCGAGGCAGAGTGAGCCTTGAGCAGCGAATTGGGCCTCGAGGTGCTCGGCCAGGGCCACAGTGCGAGCAATCAGCAGGTCGGCGTGTTCCAGCAGTACGACGAGGTGATGGCCCTGGGCGGTTTCGCTCTGGTGTTCGGCGCGAATGGCGGCCACGGCGGCCCAACCCTGTTCCACGGCTTGGCGCACACGGTACTGGTGGTGCTGAGCGAGGCGGTGCCACAAGGCAGGGGACGGCCGGGTGCGGCGATCCGGCGCTGGTTCGAGATAGGCGAGAGGCTGGGCCGGGTCCGAAGGCTGCTCAGAGCGGCCGGATAGCTCGGAAATGGAGTTGAGGAACGAAGCCAACTCGGTATAGCAGGCTGCGACAGCAGCGCGGGCAGGGCGATAGGCGTCCAGCGGCCACAGGAACAGGGAAAGCAGCGCGGCCCAGGCACCGCCGGCCAGAAGCAGCAGGCTGCGGGTGAGGGCTTCATGCCAGCTAGCGGTCGGAGCGCCGATGCCGCAAATGAAGATCACCTGGACCAAAATTCCGGCAGAGGCGAAGGGCTGGCCGAGTACCGCGAGATAGCTCCACCCGAAGCAGAACAGCACCGTAACGGGAAGCGCCCAGACCAGGCTGACGCCGGCGACGGAGCCGAGGAACAGGCCGGCGGCCCCTCCGAGCGAGAGCGTGGCGAGGCTCGACATGCGAATGCGATAGGGTCCGCCGGTGTCGGCGATGATGGCTTCAAACCCGCCGAGCGCTGCCCAGCCCAGGTTTGGGATTCCGGCGAGGTCGCCCAGCACCATGGGCGCGCAGAGGGCGATGGCCGCGCGCAACCCTCGGAGCCAGTCCATTTGACGGGCCAGGTAGATGGCTCGGTTGCGCAGGCTGCGCTCGGCATGGAGCGGGGATGTCATGGTGCCATTACATCATTTGGCGCGGACCGGTGCGGCATCGCTGCGGCCCGACGCCGGGCGCTGCCGATTCTCCGGTGGCAAATCTTGTCGCAAAAGGGGTTCATGATTTTTCGCGTTTTTCTTGCGAAGAATGGACATCTGCCGTTTACTTTCGTACCGTAATAGGCAGGTCGGAGTTGATTCGGGGCGGCGTATTCCATTGGCCGGGTTCGAAGGTAGATTTCCTTGAGAAATTCACACAAATACATTGCGCATAGCGCGGATTGCATATAGGGAGTCGGCGGCTTGTGTTTCAAGCCGTACCGACCGGGACAAATATTCCCAGATAGATTTGATTACTAATTTCATTAGATGTTATTATCACAGTAGTAATTATTTATGTAATCAACGTAAGAATATGGTTGTTAAGGGGTTATTTTTGGTTGCAACCACGGCTTGAATATGCAAAGATTTATTAGTCACCATCCGAACATGGCGATTCCTAGATGAGGACGCAGGTGCGCAAACAGCGCACCGCAAAACACGGTGTAGATTTTCACTTTTGCTGGTTGTGGTTTGGCAATAGCGCTGATCATTATAGGCGCTCCGCATGCACGGTTCTCCAGATGTCACGAACTTACTGACAAGCCTGAAGCAGAATGCAACCCTATTCGCAGAAGAGGAGAAAAGCCATAAATCCAATTGTGGAATGCTTGAATTCAAACGCGTGGTGCGGCGACCTGTCTGTTTAGATTCCGCATTCTCATACAACGGGCTGGGCGATTTGCCGCCAGACCTCTGCGCTTGTTTCTGTGGCCATAGCGGAAATATGCGATTTCAATTCATTGATTACGGACTGAGTCAGGTGTAATTGCCCGAAAGCAGAATGTGCGTCTGGCATTCCGGGGCGTTGCGCCAAGGAGCGATTTATGGAAATAGCACAAAGTGAATTGGTCTATGACGATCCCATGGAATCGGCCGAAGGCGGCTTGCTTGCTTCGGAAAGCTTGTGGCCATCAGCCTACCCATTATGGGGAGAGGCGCCGATTGAATCTTGGCGCTATCAATATGTAAAGCGTGGTATCGATCTTTTTTCCGTTTTGATCATGATTGCGGTGTTTGCTATTCCCGGGCTAGTTATTGCTGCAGCTATCGTACTGACGTCGAAGGGGCCAGTTTTTTACCGTGAACAGCGGGTCGGCCAGGGTGGCCGTTCATTTAGAATCTGGAAGTTTCGTTCCATGCACCAGAATGCTGCGCAGCGGGCCCATATCGCAGATGTAAAGCCAGGTGGGAATCTTTTGATGTGGAGAATGCGCAAGGATCTTCGCGATCCGCGCATCACTTGGGTAGGCAAGTATCTACGGTGCTGGAGCCTGGACGAGCTTCCACAACTCCTGAATGTGCTTTCCGGCGAGATGTCGCTTATTGGACCAAGGCCGGTTGTCGAGGCAGAGACGGTTCTGTACGGGGATTTTCTGCCGTATTATCTGGCTGCAGTGCCCGGACTCTCTGGTCTGTGGCAAGTATCTGGACGGAGCAAGGTGGATTACGGGAAGCGAGTAAGGCTGGACGCGAAGTATGTGCAGACGTGGAGTCTTCTGGCCGATCTCAAGATCTTGCTGCGCACCGTTCCTGCGGTTCTTGGCAGGGTTGGCGCAAACTGAATCGGCCTAGCGTAGCTGAGGGCGGTCCGGCCCCGCTTCGGCAATCTGTTTTCCTGCCCGTGGCGCAAGCATTACGGCCACAGGCAGGAGCAGGAGCGTGGGTCGCTGCCCATCGTAAATAGAGTTGTGGTAAATTGAGATCCCATTTGAACGACGAGTTATGTTCTTGGAGCCGCATCGGACTGCTCAGAGCAGAGTTGCGGCCCCAAGGGAGAATGCAGGAAAATAGAGTGACTCTATGAAAAAGCTCACCTTCGCGTCCGCAGTATTGGTTTTTCTTTGGGCTTCAACAGCTTGCCACTCTCAAAGTTCCTCAGTCAATTGTGCGGATGGGCTCTCAGCAACCGGCGAGGAATGTGCGCAGAATCAGTCGAAGACATCGATGCAGCCCAACAGCATCAATGAGTTAGGCACGACGACCCCAAAGTCGCTTGGACCGACGACGTCGGAAAGTACCGCTCAAGGTTCATCCCTCAGCCAGCAACGGGGTAGAATCCCGCAGCAGGCTCAGACGTTACCGCCCGAGGCGCCAACCGAATTTCAGAAATTTGTTGCCGCGACGACGGGACAGATGCTGCAGATTTATGGCGAGGATTTGTTTCGGAATGTACCCTCGACATTCTCACCAATCGATTCGGCCACAGTGCCTTCGGAATATGTGATTGGTCCGGACGATGAGCTGCGGATTCATATATGGGGACAGGTGAATTATAGCGGCAACCTCCGTGTCGATCGCTCAGGGGACATCTATCTTCCCGAAATTGGAATCGTGCATGTGGCGGGGCTGCAATTTTCAGCACTGGATCAGTATTTACATACCGCGGTTAGCAAGACCTACCGCAACTTCAGCCTCTCGGTCGATATGGGGCAGATTCGAGCGATTCAGATCTATGTAACGGGGCAGGCGCGCCGTCCCGGAGTCTACACAGTCAGTTCTCTAAGTTCGTTGGTGGACGCACTGTTTTCCAGTGGGGGGCCGTCTGCACAAGGCTCACTTCGCCACATTCTGCTGAATCGCAACGGCAAGACGATTGCCGATTTCGACTTGTACGGTCTGCTCATCCACGGCGACAAATCGCACGACGTGCGGTTGCAGCCAGAGGACGTGCTGTTTATCGATGCGGTCGGGCCACAGGTGGCCATAGCGGGAAGCATCCATAATCCCGGGATTTACGAATTACGCGGCTCGGAAACGATCCGCGATGTGATTGAGGACGCCGGAAAGACGAGCGCGGTAGCCTCCAGCGCACGAATCTCGGTGGAGCGTGTGGAGGATCGGCAGCATCGCCAGGCGATGGAGTTTGGATTCGATGACCGCGGACTGTCTGCCCCGCTCGCAGACGGCGATATCTTGCGAATCTATTCAATCGTTCCTGCATATCAGAAGACCGTGACGTTACGGGGAAATGTGGCCAATCCCGGCCGCTTTAGCTGGCGAAAGGGAATGCGTTTGAGCGACTTGATTCCGGATCGGGACTCTCTGGTTAGCAGAGACTACTGGTGGAAACGCAGCCATCTTGGTTTGCCTGTGCCGGAGTTTGAATCCGCGGTCGCCACACCAGAAGGGACACTTGCCCCAGCGTTGACCCCAGTTGTCCAGCAAACCACCAATCCTTCGGGAACGGAGCGTACCGGGTCGATCGCTTTGCAAGCCCCGAACTCCGCGCAGCAGACGAAACTCTTCGATGTGCATCAATCGGCTCCCGCGATTGATTGGAATTACGCGGTAATAGAACGAGTCGATACGGAAACACTCAAGACTTCTCTGATTCCCTTCGATCTGGGCAAGTTGCTGATCAATCACGATGCCGCGCAGGATATTGCCTTGCAGCCGGGAGACACGGTCACCATCTTTTCTCAGGGGGACATTCGAGTTCCTCTTCAACAGCAGACGAAGTATGTGAATCTGGAGGGCGAGTTTCTTCATTCCGGTGTTTATAGCGTGCAGCCGGGCGAGACCTTGCGCGACCTGGTACGCAGAGCCGGGGGGCTTGCCGATAGCGCATATTTGTACGGGGCCGAGTTTACGCGGGAATCGACTCGCCTGCTGCAGCAACAACGGATCGACGAATACGCTCGCATCGCGACGATGGAGGCCGAAAAGGGCGCACAGGCGCTATCCATGTCAGCGTCCTCTCCATCAGGCATCGAAGCTGTGAATGCCTCTCGCGCGGCTGCACAGCAACAGATGGCCCGACTGAGCCAGATTCGGGCGACCGGACGCATTGTTCTAAAGTTTCACCCGGACAGTGGGAAAATCGAGGATGTTCCGCCCATGGAACTGGAAAATGGGGACCGGTTCATCGTGCCATCCGTGCCTTCGACGGTGAACGTTGTCGGAGCAGTGTACGACCAGAATTCCTTTCTCTTCGAAGCTGGAAAGCCGGTCTTGTACTACGTGAAACTGGCTGGCGGCCCAACTCGGGATGCAGACTGGCACCATTCATTTGTCGTGCGGGCCGATGGTTCGGTGGTGAGCCGCGTGGCGTCGAAGGGTATGGGCGCATGGCCTAACTCGTTTGATCAACTGCGGTTGAATCCTGGCGATACGGTCATTGTTCCTGACAAAGCCATGCGTCCTTCCGCTTTGCGGGGCGTGCTGGATTGGACTCAGGTATTCTCGCAGTTAGCACTTGGCGCGGCTGCTATCAACGTTCTCTAACGGGCCTGCAATTTGGGAAAGAAATGCATGAAGCGTCATCGCATTCCGTATTTGGCGGGAGGCGATGGCGCCGGCGAAGTGTTTTCCCGGAGGCCCTGTTTTCTCCGGATTTGGTTGGCGAGAACTGGGCAGCCGCAGGTTTCAACGTTGCAAGACGACGTAGGATGAGTGCGAATGCGGAAATGGTTAGTGTCTGCGGTAATTGTCCTAACAACCTATGCGGGGCACGGGCAGCTATCTCCCTTTGCGGCGGAGGCGGGTAGCCTTTCGGCACCTCAGGCGCAGTTTCTCGGTGACGGCGGCTTGGTTGGTGAGCCCCTCGCACGCTTCATCGGGCGCAACGCGCACATGGGCGTCCCATTCGCAGCCAGCGCCCCAGATTGGGGAGAGGAGCAATCACCTTACGCAGGTGCAATAACCGGTGCGCCCGCAAGGGAGGACTTTGGAGGCGGAACTAACCGGTCGGAGTCATCTGGCACCCGCTATAAAGCTTCCAGTTATGTTCCGTTGGATAGCTGGATTTATGCCGCCATGGACCGGCTTGCAGTGATGGGCTACCTGCCGACAAGCACCGCGACAATTCGTCCCTGGACCAGGCTCGAGTGTGCGCGGTTGCTGGCTGAGGCGCATGCGGGGTTCGACGAGAACGATGAGGCGGCGGCTCCTCTGTTGGCAGCGTTGGATCTGGAGTTCGCTCACGAAACGGGTGTTATCGAAGGGGCCGGGAACAACGGGGCACGCGTAGAAGATGCGTACGTACGTTATACGGGGATTGCAGGGACGCCGCTTCGCGATTCCTTTCACTTTGGCCAGTCGCTGGACGACGACTTCGGTCGCCCCTACGGCAAGGGGGTAAATGGGATAACCGGGCTTTCAGTGAGTGCTGAGGCTGCGTCAGTCGCTGTCTATGTGCGCGGAGAATACCAACATGCATCTGCCATGCCGGCATATAGCGATTCTGCCATGCAAACGATTGCGAGTTACGACGGTCTTCCATTCGGCTGGGATCTTCGAAATGGGACAACCGACAGGATTCGACTCATTGAGGCTTATTCTGCATTGAACCTTGCAGACTGGCAGATTAGCTTTGGACAGCAGAGTCTTTGGTGGGGCCCGGACAGGACCACTTCCTTGATTCTGTCGAACAATGCAGAAGCGATGCCGATGCTGCGCTTTGCCAGAGTCAAGCCTGCGAGGATGCCTGGGAAGCTTGGCTGGCTTGGCCCGGTGCACTTTGACGGGTTCTTTGCCCGTCAGGGCGGCGTGCATTATGTAGGATTGGGGCCAGCATTCACGCTCTATGGCAGCGCCGGCGAGCCTCTCAAGCCGCCGCCATACCTTTGGGGAGTAAACTTCTCTTTCAAGCCTACGGCAAACTTCGAACTTGGATTTGCGCATACCGTTATCTTTGCGGGTTACGGGCGTCCTCTGAATCTAAACACGTTCCTTCACACCTTTTCGGTCCTCGGCAACGGCCAAGCGGTGGATCCGGGCAAGCGCACGACAGAGTTCAATCTCACTTATCACTTGCCGGGCTTCAGGCGAAACGTTTCTGTATACACAGAGGAGTTTGCCTGGGACGACCCGATAGAGGGAAAATTCCTGTCGCGTTTTGCAATGGATCCAGGCATTTATATCGCGCGCGTCCCTTGGGTCAAACGCATGGACCTGCGCGTAGAAGGCGTTTATACAGATCTGCCTGGCCTTGTGGACGGAGCGTATTTCTACGACAACTACCACTACCCGCAGGGATACACAAATTACGGACAGATTCTGGGGAGTTGGATCGGCAGGCAGGGCAGCGGTGGGAAGGCATGCAGCACTTACTGGTTCAATGGGCGCACGAAAGCGGCTGTGAGTTACCGCAAGGACTCTGCCGATAAAGCATACTTGAGCGGCGGTAACTTGAGCGATATCTCGGCAAGCATGACATGGAAGGGGAAGAAGGGGACAGAAATCTCTGCGATGAGTCAGTATGAACGGTGGAAGTTTCCTTTGCTGGGGGCAGGAACTCAATCCAATATCACCACCTCACTTGAACTGCGGGTATTCGCAAAAATGCGCATCGGTGGTAAGTAAGGGCTGTTGGTGAGCGACATATGAGGGGTGACTCGGCCTCTGGCAGCGGCGCAACGGCGCAGAACAAGGATTGAAGTCATTCTTGTCCAAGTCAGCATCCCCTAAGATTTGAAGGTGAATTCTACAGGACATAGGCAAACTGCTCCGGCGATGGCGTCAGTTCTTTTTCGCAAATTTGAATTGAGTTTTATGAAAAGCCAGCTTCTCCGGCGCTATAGCCTGAAAGGTCTGAAGAAACGCTTGCGACGCTACGAGCCGCCTCGTGGCTCCTGCGACGGAACCAAAAGGTGCACGACAAGCTAACGCGGTTCCACAATTGCTGTACCTGGGAGCAATGCTCCCGAGGGTGGCTTTCCCTCAAGAAAACTCCACATTCCGTAGCGTTACAACGGGCACGTCAACTGCGAAACCGCTCTCGTCTGGCAACATTGCAAGTCTCGTCAAACAGATCGGTTGGAAACGGGTTTGGTCCAGAATGTGGAATTCATGCTCAGTTGGCGCTTGATCCTTGGTGTCAACCGCTTCTCCATTCGGCCCATCCGGTAACCGAGTAGCTTGATTGCGGTGCGCAACACGGCGGAAGGAATCTGCACTGGATCCTGCTGCAACAGATAGCGTAACTCGGAAAGTACAAAACGCTTGCCCTCTCCGCTCGCCTGCCCAAACGCCTCCAGCATCCAGGACTCACGGCTATGGAGGACTCCAACATCGAAGTAACGCTTGAATTCCTGCATGGGAGTATACCCGTGACTGTGATAAGCGCTTGCCCCGGCGACATAGGCGACCTTGTAGCCTGCAAGGAGTAAGCGGGCCGCGGTAACTGTATCCTCACCGAAGATCACATCCGTGGGGAACCCCCCAATCTCCATCAACGCCGAACGGCGGTACGCGGCCAGCGAGTTGGAAAGGAAGATGGCCTTAATGCCTAACTGCGCCCGGCTCTCGAACGAACGGACTGCAGAAGTTGCTGGATAGTTGAAGAAGCGCGCATGAGCTTCAATGGCCGTTGCTCCGGGTGAAGGCAACTGCCGCCCGCAGGCCGCTGCGACCTGCCGGTCATCAAAGGCAGCCACAAGATTTGCTACGCAATCTGGACCGGTAAGAACCGCGTCCTGTGTCATGTAGACCAGGATCTCTGCGTTGGGGCGCATTGCGGCACCCAACTGCCGGGTGCCTCCGTGGTTGAAGGCCGAGCGGCTTACCGAATGCACCTGAAAGCCCTCGGTCTGCGCCAAGGCGGGCGTCCCATCGTTCGATTCTGAATCAACGACCAGCACCTGCTCGGGGCGAACGCAAGAACGTAGCGCGGAGGCAAAACGCGGCCACTCTCTTGCCGCATTGAGTGTAGGAACGATTACTTCTACCATGTTCGTCAAGTCTATCGCATCCTCTGGCATCAATGGGTTGGCGTGGACTCAGTAGCTGTCTGAGAACAAGGTCCCATAGCTTCAAGACGAGGTCGAGTCTGCCAACAAAATCCTCCAAAGTTCTATCCAATTGCGGGAGAATGGCTCAGCGATCTGCTGTTCAGTCTGGGGAACAAATCCCCCTTCGCCCCTTGCCGCGCCACTCATCATCGCGGCTAACGCGGTGTTATCGCCGACCTTGAAAAATGCGGCTTTACTGTACTCCCCGACTGTTTCATGTGCGTAGGGCAGATCCGCGACAAGAATCGGTTTCCCTGTTGCCTTGAACTCGGTGATCGGCATGCCCCACGTCTCCAACTTAGAAGGAAACAAAAGGCAATCCGCTTCGCCATACAGCCGCAGCACCTCAGATCGCGGTTGAAGCCCCATCCAGCGCACCGTGACCAGATCCGAATACTGCCGCCTCATTCTTGCCGCATAAGGTGTCTCTGACCCATTCGTCGTAATCCACACCTCGAAGCGGTCGAAGCCATCCTGCTCCAGTAGCCGCGCGGCGTTCAAGATCTGTTCAAGATTCTTGAACGTCCGCGGGTAAGCCGGATAGAAGAATCGGTAGGGGCGGTTCGGCTCTCCTGAGGAAACTCCGGCCTCAATCGGAATATGGTCCACTGACGGATGTGCCACCACCACATTGCCCACTCCATATCGAGCCTTGAATTCTCGACGGAGCCAGTCCTGTTGGACGACAACAAAGTTATTTGACTTGATGTTGATCCCGTAGAGAAAGCTAAAGAACAAGGTAAAAAGACCGAACTTCCAATCGAGCAGCGCCTCTTTGATCGTGAAGGAATAAAACGGCGATGGATTGTGGCAATATACTCCCTTGACCGCAGCTTTGATGTTCGGCGTCGTGTTGTCCATTGAAAACCACAAATGGGGCTTGAGGTCCGCACTGATGGCGCGACACCTGTAGTACTCAAAGTAGACTCTCTTCCACCAGGAAGGCTTCACCTCGGGGTATTCCATGAATGTCACACCTGGGACACTGAACAGTGTCTTGCGATGAACAAGGGCAATGATCTCGTAGAGATCGGAGTATTCAGCCGCAAGCGATGCGATTGCGTCCCTGAACACCATTAACGGCCCCATCTCGTTAAGACTGACGCCGGAAAGCACGATGCGCGGTTTCATTTCATCCCCATTTCTTATTGAACAGGCTCGACCGGCGCTTCCGCTGCCTGGAAGCCTGCAGGTCGGCAGCACGGTGCAATGCTCATTGAAACACGGTTGCAGAGTCCGAAAACGCGCCACTCAAATCAGGCCGGGATGCGCCTTGAGAACATCGAGCAGTTGCGCGATGCGACTCTTCCAAGTGCCTACCTCCAACAACCGCCGGTAGTTCTTTTCAACGAGACTCTGCACGCAATCCCGATCGTTGAGGACGGATTCTATCTGTTCATATTCGCGCCCAACCGTCGCCTCGATGACTGGATTGTAGCCAAACAAATCTATCAATTCCTGAGGAGCGTGCCCCACAATGAGGCACTTTGAGGCTATAGACTCAAAGTATCTGAGAGTTACTGTCTCTAATGTTCCCGAGCGCTCGGGATGTGTTTGAGAACTGGGAAAGCAAACCGATATTTTGCTTCGCGCGAGTCCCGCTATGAGGCCTGTTCGGTCCGGAAAGATGATCTCCCCCTTGACTCGCTCGAAAAGATGTTGTCTGCCTGCTTTGACTAGCGGGCCTACGATTCGATCATGGAAAAGGTCGTTCTTCCTTCCCAACTCCAACACCTCGATATCTCTCTGATGCCAAGGTATTGACGCATCGTATTCGAATGGGTCAGTAGCCTCTGGAAGCCACACAGACTTCATGTCGGGAAGCGCGCTGGCAAAGTACTGCGCATTCTGACGCGCTGTGAAGAATGCCATGCGGACCCGGTGCCGCTTGAAGAACGCAGTCCAGCGCTCATAACCATTCGGCCAACAATCAAAGCAGTACGGGATCATCTCGTTCCAATATGAGAATGGAAAGGTCTTGCTCTCTGAAAACCCCATAAAACCGACAAAGACCGGCCCTTTTGACGCGCGTCCCAAGTTGCACATCAAACGCATTTTCGATGCAATCTTCGAGACGTAGACTGCTGCCGGACTCTGGCGGTTCGAGAATGAATGGACCCCGGCCTCTTCCATTCCACGATCAATCGATAGAAGCGGATAACAGCCTACGGTCGGACAGTGCGTAGTTCTTAAGAATCGAAGATGCCGGTTCCCTCCACGTGTGACAACCGCGTGGTCATCGATGCCTCCGGGCATTGACAAGATCTCATTTGGATTGATGATTGCCACTCAGCGTTCCCTCTCTCCCGACAGGCGCCGCCATCATTACGGCGACCCGGGGGAATTGGTTTTCTAACTGTATTCCAATTGCCTCATTGACGACCGCGGCAACGCACGGCTAATGGTTGACCGAATTCGGTGCCTATGGTGCTGATGAGTCAAGATGTAGATAAAGACAAAAAAGAACTGCTCCGGCGGAAAATAATTGCCGTTCCGGATCAGTTTCAGGAAGTAGGACACCAGGATCGCACTGCTAATGGCGGCGTAGGGTCCCGAGCCTCCGGTACGGAAATAGACAATGAAGACCAGGATGCCTGAGAACCCTAATATGCCCAACTCAGACAGGGTGCGAAGGGTCAAGGATGCAGCTTCTGTCGCGTTGATATCTTCCCAACTCTCCCCCATGTGCGATTCAATGCCGGCAACATCCCCTATGAAGCGAGCGTGGGAGATGGGATACGATCCTAGCCCCTTCCCAATGAGGGGGCTCTCTTTGATAATTTGCTGGGTGACAAACACATTGGAAATGAGTGCAAACGTACTCAAATTGGAATTACTCACATCTTGCGTTGACAGGGCGAGTAGGGTGTCGTCGGCCCGCATTCGAAAATCGCCTGAAGCCGTGTATGCCAAAGCAAGAAGCCCTCCGACAATGAAGGGAACCGCAACGAAATGCCTGATTCTCGCGGACAGAAATAGCATGACCCCAAATGCCACGCATAGATAGCCAAGAGACGAGCTCGATAGGATGATCGCAAGGGTGAAGACCAGAACTTTGCCGCCATGCTTGCGCGACGTAAAGTAATGGTGAGCATACCAGTAGTAGGCGGGAAGAACGATTTCGCAAAATGCGCCCGGCTCGGATGTCAGTCCCTGCAGACGCACATAGCCATGGTGGAAGATGCACATAGCTACCCACACGGGCAATGCAATTACTGCAAACCAGAATGCAATCTTGGCATAATTAGCAAACGCTCTTTCAAAGTCATTTCCGATCATCTCAAAGAAATAATAGAAATAGAGAAGGCTTACAGATATGCCCGAAAACTCCTTGGCTACCTGAGTAACCGTGTCGGAGCCATTGAAAATTCCAATACCGCCGCTCATGGCCAGATAAAGGATGAGGCACGGGATCCACTTGGCAATGCGTGCAAAGTCGATCGACTGGATCATCAGGAGGAGATTTACCAGGATGATTGCGTCAAATAGCCGAACGTGAAATGGCACGGTAATGAAATAGAAGCTGCTGCTGAACAGCCCGATTAACGTGGACCAATAGATATAGTTATAAAGCGGGGAGGGGGCATCCGGTCCATTTACAGGCTGTCCCGTGGGATTATTCATCGAGCCCCGCTCTCCTTCCCAAGGCGTAGCGCAGAGGGCGCAACGCGAATTTGGCGCTAGCCCAGCGAAATTCCAGAGCTGTGAGCAGCCTGTTTCGCCCGCCGGCGTCAATCTTCGCACGCGCCTGCTCTATAAGCGCTTTGCGGCTGCAACTCACCCCTCCAGCCCTCATCATAGCTGTGGTAACCGGCATATAGGCAGTCCTGAGTTGGCTTCGAGCCCGCAGCAGTAGTTCGTAGTCCGCGACCATTCGGTAAGAGGTATCGTACTTGCCCAACCTCTCAAAGAGGCTGCGACGGTGCATGCTGCCGACGTGGGCAGTGCACATCGACCTTGAGAAGTCCTTCCATGTCCAAGGAGCCCCGATAATTCTCTCATAACCAGAGGGATGTACCCACAGAACTCTCGCACTAAGATACTCGGCATCGGGATTCTCAGCAGCTAGCTTCATATAGGCGCTAACCGCGCCGGGTAGCAACTCGTCGTCCACTCCCAGAAAGCAAATCCACTCACCTCGGGCCTCAGCAAGTGCCTTGTTCCACGCGTCGTATACTCCCTTGTCCGGCTCACTTCTCCACAGCGCGAGGCGGTCGTTGAATTGGCGCAGCACATCCACCGTGCCGTCGGTCGATCCGCCATCCATTACGATGTGCTCCAAGTTCGGATAATCCTGCTGCAGGACACTTTCCAAGCACCGGGTCACATAAGGCTGTCCATTATACACAACACTGATTACACTAACGAGCGGCTCACCCGTTCTACCCTCCGCGGCGACCCCGTTGAGCCGTCCCCCCCCGCATAGCTGCAAATTCGCTGGTCGAGCTGACTGCTCGAAAGATGTAGCTGTAATCAAGTGCTCCGACAAGTTCGAACCCCCTGCGAAAGCCGAAAAGATTCTTTTTTGTATTATAAAGTATTGGAAATCGTGTCGGCCTGCGAGGCCCGCCGCTGCCGAATCATAGATCCCGGACAATCCAATATTCGCTTTGATCCAATGATCTGTCGCGGCTCCGGCTTGACGCTTCTATCATTTTTTAATTTACACTGCTAGGAGAGCCCTTGTGGAAAAGAGATTGTAGTTCGCACTATCCACCCGCAGGAGCGCTGTACTCAGTCCTGAATGGGCTGCGGCAAAAGTGCGAAGGCACGAAAAGCCCTATCAACTTGCTACTGAAGAGAGGCACAGAATATCGATGGACCGCAAACTCCGCATAGCGATCGATTGCAGAATCGCTGACCCCAAGCAAGGAATTGGCACCGCGGTGCTGGCTCTGGCCAGGGCATTCTCTGACTCGGATCGGACGGATCAAGAATATACGTTCATCGTGCGTGAAGAGTTAAAAGACTGGCTCGCACCGTATATTTATGGCCCTTGTAAGCTGGAAGGCATTCGTGAGTCCCCGTTGTCTGTTACTAGGGCAGCACTTCGAAAGGTTGCACCGCTTCGATTCATTTGGAGGATGTTGTTTGCCGGAAAGGCGCAAATACCTGTCTCTGACGGCTTTGTCGAGTCTCGGCAATTCGATCTAGTCCATTTTCCTACTCAAATTGCGTATCTGACGGAATTGCCGACGATCTATCAACCGTGGGACCTGCAGCACCTCCATTATCCACAGTTCTTTTCCAAGGCGGAGTTTAACCAACGCGAAAGGCTGTATCGGACGTTTTGTAATCGGGCTTCGAATGTGTGTGTTCAGGCTGAATGGACAAAGCGCGATGTTATGGACCATTACAATATTGCCGACGAAAGGATCGAGGTGATCCCTTGGGGTTCCGTATTCGATGCCTACAAGAGCCCTTCGGCGGAAGATATCCAAGCGGCCATCAAGAAATTTAGCCTCCCAAGCTCTTTTTTCTTCTATCCAGCGATACTCTGGCCCCATAAGAATCACGAGGTGATTCTGCGGGCGCTCAATATTCTAAAGAAGGAACAAGGGTTGGCCCCGCATGTGTTCTTCACTGGGTCGTCAAAGGATCCTCGTCCAATTCTCGACAAACTCGCTCAAGATTTCGGCATTGCCGAGCAGCTGCATTTCCTCGGGTTTGTGACGCCCGGAGAATTACAGGCGATTTTCAGAGCCGCGACTGCGATGGTATTCCCAAGCAAGTTCGAGGGCTTTGGCCTTCCAATTCTGGAGGCATTTCACGCGGGGCTTCCGGTGCTGGCCTCGAATGCGAGCACGTTGCCGGAGGTGGCGCGAGACGGAGCCCTGTATTTCGACCCCGATTCACCTTCGGAACTATCAGCTTTAATAAGAGTCATTATGGACAAACCTGAGGTCCGGGAAGAATTGATTAAGAAGGGGACTCTGATATTATCCCAGTATTCGATCAAGGAAACGGCCAGGCAGTTTCAAAAGCTCTATGCGGAGACAGCAGCGTTATCCACACGGGGGAATTGACTAGCTCCGGTGTCTCCAACAAACCGACAGGGAAAACCAGAATGGGCAAACGGGCACTGATTTGTGGCATTTCCGGGCAGGACGGCAGCTATCTGGCCAGATTGTTGTTGGAACGCGGCTACGAAGTCTGGGGTAGTTCGCGGGACGCGGAACTGACTAGTTTTGTGAACCTCCATCAGCTTGGGATCTACGATTCGGTTCATCTCGTATCCCTGAATCTTAGGGATACGGGTAGTGCCATCGGCTTGCTTCGGCGAATTCATCCGAACGAAGTGTTTAGTCTTGCGGGTCAAAGTTCCGTTGGACTTTCTTTCGACCAGCCTGTGGAAACCATCGAAAGCATCGCGCTCGGTACCCTTACGCTGCTCGAGGCGATTCGCCTTTCAGACCTCGACATCCGCCTCTACAATGCCGGTTCAACCGAATGCTTCGGTGACACGGGGAACAATATCGCAAATGAGGGCACGCAATTTCATCCGCGTAGTCCTTATGCGGTAGCCAAGGCATCTGCCTACTGGGCTGTTGCAAACTACAGGGAAGCGTATGGCATGTTCGCATGTACCGGAATCTTGTCGAACCACGATTCGCCGTTGCGGCCCCGACGCTTCGTAACACGCAAGATCATTCATGCCGCCGCGTCGGTGGCCTTGGGCATGAAGACACGGCTCACACTCGGCAATCTTGAAATTGAAAGAGATTGGGGCTGGGCGCCAGAATACGTGCAGGCCATCTTAATGATGCTGGAGCAGTCTTCGGCGCGGGACTACATTATCGCGACAGGCCAAAGTCACACTCTAACTCAGTTTGTGGAAGCGGCATTCAAACTCATAGGTAAAGATTGGCAAGCTTATGTAGATAAGGATGAGCATCTCATGCGGCCGACCGACATCTTGCGGAACAAGGTCGATCCTTCAAGGGCTGAGACTGTCCTGGGGTGGAAGGCCGCGAGCGGCATGGAGCAGGTAATAAGCATGATGCTCGAGGCCGAAATGAAAAGTCTTCGGGATGAGCGCCAAGCGTAACAGAACATCCCCCATTTCTACGCGTCGTTGGACATGGCTGTCACGCCGCACTCGAATTCCGGATTCTGCCCCGATATTTACGAACATTTGTCCGGGTTCTCGGTAAGCGTGTGAAGTTCCCCTCTTGGCCAGGTAGCGGCGGCTCGCTTCTCGCGCTTGAGCACTGTTACGAAGAACCTTGGGCTTGTTTGCATCGCGTCGTAGAAGGCCGCTCGCGCTACTCGCGGCACCGATGGGCTTGAAACGATTGAGCGGATCTCGCGCAGAGGTCAGCTCTGCGCGGGTTGCGGGCCGTAAGTCCCGGTGCTAACGCGGCCAGGGCCGAAGGAGCGGGCACAAGAGGGATTGCAGGTAGGGTTTCGGAATCACGGAGCGAGGTCTTGCAGTTGGTCATTTGGGGTCATTTGGCAAGGCAAGGAGACTGCCGATCTGGCAGTCCCCAAGCGCCGAACGAATAGGGGAACCCACACTGCGCATGGTAAAGCATTGAGCAATAGGTAGGACGTCAAGGTTGCCCAAGGGACGCCAATTATTCCAAAACGTTGCACGAGAATTACCTTCGTGATTAGGCATCCAATCCCAAAAATGGTCGCGACGATCGCCTGAAAGCGAATCAACTCCGCACCGTTCAGGAAGATTGCGACAGCGTCCCCACAGGACGCAATCACCGTCCAAACCGCGAGCCCGAGCAGAAGAAAGAAAGGAGGATGAATTCTGGAGCCGACCCACCATTGGATGATCCAATGTGAGAGGAGCAAAATGAGCAATGAAGCAGCAGATGTGGCTCCGAACACAATTAACAGCGATTTGCGGAGTGTGTGTTTCACCCAACCGATGTGGCCGCGGGAGATGGCCTCGCCATAAGCGGGCCAAAGAGGGCCAACCAACATCCCCGACATCATCGCGATCATAGAGAACATGCGCTGGGGGATGGAGTATTCCGGCACGTTCACTGCGCCAAGGGTGCGTGCAACGATGAAGTTGTCCGCGGAATAGGAGACAGCCATGACCATCTGGAGGACGAAGAAGAGGCCACCGAGCCGAGCAATCTGGGCGATCACGGGACGAGAAACGAGCCTCGCACTTGGGAATAGGTCGGGACGGACAAAGCCAAAGAAATGGATAGCATTTAGGGTAGTGGCGAGTATGGGCGCACCGGCAATGGCCACCACAAGCAGGGGGAGGCTTACGTGCAGCCAGATGCCGCAAAGCACTCCGAGAAAACCCATGGTGCTGCCACACAGTTGCCACAGACTGAAGCGGTATCCTTGCTGCAGGCCGAGTTGTACGCGCTGCACCACGTCCATTGAAATGTTGAGTGCGAAGCAGGTTGCAAAGACCGCAAGCGCAGGACCGGCTTCGAGTCTAGCCAGCGGAGAGGCGACCCGAAAGAAGTTTCCCCAATCGACGAATCGAAAAACCGAGAAAAAGGCCATCAGCAAGAAAGCGGCGATGGAACTGAGAATGGCAAAACCGCTGGAGGCCGCCTTGCGAACTCCTTCGATATCGTCTTTCCCCATGGCCTTGGCGACGGTATTCAGCACTCCGTTGCCCACGCCGAAGTCGGCAAACGAGGCCATTGCCAGCACCGAGCTAATGGTCATCCAGAGACCGAAGCGCTCATTACCAAGGTACTTCAATGTCAGAGGAACGGTAACAAGCGAGGTGCCGATCTGCACCACGCGCGCCAGGGTAGCCACGCTACCTGTAATCATGGCGCGGCGATTTCTTTCATTCCCGCGAGCGGCTTCGTCCAGGCTGATTGGGTCTTGATGACGCAGCAACTGGCGGATTTTCAATATGATTGGCTTGATCATGCCGCCCACTATGCGGAATCCCGTCGGTGAGCTCGTAGACCAGCATCGGTAGTCGAATACGACGAATAGACCGATTCGAGACCTTTTCGAAGACCGATGGAGGCCCGCCAGCCGAGGCTTCTCATCCGCGCGACATCCAGCAGCTTCCGTGATGTGCCGTCGGGCTTGGATAGGTCAAAGGTCAGCCGTCCCTTGAAACCAACGACGTCGCGAATCAGCTCAGCAAGTTCCCGAACTGTCAGGTCTTCACCGCAGCCAACATTGACCAAGGGCGCCTGGGACTCCGAGCGCGCTATGGAAGCATAGGGATCGTCCGGCAGGTTCATCAGAAACACGCAGGCATCTGCCATATCGTCGCTGTGAAGGAACTCGCGCAGGACGGATCCTGTTCCCCAAACGGAGACTTCGGAGGCTTCTGCCAACTTCGCTTCGTGCATCTTGCGTATCAAGGCAGGAAGCACATGGGAACTTGTCAGATCGTAGTTGTCGTTTGGACCGTAAAGGTTAGTGGGCATCGCAGCGATGTATTGGGTCCCGTATTGTCGATTGAAGGCCCAGCACATCTCGATACCTGCGAGTTTAGCCATGGCATAGGACCGGTTGGTCGACTCCAGAGGGCCGGTGAGCATGTATTCTTCTTTGATTGGCTGCGGGCAATCTCGAGGGTAGATGCAACTCGAGCCAAGGAATAGCAGCCGCTTCACTGCGAATTCATGAGCCACGCGAATGACATTGGTCTGGATGGCGAGGTTGTCGTGAATGAATTCCGCGGGACGCGTGTTGTTAGCTAGAATGCCGCCCACCTTCGCCGCAGCCAGCATGACATACTCGGGGCGCTGTTCGGCAAAGAAGTCACGCACGGCCACTTGGTCTGTCAGATCCAATTCTGCATGGGTCCGGGTCACAATTGCCGCGCAGCCCTCATGATCCAGCCGTCTCACGAGGGCTGAGCCTGCCAGGCCCTTGTGTCCAGCTATGTAAACCTTCGAGCCGGCCAGGCGGGAATTATTCGTAGTAGTCATAGGTGCCATATCCGTGCTTCTTGACGAGTTGGTCGCGTTTCGCCGCCATCAGGTCGGTCTCGGTCATGTCTTTCACAAGGGCTTCAAAGGTCACTGTGGGCTTCCATCCCAGTTGCTGGTGCGCATAGCTTGGATCGCCCAGAAGGGTCTCAACTTCCGATGGGCGAAAATACCTTGGATCTACCTCGACCACAGTAGCGCCGTTCCCATCCACGGCCTTTTCTTCGACGCCATGTCCCTGCCATTCGAGTCTGATGCCGAGAACCTCAGCCGAGAGGGTTACGAATTCGCGCACGCTGCGCTGCACACCGGTTGCGATCACAAAATCTTCAGGTTTTTCTTGCTGGAGCATCCGCCACTGCATTTCCACGTAGTCCCGCGCATGGCCCCAGTCCCTGAGGCTATCGAGATTCCCCAGGTAGAGCTTGTCCTGCAGTCCGAGTTTGATACGCGCCAGCGCCCGGGTAATCTTCCGTGTTACAAAGGTCTCTCCACGCAGCGGCGATTCGTGGTTGAAGAGAATTCCATTGCACGCATACATTCCATACGCCTCGCGATAATTCACGGTGATCCAGTATGCGTACAGCTTGGCGACTGCGTATGGCGACCTGGGATAAAACGGCGTCTTCTCTGACTGGGGAACCTGTTGAACCAGACCGTAGAGTTCCGAGGTCGAGGCCTGGTAGAAGCGCGTCTTTTTCTCAGCCCCAAGGATCCTGATGGCCTCAAGGAGCCTTAGGGCCCCCAACCCGTCGACGTTCGCCGTGTACTCCGGCTGCTCGAACGACACCGCGACATGGCTCTGAGCCCCCAGGTTGTACACTTCGTCCGGTTGGACCTTTTGCATTATATGCAGGAGGCCGCACGAATCAGACAGATCCCCATAGTGCAGGACAAACTTCTGGCATTCCGCGTGCGGATCTTGATAGAGATGGTCGATGCGGTCAGTGTTAAAGAGGGAACTGCGTCGCTTAATGCCATGAACCTCATATCCCTTGCGGAGCAGCAGTTCCGCCAAATAAGCCCCGTCTTGCCCGGTGATGCCGGTAATCAATGCAATTTTCGCCACGTTCCCCTTCCAATCGAACGATTCAGATACATATCGGAGTTTAGTTCCTATCGGCACAACACGCTGATGAAAAGACAATGATAGCGCCCGACGCCCACAAAAGAAACTGGGCAGCAGAGCGAGCCATCTTTACCCCCGGCCACTACAGTCTAATATAATCGCGCTGTGGTCGAATTGTTGATCGCAACCGGAGCGCTCAGCGAAGGGACCTCGCTCCGACCTAAGTTTTGGTGAAAGAGCCGGGGGGCGAGCATTGTCCTACACAAGCAGCTGAGTGTAAAGGACCTGACCCGATCCAATCGCTGCGCCTTCCGCTGACCAGAGAGGCTACAAAACAGGCACAAGAGGGATGTCATGATTGAAGCGGCACCGCACCAGGTGGACATTGTGGATTCGCAAGAGAGGCGACTGGAAACACAGAGTGCAAAAGAAGGATCGCTTGATCTAGGCTTGCTTCTTGGTACGCTATATCGCGGGAGAAGGACCATTCTTGTCGTGTCATCTGGTTTCTTCACGCTTGTGACGCTAGCCGCGTTTCTCATCTCCCCTCGATACACTTCGACAGCGTCCTTTATCCCACCTAGTTCCAGCAGCGGTTCCGGGGCTGCCGCCCTCATGGGGCAGTTGTCCCAGCTTTCAGGGATGGGAGCGGGAAGCCTCCTGGGTGGAGTAAAGGCCCCCGGGGACCTTTACGTGGGCATTCTCAAGAGCCGGTCCATTGAAGAACAGATTATTCAGCGCTTTGATTTGAAGAAGGTTTACAAGGTGAAGAAGGAGAGTCAGGCAGAAAAGATTCTTGCCGCAAATTCTACGTTTGGAGTGGGCTTGAAGGATTCTATCGTCACTCTCAGCGTGACGGACGTCGATCCGAGTCGGGCGCGCGATCTGGTAAACGCCTATCTGGATGCTTTGAGGGAGACGAATGGACGGTTGGCTCTGAGTGAGTCATCGCAGCGCCGACTTTTCTTTGGGCAACAACTTGACAAGGAGAAGAATGCCTTGGAGGACGCCGAAGTAGACCTCAAGAAAACCGAAGAGCAGTCTGGATTGATCGCTCCAGCCGGCCAAACAGCCTCGGAGATCCAGATGATCGCGCAGACCCGCGCTCAGATCGCGGCCCGTGAAGTTGAGCTAAGCGCTCTTCGGCAATCTGCGACTGCGCAGAATCCAGCGTATATTCGGTTGCAAAGCGAGATTGGCGACTTGCAGGGGCAACTCGCCCGGCTTCAGACAGGATCCGGCAGGATCGGGGATGGGGCAATCCCGACATCAAAGGTTCCGGAGCTGGCATTGGACTATGTGCGGAAGACGCGGGAGGTGAAGTATCACGAGGAGCTCTTCGAAATGCTGGCGAGGCAGTACGAGGCTGCGCGCATGGACGAATCCCACGATGCGCCACTCCTGCAGGTTCTCGATCCTGCGTCTTACCCCGACACCAAGACTTCGCCAAAGCGGATGCTGCTGATGCTTGGTGGATTGATCTTCGGATTTTTGGCAGGGAGCGTCTGGGTTTTGCTCCGCGAGCGCTTCAAAGGGCCCAAATTGGCCATAACCTAGCGGCGTGTCTCACTCATTGAGTCGGCCTGAATTGACAAAAGTGAGTGCGGGTTTGAAAGTAGATTCCCTCGGCCGCTGAAGCTTTGCTGATTTTGGTCTTAGATAATGGAAGTGAAACCTGCCCGTGCGGAGATGCTCGACCGAGTGACGTACCGGGCAATTGACCTGACCCTGCTTTCCGTCCAGTTGGGTGTTTGAAATCATGACCCCGGTCTATCTGCTTTTCTTTCCGGGACAGAGATCTCTTGGGCGGGTGGGCGATATTCGGAAAATCAATCCGCCCAGACCTCCGATTCCCCCGATGCCTCGACCGGTTAGACCTCGTATTGCGCGAGGGCCTTCTTCACCCGCTCCACCATTGGCGTCAGGACGCCCATCAACTCGGTTGTCCTGTGAACCACGCCGACGCTTTGCTCGGTCATGGCGGCTACGTGCGTTATGTTGGCGCCGATATCGTTCATCGCCTCGGTCTGCTGCGATGCCGCATTGGCGATCTCGGTTACCTTGCGCACTGCTTCGCCCATCAGTTGATTGATGCCGTTGAGGGCGCCTTGGGCTTCGCGCACCAGCGCTACACCTTCGGTTACCTGGGCTGAGCCGGTGCGCATGCCGGCGATGGCGCGGTCGCTGTCTCCTTTGATGGTGAGAATCAGCGAATCGATCTTGCCGGTGGCTTTCATGGTGCGGTCGGCGAGGCTGCGGACTTCGTTGGCGACCACGGCGAAGCCGCGACCCGCTTCTCCGGCCCGGGCTGCTTCGATGGAGGCGTTGAGGGCCAACAGGTTGGTCTGGTCGGCAATCTCCCGGATTACGCCGGCAATGGCTCCCACTTCAGCGGAACTGGTTCCCAGCGCTTCCACTTCGGAGGTTGCGGTTTTGATGGCTGCAGCCAGCAGGTCGATCTGGTCGCTGGCGCGTTGGGAAACCAGGGCGCCTTCGGTTGCCTTGCGGCCGGTTGCACCGACCGTGCTTTCAGTCGTTTGCAGATGTTGCGAGACTTCGCTGATGGTCAAGCTGAGTTCTGTCGCTGCTGCAGCAACGGAAGCCGTCGCCGAACTCTGGGTGCTGGCGGCCTGGTCGATCTCCATCACCGCCTTGTACACCTGTTCTGTTCCGTCTTGCACTTGGATGACTGCGTCGCCGATGCATTGGACGGTGGACTGGACCCAGCCCACCAGCAGGCCGAGCTTGCGCCCGATGGCGCCCATGCGGTCTTGGCGCGACAACTCGAAGCGGCTGATCAAATCTCCACTGGAAAGTACCTGATCCAGATAGGACTCGATTCGATCCAGATCGCCGCTAAGCCGGGGCAGGACGCGGAGCAGAATGTAGAGGGCGAACAGGCCGCTGAGGCCCAACAGGATGACGGCGAAATCGCGGAGGAACACCTGATCGGCCGCCCACAGAATCGAGCCCAAACCCACCAAGGACGCCGCCAGCGCCAACAGGACTCCAACGATCAACTGGAAATCGAAACTGCTGGCTCGCTCTGCCCAAGCGCTTCGGGCCGGGACTACCTGGCCCTCTTTCACCTTGAGGCTGGTGCTTCGGGCGCGTATCTGGCGGTAGGCGGCGGTCGCGGCGGCGATCTGCTCCCGCGACGGCCTGGAGCGCAGCGATTGATAGCCAATGACCTCGCCTCCCTCGCGCACGGGCGACACGTTTGCCAATACCCAGTAGAAACCGCCGTCGCTGCGGCGATTTTTCACGACCCCTTGCCAAGGCCGGCCGGCCTTAAGGGACTTCCAGAGATCGGCAAATGCCTCTTTTGGCATGTCGGGATGGCGCACGAGGTTGTGCGGCTTGCCCACCATTTCGTCCACACGGTAGCCGCTGATCTCGGCGAAGGCCGCGTTGGCCTCGATGATGACGCCCTTCAGATTCGTCCGGGAATAGATGAAGCAATTGTCGGGCAGAACCGTTTCAACATTCGTGACGTAGACACCAGTCGCCATGGGGAAGCTCCTTCAAACCGCGCAGAATCAGTTCTTGCAGGTTCGTTTGTGGTTGCGGTCATGCCCAGCCGGAAAAGACCTGAAGCAGAAGTCGGTTGCCGAACTCGGACAGTACGGGTCTGCTTTGGGCAGATGTCTCGGTCCTTGGGCGGATCTCATTCTGCCTTTATCGGCAGCGCCTCCGATCTAGTGAATCTCAAATTGCAATCGGGGCAAGAGACTTTGGAGCCGCTTCAGCCGGCGCCCCAAATTGTTCCTGAAGCGGAACGGCGGGTGCCCCTCTGCCGTATTTGCTTTCAATCCCGGTTAATAATTCTGGAATTGGGGCGTCATCCATATGAAAGATCAAGAAGAGGTACCCGTGGCCGTCGGCAGCGCAATCTTGCCGTTTACAGACGAACTCTCCCAGCTATTCGGAGAGCACCACAAGCGCGTTCTCAGCGCAGCCTGGCGCATTACCGGCAACCGGTCCGATGCGGAGGATGTGGCCCAGGCGGTGTTTCTGCGGCTGGCGGGGGCGCAGGGGCAAATGGCGAACGCGGGCAGCTATCTCTATCGGGCTGCCATCAACGGCGCTCTCGACCTGTTGCGAAGGCGCAAGGCGGCGCGCGCTGAGACTTTGGATCAGGCTGCAGATTTGGTGGGTGCAGGGCCAGGCAGTTCGCCGGAGGCAGAAACGGCCGGCAGGGAACTGGGCGGCTTGCTGAGGATGGCAATTGGAGAATTGCCTCCACGGGCGGCGGAGATGTTTGTGCTGCGCTTCGTGGAAGAGTTGGGCAATCGGGAAATCGCGGCATTGATGGGCACTTCGGCGGCAGTGGTGGCAGTGACGGTTCACAATGCCAAGTCAAGACTAAGGAAACGACTCTCAGAATTGGAACGGGGAAAACTATGAAACGCGATGAGATGCTCCTGAAGACTGCGGTAAAGGCGATCCAGGCGGCTGAACCCGACGATGCACAAATTGCCGCATCTGCCATGCGTGTGGCTGACCGGCTGGGATTGGACGGAGTCACTAATACAGCGATCGACGTCATCGAAAGTTGCGACGATGTACAACATCTGCTTCCTGCCTATCGTGCGGGGAAGCTCGAGAACCCGCGCACTTTGGTGATTGAAGCGCATCTGCGCGAATGCAGCGTCTGCCAGCACAAGTTCCGCGCTGGAACCGCGCAGGTGGATTGGTCCGTGCCGAAGGCGGCCAGAGTATTTACGTGGCGCCCGCAGGCCTTCGGCTGGACGCTGGCCTCCGCCTTTGCATTGGCCGTCTTTTCACTCTTCATTTACAGGGCCTATTGGCAGGTCCCGCCCGGTGTGCGCGCCGAGGTGCAATCCATCGATGGCACAGCGTATCGCATTTCCGCGAATGGCAATCGTCCGCTTGCTGCCGGAGATCTGTTGCAGGAAGGGGACCGCGTGCGTACCAGCGGCGGAACCGATGCCGTGTTGCGGCTTGCGGATGGATCGACCATCGAAGTGAGCGAACGAAGCGTGTTGGGTGTGGGTGCAAGAGGGCGGGACATGACGGTGACGCTCGACAACGGCGATGTGATTGTGCAGGCCGCCAAGCGCACCTCCGGGCACCTGTATTTGAAGACGCGCGATTGCCGCGTGGCAGTGACCGGGACCGTGTTCTCAGTCAACGCTGGAATCAAAGGCTCGCGCGTTGCGGTGCTGCAAGGTTCCGTGCATGTTTCTCATGCCGGTATCGACTCGACGATCTCGGCCGGCGACCAACTCTCGACCAGCGACAGCCTCACCACGGAGCCGGTGGAACAGCAGATAGCCTGGAGCCACGATCGCGAGAAGTTTCTCGTGCTGCTGGCACAGTTCTCCGTGCTGCAGAACCGCATTGAACAGATTCCAACGCCCGCTCTTCGCTATACCAGCGATCTGGTTCAGCGCGTTCCCGCCGATACCATGCTCTATGTCAGCATTCCGAATCTCGGCGATTTTCTGAGCCAGGCAAACCAGGTATTTCACGAGCAGTTGCAGCAGAGCCCGGCGTTGCAGCAGTGGTGGAACCAGAAGCATCAGAACAACACCGCGGACCTGGACTCGTTGATCGACAAGATTCATCAAATGAGCCAGTATCTTGGCGACGAGATCGTGATCGTCGGATCCGGCCAGGGCAACAACGGCAGCTTCGCCATCATGACCGATGTCACGAAGAGCGGTCTTGGCGATTTGCTGACCACGCAGTTTCCGGCAACCGGGACATCGCCCGGAATCACGGTCCTCGATGAAAGTTCGCTGGCAACGGCAGCCGACTCTGCAAAAGGAAAGACCGCTTATGCACTCATCCGGCAGCACGAGGCAGTGTTTTCAAACAGCGTTGCAACGCTGAAGAAGATGGATGCGCAACTGAACGCCGGGGCCAGCGGTTTCGCAGGGTCTGCGTTTGGTCAGCAAATCTCCGCCGCATACACTCGCGGAGCCGGCATGATTCTGGCTGCGAATATTCAGCAAATGATCGCCGCCAAGTCCAGCCAGGGAAATGCCACGCCTCAGTCCAAGGCAGGCTTGGAGAACAGCGGAATGAACGGCGCGCAGTTTCTGATCGCGGAGCATCGCGAGCGCAACGGACATCCCGAGAACCGCGTGAGTCTGCAATTCTCCGGCGCCAGGCAAGGTGTCGCATCGTGGCTGGCCGAGCCTGCTCCCATTGGTTCGCTTGACTTTGTCACACCCAATGCTGCGGTGGCACTGGCGCTTCTTTCCAAAGATCCCAAGGCTATCGCCGACGACATTATTGCCATGGCCAGCCGACAAGACGGCGGACAGGGACTGAGCGATGCCGAGGCCAAGCTGCAGATCAACTTCCGAGACGATCTGGCCGCCAACCTGGGTGGAGATTTCCTGGTTTCGCTGGATGGTCCGGTGCTGCCGACACCGTCGTGGAAGGCTGTGATTGAAGTGCGCGATTCTGCACACCTGGAGCAAACCATCGAACAGTTGGTGAAGTCGATACAAGGGCTGAGCCAAGGCAAGAAGGCACATTCGATTGCCATCGAGTCCGAAGTCGTGGCGGGGCAAACCTACTATCTGCTGCGCGACGTGACCACGGGCAACGCAATCGCCCAGTACACGTATTCAAACGGGTACATGGTTGTTGCGCCGAGCAGGGCGATGATCATGCAGGCTTTGCAAACGCAGCAGAGCGGAAACTCCCTGGCGCAGTCGACAGCCTTCAAGGCGCTGCTGCCCAAGGACAAGAACGAGAATTATTCCGCCATTGCCTACCAGAACCTGACCCCGGTGCTGACGCCGCTGCTGTCTCAATTTACGGGAGATACGGCCAATGCGCTGAGCCAGTTGGCAGCCGATGCCCGGCCTACGGTAATCTGTGCGCGAGGAGAGCAAACACGGCTGGAAGCAGCCAGCGACAGTCACCTGTTCGGCTTCGACTTCCTGACTCTCGGAACGTTGATGAATTCCGGGAACAAGAAGGCCGTTGCCAGCGTAAACAACTAACATGGGCATCATCGATCTGAATGAATTGCAGGTCCGGTTCGGCAATCGCGTTGTGCTCGACGGGCTAACGGGCGAATTGAAAGGGCAGGCCATCGGCCTGCTCGGCCCCAATGGCGCAGGGAAGTCCACGCTGATTAATACTCTGCTTGGATTTCATCTTCCCGCCAAAGGGGCCGCTCGTGTGTTTGGACTGGACACGCGCCGCGAACGCGCACAAATTTGCGCAGGCATTGGTTACATGCCTGAGAACGACTCCTTCATCGGCAACATGAGCGGTGTGCGATTTGTTCGCTACATGGCCGAGCTGGCAGGCTTGCCTGCGGCCACGGCGCTTGAACGCGCTCATGAGGCACTCTTCTATGTGGGCCTCGGCGAGGTTCGATACCGCAAGGTAAGTACCTATTCGCTGGGAATGAAACAGCTCATCAAGATGGCCCAGGCACTGGCGCACGGGCCGCGGCTGCTGATTCTGGATGAGCCCACCAACGGACTCGACCCCGTTGCGCGCCAGCGCATGATTCAACTGATCAAGGAGATTCGCAAAGAGGGCAGCATCCGGCTGCTCATCTCCTCGCACTTGCTGCGCGATATCGATGAGACATGCGATGAGGTGCTGATTCTGAAAAATGGACGCATCGCCGCTCTCTGCAATATCGAAGAAGAGCGCCGCTCGAATCGAAGCTTTATCGAGTTGGAGACTGTGGGTGCGACAGAGCGCTTTGCGGTCAGCATTCGTTCGCTCGGCTGCGAGTGTGCGTCGTTTCCCGGCGGGCGCATCAAGCTCGTCATTCCCGATAACATTGAAACCAGGGATCTTTATGTTATCGCTTCCGAACAGGGAGTGCAGATTCGCCGCATGAATCAACGGCGCGACTCGCTTGAAGATATCTTTTTGCGTGCCATGGACAACGATTCGGGGAGGGCAGCCAATGGCAGTCTACAAGCACAACTATAGTGCCTACACGGGCAGCATAACACCGCCCTGGAAGCGAGTCGCGGCGATTGCGCGCTATGCCTTCCTAGAGGCCTGGTCGTCGAAGATCACGATCGGCCTCTTCGTACTTTCTCTGCTGCCCTTTGTTCTATTTCTGATCGGGATCTACCTTGCCAATAACCCGCTTGCGCGGGCGCTGATCAACAGCCAGGGCCCGCAAACAATCGCCATCGATGCACGGTATTTCGCAAAGGTTCTGAGCTCGCAATGCTGGCTGGGTTTCGTTCTGGCATCGTGGATCGCACCCAGGCTCATCACCTTCGATCTCGCCGACAATGCATTGCCGATCTTGCTGAGTCATCCTGTTTCGCGACTTGGTTATGTGTCCGGCAAATTCATCGCGCTGTTCGGATCGCTCTCGGTGGTTACATGGGTGCCTTGCCTGCTGCTGTTTGTCTATCAGGGCTATTCTTCGCCGCAGCCGTGGGCCGCCGCAAATCTCCGCATTGCCTTCGGATTGTTCGCGGGAGCAGTCATCTGGATTGCTTTCATTTCTATTCTTTGTCTGGCTCTGTCTTCGTGGGTCAAGTGGAGAGTGGTAGCTACCGGCATCATTTTCGCCGCGATGTTTGTGCCCGCAGGCGTCGGCGGTATCTTCAGTGCAGTGCTTCGAACCAGGTGGGGACTGCTGCTAAATATTCCCGTGATGATGTCGAACATCTGGCAGAGATTGCTTGGCGCCCCGGCGCCGTTCAATGACAGATTGTCGCTTCCGACCGGCGCGATCGCGGTCATGCTTGGTCTGGCCTGCTTTCTATTCATCGCCATGCTGAATGCGCGCATTCGCGCCCGAGAGGTGGTCCGCGGATGAACGACACAATTGTTTTCGAAGATGTTTCAAAATTCTACGGCGAAGTTCTCGGAGTCAATCGCATCTCGCTTTCAATTCCGCCGGGAATCACGACGCTTGTTGGCCCGAATGGCTCGGGCAAGACAACGCTGATGAATCTGATGACGGGGTTGGTGCAGCCGAGCAGCGGACGAATTTCCGTTCTGGGCCTCACGCCCGACAGCGCGCCGGAATTCTTCAGCATGGTGGGCTACTGCACGCAGTTCGATTTCTTTCCGCGCGGTGTAACTGGATGGCAGTTCATTCTCGATAGCCTGATGCTGCACGGGATGGAAGAAGACATGGCTGTGCATCTGACAATCGAGGCATTGGAGCGTGTACAGCTTGGCGATGCCGCGGGCCGCTCCATCGCCGGATACAGCAAGGGGATGCGCCAGAAGATTCGGCTGGCACAGGCCATCGCGCATCATCCCAGAGTGCTGGTGCTCGACGAGCCGTTGAACGGACTGGATCCGATGGCGCGCGCCGAATCCATCGCGCTGTTTCAAGAGCTTGGCCGGCAAGGCATGCACGTGCTGATCTCCAGCCACATTCTGGATGAAGTCGATCGCATCTCGGATCGCGTGGTGCTCATCACCGGCGGATATCTCATTGCCGAGGGCAGCATTCACCAGGTGCGGCAGGAAGTGCACGAGAAGCCGATGCAGGTTCTGATTCGCTGCGAACATCCGGAACTGCTGGCTTCGAAGATGTTTGCCATCAATCACTGCGTTGAAGCGCGGCTTCATGCGGATGGAAAAGGCGTCTTTCTGCGCACAGCGGACATCGATCAGTTCCACACCATGCTGTGCGGGATCGCGGCCAAGGGCCTGGTGAAAATCGATGCGGTCGCGCCCGCCGACGACGACGCCAATGCAATCTACCAATACCTGATCGGCTCGGATGGGAGTGCGTCGTGATGCAAACGAATATTGCAAATCTCGGAAAGAATCTCGCTCAACAGCCGTGGGGTCTTTGGTGGATTCAGGCGCGGCGTCTGACGCGGATCGAACTGCGCAGGAATCTTTTCTCGTGGAAGGCGAGCTGGATCTATTTTCTCGCCTACATTCCCACGGTCATCATTGCGATACACATGCTTTTCGAGAGGCATCCATCGTTCATGATCGGCGAGGATACCAATGTACTTGCCGGCATTGTGCAGCTCTATTACATTCGGCTGGGCGTTTTCTTCGGTTGTCTGGGAATCTTCTCGCGGCTGATCCGCGGCGAGATGATTGAACGCAGCCTGCACTTCTATCTTCTTTCTCCGGTGAGGCGCGAAGTACTGCTGCTGTCGAAGTTCGCGGCGGGTTCGATCAGCGCGGTGTTCTTGTTCTGCAGCGCAATTGTCGGCGACTTCGCGCTGATGTATGCGGGCTTTGGCGCAGCCGGGCGCGACTACATTTTCAATGGCCCGGGGCTTGGCCAAATGGAAGCCTATCTGCTTATTGTGGTGCTGGCGTGCCTTGGCTACGGCGCCATTTTCCTGTTGCTCAGCATGATGTTCAGAAATCCCACGCCGGCGGCGATGCTTGTGCTTGGCTGGGAAGCCATCAATCCGGTTCTTCCGTCGCTGCTGCAGAAGCTGAGCGTGGCTTCGTATCTGCGCCACCTGATGCCGGTCAGCGTCAGCGCGGACGGTATCTTCGCGCTTCTCACGGTTCAGACCGAGCCGGTATCCGGCTGGGTGGCAACCTTGGGATTGTTGCTGCTGATTGCAGCGGTGTTGACTTACTCCTGCTATCGCGTACGCACGCTGGAGATCCGCTATACGACGGACTAACATAGATGCGCATGGAGACGCGATGCTTCATCGAACTCCTCCGCGCGACGACGCTATGCTAATCTCAGAGCACTGGAAGAGCGGAGGAAGCGACCCGGATGTTTACGCCTCAACCGATTGGATTTGTCGGCAGCCCCTATACCGACGCAACCGTGATTCCCAAGGGCTTTGACGCCCAGCACGATGCGGAAGGAGTACTTCGCATTCTGCCTGAATTCGAGCCTGGACTCACCGACATCGAAGGCTTTTCGCATCTCGTTGTGCTGTGGGCATTCGACCGGTCGGAAGGGTTCGATTTGCTGGTGACGCCGCCGACCGACGATCGTCCTCACGGCGTCTTCACCACGCGCTCGCCCCGGCGGCCCAATCCCATTGCGTTGACAATTGTTCAATTGCTGCGGCGGGATGGGCCTTTGCTTCATGTGCGCGGTATCGACATGCTTGAGGGAACGCCGATCCTCGACCTGAAGCCATATCAATCGAACATAGCGGGCACGATACGGCGCGGATGGTTCGACGAGGCCGAAGCGCGCAGACGATGAACTTCTGTTTTGTCGGCGGCAGAGATTTGTTGCGGAGTCAATCTTGCATTAAGCCGGAATAGACGCATCCGCTGGTGCAGGTTTCTTTCACGATAACCTTGCTGAGCAAAGGGAGCGCAGCACGCAGTGCACTCCAGATCCAGCGGGCGAGATTCTCGCTGGTTGGATTTTCGAGGCCTTCGACTTCGTTCAGGCAGCGATGATCGATGCGGTCTTCGATGGTCTTGAAGGCTGCCTTGATTTCTGCAAAGTCCATCACCCAGCCGAGGTGCGGGTCGACGGGGCCACGCACATGAATCTGAATGTGGAAGCTGTGGCCATGCATGCGGCCGCATTTGTGTCCCGCAGGAACGTTGGGCAGCCAGTGCGCCGATTCAATCGAGAATTCCTTGAAGATTTCCATCTCTTCCATCTTATGGAATTCCGAGGATCTTGTGCGTCTGCAGGCTCAGGCGCCATTGCGGATGATCGAGACAATAGCGCACTGCAAGTTCGGTATTGGCGGCGCGGCAAGGGCCATCCATCGGCTGCAAAAAGAAATGCCGGAAGGCAAGGCCGCTGAAACTCTCCGGGAGCGCCAATGGTTGCGGATAGACCAGCTTCAACTCGTCGCCGCTGCGCTGCACCAGGTGCGTACCGGCTTTGGGGCTGACGCAAATCCAATCCAGGCCCTCGGGCGCCGCGATTGTTCCATTGGTTTCGACTGCGATCTCAAAGCCTTGCGCGTGGAGGGCGTCGATCAAGTTTGTATCCAGTTGCAGGAGCGGCTCGCCGCCGGTGCAGACGACAAATCTCTTGCCTTGGGAGGATTCGCGGGGCCATTTCTCCGCAACGGCCGCCGCCAAGGCCTGAGCCGAGTCAAACCGGCCGCCGCCCAGGCCGTCGACGCCGATAAAGTTGGTATCGCAGAATTGGCATATCGCGGAGTCGCGGTCCTGTTCTCGTCCCGACCACAGGTTGCAGCCGGTGAAGCGGCAAAAGACCGCGGCGCGGCCTGCTTGCGCGCCCTCGCCCTGCAGCGTGTAGAAGATCTCTTTGGCGGCGTAGGTCATTGAAACCAGCTTTCAGCTAATAGCTTTTAGCTATTAGCTCATCTTGCTAAGGTAAGGCCATTGACTCGGATAGAACCAGCTGAAGGCTATAGACCAGGTCTTGGACCGTTCGATTCCGCGCCTCTAATTCGTGCTTTCCCAGGTCCCAAACTCGGGACCTGGGGCACCCAACCTGGTTCAAATCCATGAGTCAGAGACCTAAGAGCCCGGTCTTCTGTACGTAAGCGGGTCGGCGATTCCATTCTCGCCAAAGCCCTTCAGCCGCAGCAGGCAGGAGTCGCATTGGCCGCAGGGTGCGCCGGTTGGAGACGGATCGTAGCAACTGCTGGTGAGCCCGTAGTTCACGCCCAACTCCGTGCCCTTTTGAATGATCTGCGCCTTGGTGAGCGCAATCAGCGGGGTGTGGATCTTGAGCGCCTGCCGGCCTTCGACACCGGCCTTGGTGGCCAGGTTAGCCATCTTCTCAAAGGCCTCAATGAACTCCGGCCGGCAGTCGGGATAGCCCGAATAGTCCAGCGCATTGACGCCGATGAAGATATCGCTCGAACCCAGCACCTCGGCCCAGGCCAGGGCGAAGGAAAGAAAGATGGTGTTGCGTGCAGGAACGTAGGTGATGGGAATGCCGTGGCCCATGTCGTCTGCCGATCGGCCCTTGGGAACGGCAATGTCGTCGGTCAGTGCAGAGCCGCCAAACACGCGCAGGTCGATCTTGGCGGTTTTGTGCTGGGCCACGCCGATGGATGCGGCAACGCGAGCCGCTGCTTCCAATTCCCAGATGTGCCGCTGCCCATAGCTGAAGGAGAGCGCGAAGAGTTCGTACCCCTGGCTGCGGGCAATCGCCAGGACAGTGGCCGAATCGAGGCCACCGCTCAGTAGTACGACCGCTCGTTTTTTCTCCAGATCCATTGCTAATCTCCCTCATCACCATTTAGACTACGACGGTCGTTTTTCCGGCTGGGGCTTCCAGCTTAGCAGCCCGTGACGAAGTCCGAATTCCTGAAAAACGTTCCTCAGGGGCTAAAGCCCACCCTGTATTATTTTGCGGCATGACTGAAGTCGTGCCCTGACGCACAGGAGACTTTCACTACGGGCAGTTAAGCGAATGCTCCAGGTGCTACGTCATTTGCTGCGCCGCGCTTTTTAAGGGCGCGGTCCGAGCCGAAGGCGTCTGCCCCACCGCAGGTGGCTACTTCAAATCGCCGCCCTTGCCGATATCCATCGATGGCGGCAGCGGGTTGCTCTCGTCGATGGAGGCCTCGATGCATTTGTCCAGAACGCCTTTGGCGTCGAGGATGAACTCGATGGCGTCGCGGGCCGCGCCCTGGCCGCCAGGGTGGGGCGTTACATAGTGCGCTTCAGCCTTGACGCGCTCGCGGGCGTTGGCCACAGCTACCGCAAGGCCGCATTCGCGCATGGCCGGAAGATCGACCACATCGTCGCCTACAAAGGCAATCTCCTCAAGCGGCACGCCCGCCTTGGCCGCGATGTCGCGCACCGCCTGCATCTTGAAAGCCTGTCCCTGGTAGACGAATTCCAGCTTCAGGTCGCGCGCGCGCAGTGCCACGGTCTCGCTGATGCGCTTGGTGATGACGCCGCACTTCATGCCGCCCAATCGCGCCAAGGTGATGCCGGCCCCGTCGTGCGCGCTATAGCCCTTTACCTCAACCATCTTGGTGGTGGCCGTGCCATCGGCTGCGACCATGGGAAAGGGGAAAAGCCAGATAGTGCCGTCGGTCCAGACCCCGTCGACGTCGAAAAGGACGATCTTGATCTTGCGGGCGCGATCCTGCGCTGAGAGTGTCATGCCTTAATTCTACCCATTGCCCGCCGTTAGTTAAGCCATGCGCCGCTGCGATGCTTGAAAATGGAGCCATGGAGCCGAATCGACCACCCGCCGCACCGGAGGCGCCGCTCGAACCCGAAGAGTACTACATGGACGGCCCGAACCTGGTTTTTACCGAGGCGCACCATCTCAAGCGCGGATTCTGTTGCAGCAGTGGTTGCCGCCATTGCCCTTTTGGATACAGGGGACCTGCGGCGGCGCTGTTCGGTTCGCTGCCTCTACCGGACGACGAACCCGCAGAGGGATGATGGTTCCCCTCGAAACATCCGGTCAGTCTTTTCTCCGGTCTCGCATTCGCTCGTGGGCTGAACAGGTTGCGGAAAAAGGCGTAAAGGTGCAGCAAGTTAGCTTCCGCTGCGCGGAGGTAGCAAGTTAGCGAGTTAGCCGATCCCTGCGGCAGGTCGAGGGCATGAGTCTTGTTCATCGAGGCCGCATGCTTTGCGGCTGCTCAGATTTCGTGTCCTTTGGGCAGAATCATCAGTTGGGGAATGCGCACGTGCGCCGGTTGGTCCAGAATAAACAGCACCACGCGGGCGATATCGGCAGGCGTCAGCGGTTCGGGTATGTTCATGAAAGTGTAGGCGACGCGAAAAGCGCCCTCCACGTTGACCCGAGCCATCTCGCAAACCCGCTCGATATCGATGGTCTGAATGGGCCCGACTTCAAGAATCCCACCATTGTTGAAACACACATCGCAGCGCGAGAAGTTCTCGAGGGCCGCAGCCAGCAATTTTGACGGTACGGTCGCGTCCCGCAGGTCTCCCGCGATAATCGCGGTTGGGGCTGCGATCTCGGTTGCCAACGCGTCGAGTTTTTCCCGGGATCGGCCATTCAAGACCAGCCGGTAACCGGCGCCGCCCAGCGCTTTGGCAACAGCCGCACCGATTCCGCCCGTCGCGCCCGCGATGACTGCAACCTTGCCGCAGGTTTCGTCCATGCTATCCTCGCGCTCCGAGGATACAAGCCGGCAGCGGCAAGCCGATCTCAGGGAGCGCCAACCGCGGTTGGGACGGGCGGGGGCACAGGCTCCTTCACCAGCACCGCGAAGCGAGGAAACGCGAAGCTGCCCCCGGCGTCGTCGATGACATTCAACTGGCACAGGTAGGGACCCGGCTTGAGCCCGGTCAAAGGCACGTCCAGCTCGATGGCCACAGCGTCGCGCCCTTCCACGTTGATCGCCTTGGCCTGCACCACGGGCGTCTCGTAGACCTTGGCCGAGCCCTGGATGAGCTCCAGGCTGCTGAGCAGGCTGATGCCCGGCTTGGTGCCCTTGGGCGCGTCGGCCGGGGCCTTCTCGCGCGCCGGCGAGTAGATCTCGTAAAGCAAATAAAGATGCTGGTCCTGGCGAAAGACGTGGCTGATGTTGGGCACGTATTCCTGCCCGTTGCGCACGAGGGGGTCTTGTTTTTTGCTGGGCTGCCGCATCGATGCCAGAACGATCGAACTGATTTTGAGGGGAGACTTCTTCATCTCCGGCAGCACGATTTCGGCTTCAAACGAGCCCATGCGCCCGGTCTGGTTTTCGCGGACGACGAACTTCAATTTGTACTTGCCCGGCGGCAGCTCGAAGCTGGTTGTGTACTGGATGTTCTTTTGCCGCGCCTGCAGGCTGGGGTCGAGATTCAGCTTGACGGTCTCGCGCGCCCGGCCGATGGGACGCTTCACCTCGTCGATGACGGTGCCGAGGATGTCGAGCGTGGCCTTGTCTTTGTCGCCGCCCTTCACAAAAGGAATCTGCGAGCCCGGCACCACCAGCGAAACCGGCACAAAGAAGCGGTTCTCGTTTTCGCGGAAGTACATTGCGTCGAGATAGACCGCCATGTCAGTGGCCGGCAGGTCGCTGGCCAACTGCTCTTCGAGGTCGCGCTCGCGGTCTTCCTTGCCGGAGTGCTTGAAGTCCGCGGGAGCATAGTAGCCGGGGCGGTATTCCAGCTTCACGCCGGGGCGGTTGATCTTGATTGTCAGCTTGCGATATCTGCCGTCGCGCGCCGGATTGGTGCTGCGAAATCCGATGGCGTAATAGGCCGATGTGTCGGCCTGCACCCTTGCGAAAGCCGGGGCAAAGTCATTGGAATCGAAGAACGCCTTGCCACCGGTATCGGTCGACAGCGTGGCCATGACCTCTTGTGTGGCAAAGTTGGCGTTCATGTTGTTCATGAGCGCGCCGCCGTTGGCCGCGCCATTGCCGCGCAGGCTCCCGGTTGAAGCATCGCCCAAGGGCAACACCGCTTGCAGACCGCGCGTGTCGACGCTGTAGATGGCCAGGTTGGCGCGAACCGCCGCGTTGATGGCCGAGCGCAGAGATGCCTGGTTCTCAATGCCGTCGCGCGAGATGCCGCCTGAAAAATAGAGCAGCGATTTCTTCTCAGAGATCTTTTCAAGCGACTTGGCAATGGCCCGCAACGCGAACAATTCGCGGTCGGTATTCATGTCGTTGTATTCGCTCTCGTCGGGCGTGTAGCCGGTGGTGTCTTCCACCTGGTTGGTGTTGGCGGTAGCGCCTGCGGCAAACCCCTGCCCTTCGGTGCCGTTGTAGACGGCCACTTTCTGGATGAGCGCATCTTTGTCGGCGGTAAAGTCCTGGTCCACCTTCAGGGTGGTGTCGAGCGAGATCAGCGCCACCAGGTCGGCGGGCTGCATCTTCTTGCGCAAGAAGTCCTGCGCTGCCGTCACGCTGCGATCCAGATCTTCAGGCTGCATCGAGGTGAGGTCGAAAAACATGACAATAAGGCGGTGATTGCGCAGGTCTTCGGGCTTGGCGACCACGGCTGCCTTGCCGCCGCTTACGCTGCCGCCCGTGGCCAGACCGGTGATGGTGGCTTCGTTGAGCGGAGTGGCCTTGTCAACGCTTTCAAAGTCGAAGGTCTCGATCTGCTGCGGCTTGCCATTCTCCTGGATGCTGAAATCGCTTCTCTTCAGGCCGAGGACCAGTTCGCCGGTCTTGGTGTCGCGGGCCACGACGTTGGTCAGCACCAGCTCACCATTCATCTTGAGCACGTAGCCGCCCTGCGGCGTGTTCGACACCTGCGCACTCGAGCTGTCGCCCGTTGTTTGGCCGGGGTTTTGGGCGATTCCCGGCTGCGCTCCCGGAGCCGCAAGCGCCAGCATCGCCATTCCTGCTCCGACTCTCCGCAACCAACTCGTCATGCGATTCCCTCAGGGGCTAAAGCCCCAGTCATCTTCAAGGCGCATTCGGCACGACTGAAGTCGCGCCCTTTCAAGACTTCAGCTTGGTCGAGGTTCCCCGGGGACGCGCGCAGCGCGGCTAACCCCGCTAGTTTCCAGCTCCGCTAAAAGCGAAATCTCCCCGTGAACTGGAACGAACGCATGGCTCCGGCCGAAGTTACCTGTCCCGCGGTCGGCGAGGTCAAACTCGTGTCCACCCCGGCATACTGTACGGTATTGAAGACGTTGCTGGCCGTGGCGCGAAACTCCAGGCTGCGGGTGTCGCCCAGCTGCATGGTCTTCGAGAGAGACATGTTGTTCGAGATGGTTCCCGGTCCCATGATGGAGTCCCGCGAGACCTTGCCGAAGGCGTTGCCAAACAGATCCGGCGTGGGCTGGGTAAAGGCCCTGGTGTTGAACCACATCCTGGAAGATCCCCCTCCGGCCGTGGGCGAAATGCCCTGAACGGGATCGGGTCGGAGCGTGCCGCCTTTGCCCTGTGCGATGTCCGACACTGCCGCTGGATAGTAGGGCGTCAGGGGACTGCCTGTGGCAAACGTGAAGCTGCCGGAGATTGAAAAACCTTCAAGGATGTGCGAGCCAGTGCCGCTGGTCAGCCAGAATTTGTCTTTGCCGAAGGGCAGCTCGTAGAGGTAAGTGCCAGTGACCTTGTGGCGCTGATCGAAGGTCGAATTGCCTTCTTCGGCTTGAAGGTCCTGCCAGTTCTGCACGGCGGTGGATGCGTCGTCGATGGAATGCGAATACTGGTAGTTGGCCCCCAGCGCAATGCCGCTGCTGAGGCGCTTATTGACGCGCAATGTACCTGCATTGAAGCGCGAAGACGCCGCGGCCTGCTCATAGGTGAATGTGGCAATGGGCAAACCCGTGACCGGATCGTAATCGGTGTTGGGGCTGCTCATGCTGCGGCGCGGCGAACTCTTCACGTCGAGCCGGGAGCCCATCGATCCGTTATAGCCGGCGTTCAGCACAATGCCCCAGCGGAGAGATTTCTGCACGTCGAGGTTATAAGCCTGCACATAGGGCAGCCGATAATGCGGATCCACAGCGTAGGTGCCGGGCGTGGTCATCGTAGGCGTAGAGGGGAAGCCGTTGGCCAGTGTGAACTCACCCGCGTGCGTTGCCTCGTTGGTCTGCTCGTTCACAAACGACGGCTGGTTGACCATGGGCTGCAGGGCCATGGTCGAGGCAAAGCCGGCGTATTGGCCCACCGTGTAATTCATGCCGTAACCGGCGCGCACCACGGTTTGTTTCGGCAGGCGCAAGGCCACGCCGAGCCGCGGCGCCAAGGCCAGGTGGAACGGATAGACCAGCGAAACGGGAAGGCCTCCGCTGAACGGCGGGATGGGACCGCCCGACTGCACCTCGGCCAGGTCGGTAAAGCCCGCAGCCGGGTCGGTGGCCAAGGTAGCCAGATGTCCGTACTTCTCCGTGTAAGGGGCGAAGAACTCGTAGCGCAAGCCGTAATTGAATGTGAGGTTGCTGCGCGCGCGCCAGTCGTCGGTGGCATACAGGTCCCACACGTTGTCGCGCAGATAGCTCTTCGACGCCGCCGCGTCGATGGCGGTTTCCTGGGGCAGACCCAGCAGGAAGTCCGCAAGCGCCGAGCCGGTGTTGGGGTCCTTCGCCGCGTCCTCGGTGGCAAAGCCGCTGAAGGTGAAGCTTCCTGTTGAGTTCGACCCGCCGAGGAAATCGCGATGCACGCGCCGGTAGTCGCCGCCGAAACGCAGATTATGCTTGCCGTGAATCCAACTAAACGTTTCGGTCAACGATATGGTTTGGGAAACCGAGTCGCTCGGCTGTTGCTCACTCAGTCCGGCAATGTTGCCGAGCGAGATATCGGGCAGGCCATAGTTCAACGCGCTGGTATTGAGGGCGGCGCCGCTGGGCCCGAGAATCCCCAGGCCGGTCGCGATGTCGGTGCTGTTGGTAAAGAAGTTCGTCTTCTGGCTGGCGCTGCGGTTCCAACTGGCGTTGAAGACGTTGGTGACCTTGTGGTAACCCACGGTATAGCCGGCCTGAACGCTGTTCGAGGCCGAAGAACTCTTGCCGCCGAGCTGGGGAAACAGGTTGAGGTTATCCGAGGCCGAGTTGGTCCAGTTGTAATTGAAGTTGATGCTCTGCCGCAATCCCTGGTTCTGGTTCCTGCGCCCGCCCCCGCCGCCACCACGGCCCCCTGGCTGTGTGGCATTGGCACCCAGGCCGCGCATGTAGCGCACTCCGGCTTGCGTGGTATTCGATTGCGCGGTGGTCAGGAGGTGATAGTTGTAGCCATTGTTTCCCGTCGCGCCGGTCAGGTTCGGTTCAGGAAAGGCCTGTGGAATGTTGTTCGTCCCTAGCAGCAGCCTGGTGGCCACGGATGCAATGCACCCAGCGGGAATGATGTTTCCCGGAAAGGGTTGGCCAGGCATAGCCCCGTATTTGGCGCAAGTTGTGTCGTTGGGCGGATCGTACAACGTGGGCTGTCCGCTGAAGTTGCCGGCTCGCTCGGCATCAGTAGGCACGGTGGCGTACTCGTCCAGAGGATTCGAACTGCGCGTTCCGGAGAGCGTCAGGAACACCGTGTCTTTGCCGCTCGGCTTGGTCAGCCCCGGCAGATACGGCGCGCTCATGAAGGTGATGCCAAACCGGTTGGTTCCCGACGCCGGCTGCTCCTGCGGTTGCCCGCGCAGGCTGAAGGGCTCGGCGTTGAGCGCGGAGTTGCTGCCAATCCAGAAAACTGCGCCGTGGGGCTGGCCGGGGTTGAATCCGCGGAAGTTGCCTCGCCCGCCGCCAAAGCCACCGGGCCCGCCGAAGCCTCCGCCGCCAAAGCCACCGGGCCCGCCCCCGAACCCGCCGCCGCCCAACGCCCCGGCAAGAATGCCTGCGCCACCTTGGCCCCCGCCCTGTGCGCGAAACGTCTCAATGGCGTCGCGGATGCGGTCCATGTCCAAACCGGCCATGGGACTTACCTGCCCGGCCTGTCCGCTGACGGCCACCGAATCCCCGCCAAAGTCGGAGTTGCCTGCAATCGAGGGCAGGGCCGCACCCGCCGCGCTGTTGCCCATCGGCGACCCAGCCTGCGTATCGGTGCCGGCAGCCAGCGCACTGACCAGGCTGAGGGCCTGTGCTCCGTTGCCCGAGAGCATCTGGGCCGCCAATTGGCTGGCTTGCTGACTTGCCGAGCCGCTGTCCTGTTGCCTCTGGGCCGCTGCGGCACGCGAGGCCAGTTGCAGGTCAAACGTCACTGTCTGGTCGTGGCTCGTCGCATTGAACACAGCCTCTTGCGAGCCCACCGCGAAGGCCGCAAACTGCGTTCGGATCACATAGCGCCCGTTCTGCGGAATGGTCAGCGACCAGGCTCCGGCAATGTCGGTGGTCGTCGAATAACGCTTGCCGGTGAGCGTGTTCTGTGCTGTCACGGTGACGCCGGGCAAGGGGATGTTGCCGCTCTTGACCTGCCCGTGCAGCCGGCCGCCGGTCACCGTTGGTGCTGCAGGGACTGGCTGGGTTAACGGAGCCGGAGAGGTTTCGTGGCCCGGGGCCGCGGCGGGAGTCTGGGACCAGAGCATCAGGGGGCCAGCCGCAAGAATTCCCATCGCAACTGCCCAAAGTCCGGCTGCCTGCCGCATATGCACTCCCTGCCGTTTCCTGCTTGTACTCTGTCAGACGTACCCCGCTCCGCGAAGGTTTACGGTTGCACCCCCATCGTAAACTTAGGGATGGACCTACGCGAGTCCCATTCCGCCAACCTTCATCTTGCCGAGGTCACAGTCGATGCGTCACCGCAAACAGTGGCCCAGGCGCAGGAACTGCTGCTGGAATACGGGCGTTTCATCCTGGCTCAACCCGGGGTCACTGGCTTTTGCTACGGCTCGCTTGAACAGGAGGCGGCGCGCTTGCCGGTCAGCTACATTGAACAGGGCGGCGGTTGCCTGATGGCCCATGTGGATGTCCAACCAGCCGGTTTTGTTGCATGGCGCACTATCTCGGCTGAAGTTGCACCCGACGCCTGGGAACTGAAGCGCCTTTGGGTGCGCCCCGTTGCGCGTGGTCTCTCGCTGGGCCGCGCTCTCACTCGGGCTGTGCTTGACCGAGCCCAGGCCGCTGGACGCAAGCAGGTCTTTCTCGATACGGTGCCTAACGCCATGGCCGCGGCGCTGCGGATCTATTTGGAGTTGGGCTTTCGGCCTTGTGCGCCGTACAATGACAATCCCGTGGAAGGAATCGCCTATTTCGTTGCGAACTTGTAGGGGACGCGTCCTTCGCGGGCGGGCCGATCATCTCAAAACACGAGGTTTTCCCTGTGAAGACAGTGCGTCCAATCCTTTCCGCAATCTCCGTCGTATTCGCCTTTGCCGTCCTGGTGCATCCCACCCAAGGCCAGCAGGCCGTTACATTCCCCAGCGGTAACTCCACCGCACAGGCGGTGCTTTATCTTCCTCACGGATCAGGCCCTCACCCCGCGCTGATCCTGGTGCATGAGTGGTGGGGCCTGAACGACTGGATCAAGCAGGAAGCAGCCGGCTACGCCGCCAAAGGGTACGTGGCCCTGGCCGTCGATCTCTATCGAGGCAAAGTGGCGGCGGACCCCGAACTGGCTCACGAGCTGTCTCGCGGATTGCCGCAGGACCAGGGCGTGCGCGACCTGACTTCGGCGATGGCCTATCTCGAAAGCCGCAACGATGTGAAGCGCGACCGAATCGGCGCAGTGGGGTGGTGCATGGGCGGTGGGTATGCCCTGCAACTTGCCATCGCCTCGCCGGATTTAAAGGCCGTGGCCATCAACTACGGTTCGCTGGCCACTGACAAGACCGCGCTTTCCAAGGTGCACGCCGCGGTGCTGGGCAACTTCGGCGGCCAGGATCGCGGTATTTCGCCCGACTCCGTGCACGCATTCGAGGCGGCCATGCAGGCGCTGGGCAAGCCGGTCGACGCCAAGATCTATCCCCAGGCCGGCCACGCCTTCGAAAACCCCAACAACGCCGCAGGCTACCGTGCGGAGGACGCCGCCGATGCCTTGGCTCGCGTCGATCGCTTCTTCGCCGAGCAGTTGCACAATTAAGCGGGCTCGGCATGTCATTCGTTGTCGTAACGTCCGAATGCGTATACTCAGTAACCACGGCACCAACAGATGTGTGACGATTGTCCTTGCGTTGGGCCAGTCTCGCATGTTAACTCTTGAGGCAATACTCTTTGGACTGCTACCAGGCTGGCAAACTCGGCTGGCATCGGACAGGAATTCGGCATCATGAAAATCGGCACCACTATTCGCGCGCACCGGCTACAAAAGGGTCTTTCTCAAGGGGATATCGAAAAGAAGACCGGGCTGCTTCGTTGCTACCTTTCACGCGTGGAAAACGGACATACCGTACCTTCTCTCGATACCCTGTCCAAAATTGCCATGGCCCTCGACCTGCCCATTGCCCAGTTCTTTGCTGAGGAGACAATGGGGCACCAGTTCAACACCCAAAGGCTCACGGACGAGGAACTCCGTTTCCTCACGCAGATCCGCCGCTACTCCGCCAATTTGAACGAGAGCGACCGCAAGCTGCTGCTGGCCATGGTGAAGAAATTTGCCGCTACTGCCGTCCGGTAGGGGTTAGGACGATTTGCTTTTGGAAGAGCCGGGGAAGGCTCCAATAAGTTGCCACGAAGATGGCAGTCTCGAACAATAGGTAGCGAGCCGCGGTGAGCACACCCGCTGGATTCTGGTGGAGAAAAGCCTTCCAGCTCCAAAGAAACCGCACCGCAAAATAGAAGACCCCGCACAGAAAGAAGTCTCTGGCCTTCATGGATTTCGCCTCCATTCGAAGCGCACTGAAGTTTCATGGCGTGGGCAACAGTTTCCCAAGATGTCCTGGGGCAAGAAACCCGGAAAGCATCCCCTCGGGGGCAAACAGGCTGCGGAAAAAGGCCATGTTTCGGAGGGGAATCTCCCCAGAGCTTCCCTCCGGGGCTGAAGCCCCGATGATTCTATTGGCTTTACGCGGGGGTTGAAACCCCCGCCTCCCTCCGTACCGAGTCTTTCCGCAGCCTATAAAGCCCCGTTTATCCTCAGGCACTTACGGCTCGACCGAAGTCGTGCCCTTTCAAAACAGAGGCTTGTCTCCAGGTTCCCTCAAGCACTCTCGTTCCAGGGCGCTTGCAGTTCTGCTAAACGTGGTTGCCCAGGTGAAAGATCGGCTCGACGCCTTGCCCACCGCTCAGCAACGCCTGCTCTTCGTGCGCGTCGAGGGGTTTGTAGTTCTGCGCCACGTCCATGGCCAGGCGGAAGTACCGCTCGTCTCCGGGCGGGATTGCGGCCGTGATGGGATGGCCCAGCGTCCAGCGCAGGCCGAGCGACGCCTGGTCGGGAAAACCGGCGGGTTGGTACCAGCACTTGGGCTCCGAATGAGTCTGCTTTTGATCGGCCGGCCAAACCGACCGGGCCATGCCCTTCAACGCCAGAATGCCCATCTGTTTCTCTTGCGCGCGCTTGAGGATCTGCGGCCCGAAGTTGGCCTGGGTAAAGAGCACCCAATTGACCGGGAACAGGATGGTGTCGAAGTTGTAGCGGTCCATGGCTGCCAGCGCCGTCTCCGCCGAATGGACTGAAAACCCGATGTGGCGGATCTTGCCTTCTTTTTTGGCGGCCTCCATGGTTTCCATCGCCCCGCCCGGGCCCAGGACCTGGTCCAATTCGGTCATTTTGGTGAGCGCATGAAACTGGTAGAGGTCCAGGTGATCGGTCTTGAGTTGGGTCAGCGACCGCTCCAGATCGGCCCGCGAGTCGTCTTTCAGGCGACCTCCGGTTTTGCAGGCCAGAAAGCACTTGTCGCGGTAGGGCGCGAGAGCGGGGCCCAGCCGCTCCTGCGCATTGCCGTAGCTGGGCGCCACGTCGAAGTAGTTGATGCCGCGATCGACGGCTTCGGCAACTATGTTCGAGGCTGCTCCGGAAGTCTCATCCATGACCACAATGCCGCCAAAGCCAATGATGGAGAGCTGTTCTCCGGTTTTGCCCAGGGTTCTGCGGGCAATGGGATGGGCAGGTGTCTTGCTGGTTGCACTCATAGTGGCTCCGGATGCTGCGGTTGCGGCGGTGAATGCGGCTTGCTTGAGGAATTCGCGGCGCTTCATGGTCTGCCTCCGGAGATTTGGAATGAGACGGTCAGCGTACGGGGAAAATTCTTTCACAAGTTATGATTTTAGCCGTTCAGATAGCGAATGAGGCCGGAGGGAGGCGTGACGTTGTTAATGTAGAAGGCAAACAAGACGAGCAACCCCACGACAATCGCAACGGCAATTCTCAAGCGCATATTGAAGGAATGGCGGGGCGACCCCCATCTTGGCACCATGGGAGTCGCGAAAAGCAAACCGCACGCGAAGCCGCCAACATGGGCCATATTATCGATATTCAGGCCCGAATGCAGAAGCATGTTGCCGCCGCTGATGGTCAACCCGAGAACAAGATTCAGCACGGCAAAATAGATGACCGATCTGCGCAGCTTTTTCAGCTCAAGGGGAGGCACAGGCAGCCGGTTCGATTTCAGCAGCACAATCAGCGCTCCGGCAATTCCGAAGACAGCGCCCGATGCTCCTGCTCCCGCCGGAAAAAAGACACCACCGGCGCTATCGCGGATGGGGTAAAGCCAGCTGATATCCGTGGATAGCAGGTTTCCCGCCGCCCCGGTGAGGATGTAAACCGCCAATACCCCGAGCGATCCCATCAAGGGCTCAGCCAGCAGTCCCAGGTTCCACAAGCACCACATGTTGGTGGCGAGGTGCAGAATGCCCACATGGACAAACATGGCGGTGACAATTCGCCACCATTCACCGTTGATTAGCACCGATCCGGCATTGTTTGCTCCCCAAACCATCAGTTGATCGGGAGAGGGACTGATGGGGCTGACCCCGCGCACCACCATGGCCAGAAACACCAGGCAATTGATGCCCAACAGGATATAGGTAGCGGGCGCCGATGCCCATGCGGGGCGCGGTCGGCGAACCGTCTGCGGCGGAGGAATATAGCTGGAGTCCGGAGGCAGAATCTCAGGCTCAAACCCCGGGCCGGTACGCACAGATCCCTGAGCATAGTGTGCAGTTCCGTGGCCGTCTCGAACCGGTTCCGGTCCAAGGGGCGGCGTGGCAGGCGGGAAACTTCCCATGGTTCAACTTTAATGCATTTTGTTCAAGAAGGCGTTAGGGCCGTTCCACCCTATGGTTCGGGCGTCATGTTTCCATTTAGTTTGCCGCCGGGGCCGGTCTGGTGCTGGGGCAGCGGGCTACAGCCGAGAAGCCCAACGAGACCACGGCTATTCCCGAGTTGCTTTCCACCTTCGCGCTGAGCGGCTGCACGGCCACCATCGACGCCATGGGTACGCAGACCGCCATTGCCGAGGCGATCCAGCAGCGCGGCGCCGACTACGTACTGGCGGTCAAAGACCCCCAGCCCAAACTGGCCGAGTCCATCGAGGACTTCTGGAAGAGTTTCTCAACACCCCTTTACTTGCTGGCGACGGCGGGGGCCTGAAACTCCTCGCTCATCCAGCTTTTCAAGGCGTCCATGCTCTGCGGACGGCCCAGGAAGTCCTTCACTAGTTGCGCGGCCGGCTTGCTGGCGCCCGGCTCCAGTACCGCACGTCGATAGCGCATGGCCGTGGGTCCGTCCAGCAGGTTGTGCTTATCGAACTGCGCGAAAAAGTCGATAGCGATGACTTTGTCGAGCACGTAGGTGTAGTAGTTGGAGGCGTAGCCGGTGAGATGGGTGAACGAGGCATAGAAGCGGTCGCCCTCCACGGGAGTAAAGGGGCTGAAGCGCTCGTCGTCGGCCTTCAACAAGGCGTCGAAATCCAGTCCGGCCGGTGCCTGGTTGTGCACTTCGAGCGAGTAAGTGGTGGCCCACAGTTGGCCCTGGAGCCAGCGTCCGCGGCCGTAGGCGCTGGCGGCATTCATCTTGGCAATCAGGCTGGCGGGCAGCACCTCGCCGGTCTGGTAGTGCTTGCCGAACGATTGCAAAATGGCCGGGTCGTGGAACATCTCCTCCAGCATCTGCGATGGGGATTCGACGAAGTCGCCCTCCACGCTGAAGCCGCCCTGGCCAGACCACGGCCCCTGGCTGCCCAGGATGTGATGCATCAGGTGGCCGAACTCGTGGAAGAACACCACCACTTCGTTGTATTGCATCAAGCCCGGGTCCCCGGCGGCGCCACCGGAGAAGTTGCAGACCAGCATGCCCTCGGGCAGTTGCCGGCCGGCGATCCCCGGCAGCACAGGGGCGCTTGAAAACCACTTGTCCTTGCCGTCGCGCGGGTGCATATCCAGGTAGATCCGGCCCAATAGCTTGCCCTGGCCGGCTTCCGCGGCGTCGAATACGTCGAAGCTATCCACGGAGCGGTCCCACACCTGCGCGTCCTTCACCTGCTTGAACGACACATGGAAGAGCCGCGCCGCGGTCTTCAGAATGCCCGTCTGCACCTCGGCGTAGGGGAAGTAGGGCCGCACGCTCTGGGCGTCAAAGGCATATTGTGCGCGCCGGTACTGCTCCACCCAGTAACTCTGATCCGATTGGCTGATGCTGGTCAGGCCCGGCTGCTGCTTTTGGGCAAAGGCCAGCAACTGGGCGTATTCGTGGGCGGCAACCGGGCGCGAGGCCTGATCGACCTGGTCGATGAGGTGCTCGACGTTGGCGGCCGTGCCAATCATCTGGTCGGCTGTGGCCAGGTCGGCATAGTGCGCGTATCCCAGCGTGGTGGCCAACTGCTGCCGGGCCGTCAGCAGATCCCGCAACACCTGTACATTGGCGGGATAAGCGCGCTGGTTATAAGCCAGATAAACCTTGCGGCGGAGGTCGGCGCTCTTGGCAAAGCTCAGCACCGGGCCCACGTCGGGCTGTTCGGTGGTCAGCGTATAGGTGCCGTCGGGCCCCGGTTTGTGCAGTGCGACGTAGTCGGCCGGCAGACCGTCGAGATCGGCTTTGGTGGCCGTCACCTTCAGGGTTCCGTCGGCTACATTGCGGCCAAAGGTCAACGACAGGGCGGTGATCTTGTCTTGCAGGGCGCGCAGAGCGGCGCGCGTGGCGTCATCCTTGTCCACTCCGGAGAGCCGATATTCCAGCAGCGTGCGTTCAAGGTAGTGGCGGGCAGCCGGGTCGCCGGTGGGCAAGGGGACGGCCGCCAGCGCGTTGTAGACCTTCTGATTCAGGCTCAGGTCGGTGGCCTCGGAACTGATGGTCGACAGCAGCGCCTGGCCCTTGTCGCGCAAGGGCGCCGCGTCGGCAAGGGAGTATTGCAAATAGGCATTGTTATTGGCGATGGCCAACTCGTTCTGCGCGTCGTCGAAAGGCCGAAGCGTGTTCTCGACAGTGCGCGGGCCGGTGACGGCCAGCAACTTTTCCAGGTCGGCTTTTTCCGCCGCAAGCCGCTGGTTGACCCAGGTTTCGAGAGCCGCCGGGTCGCTGCCGAGCACCCAGGCATGAAGCGGGTCCGCGGCTGCCGCAGGAGCCGGTTTTGGCTGCGCAAATCCTGCTGTGGAAAGCAGAACCGAGGCTAAAAGGAAGGGGAAACCAGTGCGAAAGCTCATGGCGTGAGTATTTCACTTCGGTTCGAATTGGAAAAGAGAAGAATCGCCATGAGCCGTAGGGGCTCCTCGAAGGTTCAAACCGGCGGAGAAGACTAAAAGGCGTTTCCATCGTAGCCCATGCCGGTGTGGTGGTTGACCCATGTAGCCAAAACGGCTACGCTGAGTCCAGGAGGCGCCTCATGCGTCAAGTATCCCTGCGTGATTTCAGAACGCGCGGCGTCAAGGCCTTGAAGGAGGTTCCTGCGGGAGAAACCACTCTTCTTGTCGGCCAGAATGGTCCCGCCTTCTTCCTGGTCCCCGTCTTTGGCGACGTGGTCAAGGAGGATCGCGAGTTGCGGCGAGCGATGGCGCTGGCCAGCCTCCGGGAGGGATGGCGTCTTGCCGAAGCCTCCGGAGCCGGCATGGCAAGCGACGAAGAGATTGAAGCAGAAATAGACCGTATTCGCAGCTCCCCTGAAGACGAGCCGGAATGCGGCTGATCGTGCTCGATACCAACGTGATTGTCTCTGCCGCAATCAACCCTGCCGGGCCACCCGCAAAGATCGTTGCGGCCCTAGTGTTGAGCGGCCAGGTTCAGCTGGTGACCAGCCCCAAGGTAGCGGCAGAATACCGGGAGGTTGTGAGGCGCGCCAAGTTTCATCGCTACGGGTTTCCTCCTCTCTGGCTGGAGTTCCTGATTGAAGAGAGCATGCGGCTCGCAGATCCAGGCGCGGGGATTCACGCTTGCCCCGACCCGAAAGACACCCCGTTTCTCGCCTTGGCTCACGCAGCGGGGGCTTGGCTTGTAACCGGAAATCTCAAGCACTTTCCGGAGGCGGTTCGAAATGGAGTCACCGTGGTCGCGCCCGCCGAGTATCTGGCTCAATTCGAAGCTAGAAGCGTCTGAAGGAGTGCCACAATTCGGCTTGGCGCGGCCGCCGCTCGCAGAGTTTCAGGCGATTGTGGGCAGCGGAGAGAGCGTGAATCTCATTACCTGTCCGCCAGTCTCCTAGTCCCTCAGTCTCTTAGAGCGATACCAGAATAGGAGTGTCCTATCTTGCATCGTGCAGGGTCGACGCTCCTTGGGGTCGCGTCGACTTGAACGCTGCGGTTCCTGGGTACAGTCATTCTGGAATCGCTATAGCCCCCATCCCCTACACTGGTTCAAGCCTCATGCCCTCCTATTGCGAAGTCGCGTTACCTGTGCCGCTGGACCGCAGCTTTACGTATGCGGTGCGCGAGGGCCAGATTCCCCGGCGCGGCATGAGGGTCATTGTGCCTTTTCGCAACGAAAAGCTGATTGGCGTGGTGATGTCCGTTGGCACCACGGCGCCCCCCGAATTCGAAGTGCGGTACCTCGAGGCGGTGCTCGATCAAGACCAGGACGAAGGGCCGCTGCTGAGCGAATCGTTGCTCAAGCTGGCCGAGTGGATGGCGCAATATTACCTGTCGTCGCTGGGCGAGGTGCTGCGGGGCATGTTGCCCTTGATGGCCGAGGTGCGGCGCACGGTGTACTACCGCATCACCGACCTTGGCCGGGACATACTGGCGAAGTCGGTCGAAGATGGGGAATTGGAGCCACAGGTCTTAAAATCTCAACCTGAACCATCCGGCCAGTTCGGTTTTGAGGTTTCCCAGGTCCCCAAAAGCGAGGGACCTGGGGCACCCAGTCAAACACCCAGTTTGGGTGGTGTGAAAAAGCGGCGCGGCAAGCTTTCCCAGGGAGACCAGGATCTGGAGCGGCGGGTTCTTGCCCGCCTGGCGGCCGGCCAGTCGGTGAAAGTCTCCACGCTGCGCACGGCTACCGCGGCATCCCTGCCCATCCTGGCCGGCATGTTGCGCAAGAAGTGGATCGCCCGCGAGACCTCGGCCGTCGAACGCGATGCCCGTCGCACCGAACGCTTTGCCGTTCTGATTTCCGAGGCGCGGCTTCCGGCTTTGACTGAGAAGCAGCAGGCCATTCTGGCCGAGCTGGCGGCTTGCGGCGGCGAACTGCCCCTGGCCGAGCTGCGCAAGAAAGATTTGCCCTCCTCCACGCTGCAAACGCTGGTGCGTCGCGGCCTGGTGCGCATCGACGAGCGTGCCTCCGCCTTTCACCTGGGCGGCCTGCAACAGAATGCCGGGCCGATCCGCCTCAACGAACCGCAAACCGAGGCCCTGGCCGCCATTGCCAGTGCTCTGGGGGGATTCCATCCCTTTTTACTCCATGGGGTGACGGGTTCCGGCAAGACCGCCGTTTACCTTGCCGCCATGCAACGCGCTCTCGACCGCGGCCAGTCCTCCATCCTGCTGGTGCCGGAGATCGGCCTCACTCCGCAAACCGCCGGCTTGCTCGACGCCGCCTTCGGCCAGAAGGTGGCGCTGCTGCATTCCGCGCTCACCCCCGAGGAGCGCAGCGAGCAGTGGCGTCGCATTCGCCGCGGCGAGGCGCCCATCGTGGTGGGCACCCGCTCGGCCATCTTCGCCCCCGCAGCCAACCTGGGCCTCATCCTGGTGGACGAAGAACACGACCAGAGCTACAAGCAGGAGGAGAACCCCCGCTACAACGCCCGCGATGTGGCCGTGATGCGGGCCAAGCTAGAGGGCGCCGTGGTCGTCCTGGGCTCGGCCACGCCTTCGCTCGAAAGCTGGCAAAATGCCGTGCAAGGCAAGTACACCCGCATCAATATGCGCGACCGCGTCATGAACCGCCCCCTGCCCGCCGTCGAGCTCATCGACATGCGTCAGGAGTTTCAGGAGACGGGCAAGGACCATCTCTTCTCTCGCGCCTTGGTCGAGGAGACCCGCGCCGCCCTCGATCGCGGCGAGCAGGCGCTGATCCTGCTCAACCGGCGCGGCTACTCCTTTGCCGTGATTTGCAGGGCCTGCGGCGAAAAGCTGGAGTGCCAGAACTGCGCCATCTCGTTGACCCATCACAAGCCGGCGGCCGACAACGCCATCGAGGCACGCGAGGGCCAGCGGCTGGAGTGTCACTATTGCGGCTACCAGCGAAAGGTCCCGCCGCGCTGCCCCAAGTGCGACAGTGAGCACCTCTTCTATCTCGGCGCCGGTTCGCAGCAGGGCGAAGAGCGGCTGGCGGAGATCTTTCCCACCGCGCGTATCGGCCGCATGGACCGCGACACGGTGCGCGGGCGCTACGACTTGGAACGTCTGTTGGCCCGGCTGCACTCCGGCGAAATCAACCTGCTGGTCGGCACGCAAATGATCGCCAAGGGCCACGACATCCACGGCGTCACCCTAGTGGGTGTGGTGGGCTGCGACCACGCCCTTTCCATGCCCGACTTCCGCGCCGCCGAGCGCGTCTTCCAGCTCATGACCCAAGTCTCGGGCCGCGCCGGCCGCGGTGAGTTGCCCGGCCGCGTCGTCGTCCAAACCTACTATCCCGACCACTACGCCATTTTGGCCGCCAGCAAGCACGACTACGCCGCCTTCGTTGAACGCGAGCTGAAATACCGCCGCTGGATGCACTATCCACCCTTTGGCATGTTGGCCAACGTACTGATTCAGTCTGAAAAGCTCACCGAGGCTGCCGGATGGGCCGCCGAGCTGGGCAAGTGGTTTGAAAAGAGAGCGATTGAGGGCGTTCGCGTCCTGGGCCCCTGCACCGCGCCCATTGCCCGCATCAAGGGCATTTATCGATTCCACATGATTCTCAAAGCAGGCTCGCGCAAAGCCCTCAATGCCGCCCTCCGCGGCATGTTGGACCACGCGGAAGCTGCCGGGGTGCCGAGACGAAACCTGGTTGTGGATGTGGATGCGTTACGGCTGATGTAACCACCTGGGGTGGGGCCAACTGCCTTCGGCGCGACAGTCGAGTGTCCCATGTCCCAGGTCTGCTACCTGGGAAACCACAAATCCAAACCCGCCACAGCGCCGCTAACTCCGCAGGCCTGCTAACTCTCCCAACTCCGCTAACTCCGCAATCTCCGCCCCGGCTCTCACCACTGTCAACACGGTAATATCGTCTTCCTGACCGAATTCCTGAGCCGCTGTCGCCACAGCGCCGCCCCCCATGCCCTGCTGCAACATTGCGCCAATCCGTTCGAAGCCGAACAACCGGCCTTCGGCATTTTGTGCCTCGACAACGCCGTCGGTCATCAGCATCAAGATATCGCCCTCGCACAGCTTGAAGCGCAGAACCGGAAAGTCGATGCCGTGAATGGTGCCCAGCGGCAACGCCCCTTCCATGGGCAGTTCTTTCCCGTTCAGGTACGGTGGCAGGTGGCCCGCGTTGGCCAGGATGGCGCGCCCGTCGCGCTCAATGCGCAGCGCCAGGCAAGTGGCCTGGCCCCGTCCACACATGCGTTCGTTCAACATGCCAACCAGCCGTTTGGGGTCGCCGGTGAAGGCCACCGCAGTGTGAATGGCGCCTACCATCAGCGAGGCGAGCATTCCCGCCTCCATCCCCTTGCCGGCCACGTCGCCCAGCACAATCAGCACACTCCCGTCCACCTCCGGAGGAAGCACCTGGAAGAAATCTCCGCCCACCTCGCGCGCCGGGCGGTACTCGCTGTCGATATTCAACCCCGGCGTCGCCGGCAGATGCTCGGGAATCAGGTACTGCTGCACCTGGCGCGCCGCCTGCACTTCGCTCTTCAGACGCTCTTCCAGGCTGCGTGTACGGGAGAAACGGAGAATCAGAATCGCGATCACCGCCAACAGAAAGAGCGCATCCGTGACTTGCACCAGGTTGATGGGGAAGGGCGTCTCGGTCAGCGCGACGCGCAGCATGATGCGATGTTGCCAACCCAGGGTATAGGTGATCCAGGCCCCGGAGGCGAACAGGTTGGCCGAGGTGCTCAACACGACCGGCGCCACCAGCAGGCCGGCATCGTGCGAATGCCGGCGCGCGCGCTCCACCACCATGCTCACCACCCACACATGAAAGGGAAGCCAGAGAATGGCCCAGATAATGTTCACAATCCAGATGCTGACCAGGGCTCCTGATAGGTAGAGAATCGGCGTCAGCAGGACGGACACGGCACTGCAGGCCACCGCCAGCTGGTACCGTTTGCCGCGTCTCGGCTGCAGAAGGGCTGCATAAAAGGCGATCAAAGCAAGTCCGGCCGAGACCTGAAGTACATCCAGCACCATGTCGCGCTGGGCCACATTCCAAACATGTTCGTATCCGGCCGCATTCACGAATCCGAAAGCGGCGCTCAGCATCATAGTCAGGCTGAACCACAGGTATTCCCGCTCTTTGCGCCGCAACACAAACAGTGCCAGCGTCCCCAGTCCGGCCAGGGTTTGCAGCAGGGCCAGTGTCTGGTAGCTGGTCAGGCTCCAATGCAGGCTGGCTGACTCCAGCGCCTCACGCCGGTCGATCTCGGAGCGGTCGCCTACCAACCCGTCGCCTCTGGAGGGGCCGCCATTGAAAAACCGGACCCATCCTGGCCAATGCCACACGCGCACGGCTATCGAGACAGTTCTGGCGCGACCGTTCCCGGCTGGAAGCTCGTAAAGGTGGTATCTGCCTCCCGCGTAGGGCTCGGGGTTTGGCGGCATCTTGCCGTAGGTGCCGATAAGGCGCCCATCGGCAAACACCTGGTAGCAGGTCATGATGCGGGGCAAATAGATTGCGGCAGCGTTCATTCCGGCAGGAACCGTCACCTCGAACCGGTACCAGCCCGTCCCCGCGTAGCCGGGATATCCCTGCGTCGACCAATCCTTGTCCGAGCGCAGCAGGGGCCAACCGGAATCGTTGAATTTGGGATCAGCCCACGCCGGGTTGTCGCCGGGATGAAACCGCCAGAATCCGTTCAGAGATGTCACACGGAGGTTGTCGTTTTTGACCTCGAAGCTCTGGGCGCGCAACAATCCGCACGACCCCATCGCCACGAGGACAAGCAACAGCGAGGCTTTCTTCATTTCGTTATAACTAATCGGCGCAGCAAGGGGAACCAATAGCGGAAGCCGCGCAGCCGGGGAACTCGGAGCTTTCGTGAAAGCCGATTCAAACTTGCTTTGGCCCCATGCAAATGGTCAAAAGCCTCTCGTTCTCAACGAGAAGCTCTCTTTCCGCCGCAACGAAAGGGCGCGCGGGAATTCGGGATCTGCTCTAAACCCTAGTGCCTGTTATGCTTCCTTTTGACTCCGGCTCGGCATGTTGAGGCACTCATGAAACGCATTTTGCAAGCCTTCGCTCCTGTTTTCATCCTTGTGTTTGCAAGTCATCTGCTCGCGCAAATGCCCTCCGTCGTCGTCGTTCTTGAAGAGCCTGGGTTCCCGGCCGTCGATACCGCGCCGGTGCCCACAGTGCTGCTTCACCAGGCGCTTCCCGACGCGGTTTTCTCACCCGCCGCGGACCTCGATCACCACTTGAATAACGGAGCCACACGCTTGCTGGCGATGCCTTATGGCTCGGCGTTTCCGCTCGCTCAGTGGCCTGCAATCCTGCACTTCCTCTCGCGCGGCGGCAACCTGCTGACGTTGGGCGGGCGCGCCTTTACGCGGCCTGCGCTGTTTGAAAATGGAACCTGGCAACTGCAGCCGGAAACCTACGCCTTCGCACGGCAGTTGCTGATCAACGACTTTCAGGAAACTCCCGGCTCATCCCAATTGACATCGGTCATCAATCAGGACGAGGCCAGGGGAGATTATCTGCAATTGCGTTGGCAACGCGCTTACAGCATGGTGATTCGTCTCAGCCAGCAGGAGACGAGCTCGCGCGTCGGCGCCAGCGGCACGGTCGACTCGCAATTGAAGACTCTGTTGTGGGGCGACAGGGACGGGAAGCACCTGGCCGCGCCCCTCGTGGAGATCGACCACTTCCAGAATCAGTTCGCAGGCGGGCGCTGGATGATGCTGAATTGCAATGTCGACAAAGCTGTGTTTTCGAGTCCCCGCGCGGTTGGCTTAATCGCGAGTCTTGCCGCTCAAGCGGGAGTCGGGGCCGAGCTGCTGCGCGTCACGCCGACCTACGCATTATTTCTACCCAACGAGCCGTGGCAGTTTGAATTGGAATGGTCCCGCGTTCAAAATCCCTCGCAGCCCACTTCCGTTTCCATCGCCGTGAGTCAGGACGGCAAGCCGGAAGCGCAGCAGACTTTCGACCTCGCGCAGTACGCGGATTCCCACACTGCCACCGCAACCCTTCCAACGACCGGACAACCCGGATTCCATCGCGTCGATGTGAAGATGTACTGCGGCAAGGCTCCCTGCGGCGTTTATCGCACGGCATTCTGGGTGCGTGACGAAGCGTATCTTCTCTCTGGCCCCGCGGTTTCCGTCGACAAGAATTACTTCCGCATCGACGGCAAGCCCATTGAAGTGGTCGGCACCACCTACATGGCCAGCGATGCGCAACGGCTCTACTTCCGCTATCCCAACCCCTATGTGTGGGACGAAGACATGAAGCAGATTGCGGATGCCGGCATGAACATGCTGCGGACCGGCCTTTGGACCGACTACGACCAGGTCACCGGCAACACCGGCATCGCCACCGAGCGCACGCGCCGGACCATCGAGGCCTTTTTGATGACCGCACGGAAGCACAAACTTCCCGTGCAGTTCAACCTCTTCGCCTTCATGCCCGAGGTCTTCGGCGGCATCAATCCTTATCTCGATCCCGAGGCTGTTCGCCGCGAATCGAGCTACGTTCAATCCATGGTCCAGCCGTTTGCGCACGTGCCCTTTCTAATGTGGGATCTGATCAACGAGCCCAGCTTCGACAATCCCAAGCGCTTCTTTGGAACTCATGCCAACGGCGACGCCGCGGAGTCCAATGCCTGGAACAAGTGGCTGCTCGAAAAGTACGGAAGCCGTCAAGCCGTCGAGTCGGCGTGGAAAGCGTCACTCCCTGACGGCGCCATTGTGCCCCCGGGCGATCAGGACCAGACAGCGCAAAGCGCGAACGACGACGGCCGTCCTCTGGCCGTCTACGACTTCAACCTTTTTGCGCAGGAGAGCTTCGCGGCATGGGCGCAGTCCATGCGCAGTGCCATTCGCGACACCGGAAGCCAGCAACTCATCACCGTGGGCCAGGACGAAGGCGGCGCGCTCATCTCGCCTTCGCCTGCCTACTTCAAGCGTGCCGTGGACTTCACCACCATGCATAGCTGGTGGTTCAACGACGATCTGCTGTGGGACTCGCTGGTGTCGAAGCAAGCGGGTCTTCCGGTGCTGGTGCAGGAGACCGGCATCATGCCCGAGGTTGGCGCCGACGGCAGACCGCGCCGCAGCGCCCAGGCCGACGGCGCGTTGCTGGAGAAGAAGCTTGGCATCGCCATCGGCACCGGCGCGGGGGCCATTCAATGGCTATGGAACATCAATGCCGTGATGCGTTCGCAACAGGAGATTTCCATCGGCGCAGTGCGTGCCGATGGCACCGAGAAGCCCGATGCCCAGGTGCTGCGCGCCTATGCGAAATTCGCGCGGGCCATGCAGGGGCATCTCAGCGAGCCGGAACCGAATGAGGTGACCATTCTCACTTCGCAGGCGGCGCAGTTTTCGGTGCTGGGCTCCATGGGAGTGGATGCGCAACGCCGGGCCGTACGCGCGATGAACGGCGCATGCCACATTGCCGCGAAGGTGGTAACGGAAAACAATGTTGCCGAGATAGCGGGAAGCAAGCTTGTGGTTCTGCCGTCGGCGCAGGTGCTGCGCGAGTTCACCTGGCAAACCCTGATGGACTATGTTGCGAATGGCGGCAACCTGCTGCTCACCGGACCTGTGGAACGCGATGAACACTGGGTGATCAAAGGCAGATTGAAAGACCTCGGGATTCTCGCGACCGCTGCGACGCTCGACGAGCGCAGTACTTCCATCGACATGGGCAACGAGAGCGTCGAGGCGACTTTTGCGGCTAACGCGCAGAAGGCTGTGGAGACGTTGCACCTGCCCAATGGACAGTCGTATATGGAAGTGAAGCTAGGGAAGGGAACCGTCTTTTTGGTTGCGGCTCCGGTTGAATTGGCCGAGTCTCCCGATGTCGCGACAGCGGTGTATCGGCACGTATTGGCACGCGCCGGCATCCATCCTGCATTCGAGGCTGCGCACTTGTGTCCCGGCGTCATGGTCAGGGCGGAAATTCGCAAAGACTCCATTGCCTACCTGTTCGTCTCCGAATCTTCCGCCGATCAGGATATCGACATCACCGACAAACTTACCCGCGCGAATCTGAAGTTCACTTTGGCCGCCTCGCGCACCAGGCTGATGCTTCTGGATCGCGCAACCGGCACCTTGCTTGCGTCGTATGCAGGGCCGGAATGGGCGATCAACTAGTGGCCAGACCGCATGAATTGGCAATTCATCCTGGACAGGCGCGGACGAGGACGTTCGCGCCACAGCCGGCCAGGAGGCCAGCGCTACAATTCTGACAAACGCATTGCACCCTCCAACCAACCTCTCCCAAGGAAGATCACCGCATGACTTGTCGCCGCACCGTTCTGTCTGCCCTGTCGATCGTTCTTCTTGCCGTCCCATCGCTCCTTGGGCAAAGCCTCCTTCTGAATCAGAAGGAGTACTTCGAGGCGCCCGGCATCAATGTGATGGCCTTCCAGGATATCTATCCCGACGGCCACCAGGGCGGGGTTTCGATCATCCAGAACGGCGTGCGCGTGGCCACCAACGGCGACTTGCGTCTCGACCCCGCCCCGGGGCAGTGGCAGGCAATGCCGGTGCAGAAGGCGCGCTCGGTCGATGCCGCGCTCAACTCGATCACCACGACTCTTTCTTATCCTGACCCAAGCAAGAACCGGGTCGGCTTCAACCCCATCGACTATCCGGACCTCAAATTCACCTACAAGGTTCGTGTGCACGGCGAAGGCGCTTCGATCCGCATCACCGTCGATCTGGATCAGCCGATTCCAGCGGCCTTCATCGGCAAAGTCGGCTTCAACTTCGAGCTGTTTCCCAACGATCTCTTCGGCCGGAGTTGGTATCTCGGCACGGCTTCCGGCATCTTTCCGCGCCAGGCAAATGGACCCGAGACCCGCGACAGCTCAGGTGAAATCCAGCCTCTGGCTCTGGCCACCGGACTGCGGCTTTCCATTGCTCCCGAGACCGACGGTCAGCGCATGACGATTGAATCGAAGACCGGCGACTTGCAACTGCTCGACGCCCGCTCAAAGCGCAACAATGGCTGGTTCGTGGTGCGCTCGCTGGTCCCCGCCGGTGCAACCAAGGGTGCGATCGAGTGGATCGTTACACCCCACGCGATCCCGGGATGGAAGTACCAGCCCGTGATTCATGTCAGCCAGGTCGGCTATCACCCCGCGCAGAAAAAACTGGCCATCGTGGAGCTGGACCGCGGCGACAGCGCCACCGATCCGGTGCGCATTTTGCACATTGAACCCGAAGGAGGCACGAAAGAGGTCCTCGCCGCGCAACCTCAGGTCTGGGGCGACTTTGTCCGCTACAAGTACGCCGAACTCGACTTCACCAAGATCGTCGAACCAGGGATGTATGAAGTGGCCTATCGCGACACGCTTTCGCAGCCCTTCCGCATCGCGTCGGACGTGTATCAGCGCGGTGTGTGGCAGCCGGTGCTGGAGTATTTTCTGCCGGTGCAGATGTGCCACATGCGCGTGGAGCAGCAGTATCGCGTCTGGCATGGCGCTTGCCACTTGGACGACGCGCGCATGTCCAAGACCAACTACAATCACTTCGACGGCTATGAACAGGGCCCCTCGACGCTGACCAAATATCAACCCGGCGAAACCGTTCCGGGCATGGATCGCGGCGGCTGGCACGATGCCGGGGACTTCGATCTCCGCATCGAATCCCAGGCCGACGAGGTCTCGATTCTCGCTAGCGCCTACGAGACCTTCCACCTGGATTACGACGACACCACCATTGACGAGCAGGCCCGCCGCACCCAGATCCATGTGCCTGACGGCCAGGCCGACGCGCTGCAACAGGTGGAGCACGGCATCCTCACGATTCTGGGCGGCTATCGCGCCATGGGCCGCGTTTATCGCGGCATGCAGGAAGCGACGTTGGAGCAGTATGTGCTGCTGGGCGACCAGACCAACGCCACCGACAATCTTTTCTACAACCCAAAGATGAATTCAGACGAGCGCTCCGGCGCCGAGTCCGGCAAGCCCGATGACCGCCTGCTGTTTACCGAGCAGAATCCCAGTCACGAGTACAAGGCCATTGCCGCTCTGGCCGCTGCCGGGCGCGTGTTGAAAACCACCAAGCCCGCTCTGGCGCAGGAATGCACGGCGGCATCCGAAGCTCTGTGGCTTGCGCCCCGCGACACCGGCAAGGCCTTTAACGACCGCATGATTGCGGCCGCGCAACTGTGGAAGACGACCGGCAGCGCAATCTATCGCAAGGAACTGCTCGACAACCGCGCGCACATCGTGGCCAATTCGGAAAAGGTCGCCTGGGCCATCGCACCCCTTGCTGCTTCGCTCAACGACGAGGCCTTCACCAAGGACTTGCGCGAGGCGGTACGTCGCGATCAGACGGCCCTTGTCAAGAAGCAGTCCACCGATTCACCCTTTGGGGTGCCCTACACGCCGTATATTTGGGGCGCGGGATGGGAGATCGAGCGCTTCGGCGTGGAACAGTTCTATCTCCACCAGGCCTTTCCCGACATCGTCTCGACCGACTACATGCTGAGCGCGCTCAACTTCATGTTGGGCGTCCATCCGGGGTCGAACACCGCATCGTTCGCCTCGGGGGTCGGCGCGCATTCCACCACCACCGCTTACGGCTTCAACCGTGCCGATGCGTCGTACATTCCTGGCGGCGTGGTCAGCGGGACCGCTCTGATTCGCCCCGACTTTCCGGAATTGAAGGATTTCGGCTTTCTTTGGCAGCAGATGGAGTACGTTTTGGGCGGAGGCTCATCCAACTTCATGTTCCTGACCCTTGCCGCGGACAACGTGCTCAACGGCCACAGCCAGGCATTTCCGCCGCTGACGCCGCCACCGGCGAACCAACCTTATCGGCAGCCGTAAGTGGCCCAAATCACGACGTCAGTGAAATAGAGGGGCTCTCACAAAACAGCCCGCCCGGCACTCCGGAATTGCTCCGAGGTGCCGGGCGGGCTGTTCAAGTTTCCAGGCGTCTCAAACAACAACAGGCTACTTCGCGCTTGCCGACTTCCCGGCGGTCAGAAGTAACATCTGCTGGTCGGCTGCCACCACTTTCTGGTAGAAGTCGCGCAGCGGGTTATATTCCTGCGGCTCGAGCAAGGTAAAGCCGCGGGCCATCAGGCGGGCGCTGGTCACCGAGCCAGGAGCGACCTTCGATTTCAACTGGTAGGCGGCGTTTTGCTCCCACTTCATCACCGTGTCCTGGGGCGTGCCCTCCAACTCGAATCCAGCAGGCAGCACATAGGTGATCTGTTCCTGATCCTGCGAAGGATAGCGCACATCGACCGGCAGCGTCCTGCTCTCCTCTGCCGGGAACGGGTTCGTCTCCTGGCTTTCAAAGAACAGGCGTGGCAAGGCAAGACCCGAGCCAGTATGCGTGGCGAGCATGCCTGAAACCGGCACGATGGCCAGCAACTGCTTGCTTGAGTCGTTCAGGTTCACGACGCGGTCCACTTTGGCAACAATGCCGCTGGGAACTTCGCGCGCCAGCCAGCGATTGATCTCGTCCTTCACCGCTTCCGCGTCTGCCCGAATCCCCAGTTGCCGCAATTGAATTGCATCTTGCCCGGTGTAGGCCACCTTCAAAGTTCCCGAGACCGCGCCTTGTGCGCCGATGTTCAGGCTTCCCACGCGGATGACGTTGTTGTCAGTGTTCACCTGCAAGGGGGTAATGATGGTTTCAACCTTGTTACCGGCGGTCATGGCCACACCCGCCGCTCCCGCATGGGCCCAGTGCAGGGTTTCAAAGGGAGCCATCTTGGTGCCGGGATCGACGACGATTTCCTTGCCATCTATATTGATGGCGATCACCACGGAATCAAGCTGGCCGGTTTCGTAAATATGGGGAGAGAAGATGCGGCTGCTGCGGCTAGCGATGCGCTCCGGGCGGGCACTGAGCCCAGCCACGCGGGCCATGGCAAGGTAAAGGTAGGCAATCTGGTTGCTTGTCCCTCTCCTGTCCAGGTACACGCTGTCCACCGAGCCCTTGGGGATCCAGTCGCTGCCGTACTTCGGTTCTCCGCTGGCTGTGAAATCGATGTTCTCGATCTTCTGGACGGCTTCGTAGATCTTGCGGGCCTTTTCAAGCGATCCATCGGTCGGGGCCACATACTCGGCCACCGCATGTTGCAGGGTCGCAGTCGATGCCGTGTACTGATTGAGGCTCTTGATCCAATGGCCCATCTCCTTTTGCCAGAAGTCCTTCTCGTCGGGAGTGGGAGTGTAAAAGAAGTTGACGGCGTAAGCCTGGCCGGCCATCGGCGGGCCAAAGGGTTCGTGAGGAAAGGCCGGAATGTCCACCAGGTCGAGGGTGTAGTTGCCAGACGCCTCGGCCTTCACGGCCTTGCCCGGGGGTAGCACAGCGGCCGATCGAACGTCCGTCATGGCCTCGCCGTATGGATCCAGCAGGGCGCTGTCCGTTACGCCCGCGGCGCCGGACTTGTTGCGCGCGGTGCTGAATTGCTCGGCAGGGGCGAACGAATAATGGGCACGATGGACGAAGTAGGGCTGTTGCACCTGCCAATCCGGCGCCTCTTCGAAGCGGTCGTAGCGTACCTGGTAGCGATATTCCAGAATGCTTCCCACCTCCACGCCGGGCAGTGAGAAGCTGATGTCGTTGACCTGGTTGCGGCCCCTCTTGATCTTCAAAAGGTCGCTGGGCGTGCCGGTCAACGGGACGATGGTCCCATCGGGATGAATCGTGCGGGCTTCGATGGCCGACACTTCGGTCTTTACGTTGAAGCTGTCTACGTCGTTGGGCGCATCTTCGCCGGCATGGTTCATGTCCGGAGCGTCCCAGTGGGTCGCGGTTCCCGAGCCCATTCTGCTGGAGTTGTCGCCGCTGGCGTTGAAGATGAAGTTCTTCGGGTAGATGACGTGGACCGTGGCCAGTTCTTTGCCCCGCTCGGTGAGAACCTTGATGCGCGCATACACGGTGTGGAAGTGATGCGGGTCGTCGGCTGTCTCTTCCCGGAACAGGTAAACCGCGTCGGCGCCCGGGGCCTTGGGGTCTGAGGTCATCTTCAGCTCATCGGGCGACGGCGCCTGGAACTGGGCATGAGAAAGCAGGGGACTCATTGTCCCTAAAAACAAGATACCGAGACGTGCGGCTGAATGAATGCGCATTTCAAATTCTCCAAGGGTGACACTTGTAAGGACGCGCGCCGGAATGCAAACGGTTTCAGCGCGGATCGACAACTGAAATTCTAATCCCAATTCCAGACCCGTATCGGGATTCAGGGCCTAGCCCCATTCGACATGAGTCGCCGCAAATTGCAGCGGTGAAGACCTGGCCGAGGTCCGCACGGCCAGTTCTTCGGCTTTTGGTTGGATGAACGGCTGTCCTGTGTGCCTCCCGGACCACAGAGACTTGAGTGGCGGATGAACTCTTGCATTTCCCGCTCCTGTATAATGGCTGGCGGAGAACGTAAGATGGAAAACCCGCGACAAATGGGCATCAAGTGGATTCTTCCGGCTGCCTGTTTGGGGTTTGCGGGAGTGGCGCACGCTGCCTGTACTGGGGCCCAAACGATGGTGGCGATGTTGCGAGCCCACCCTACAACCGAAAACGCCGTCCTGCTTGGCAGTTGGTACGCCGGTCACCAGCAATTCGCGTGCGCTGTCGACACCTTCCACGCCGCCCTGAAGACCGATCCTGAATCGGCTCAGCTCCATTATCTTGAAGGCCTCGCTCTGATCGGAGAAGGGAAGACGGCCGACGGGCTGCCTGAAATCAAGGAGTCCATTCGGCTGCAGCCGCAGGTCATCAAGCCACATCTGCTGCTGGCATCGCTCCAAGCTCAGGCCGGCCATCATCAGGAAGCCGAAGAGCAGTGGCGGCAGGTGTTGGCCATCGATCCAGTGAACATTCCCGCGCTGGAGGGTCTGAGCAACGATTTGCTCGCCCGCAGGGATTTTGCCGCTGTGATCGCCCTGCTCGGCAAGGCGCCCCGCACAGAGAGGTTGGCCATCAACCTGTCCCGTGCCCTTGGCACCCTGGATTATCTGGACGATGCCGCCAAGGTCCTCTCCGAGGCCATGGAGCTTTCTCCCCGCTCCATTAACTTAGCGAATGCCATGACCGTTGTGCTGGTCAAGCATCGTCAATATGGCCTCGCCATAGACCTGCTGCAGGTTACTGCCGACGAGCACCCCAACGATATCGGCGCGCAGGTGGAACTGCTTCGCATCCTTGTGGTTACAAATCATTTCGATCGCGCCCGGCCGCTGGCGGCCAAGCTTCTCCCCCTTCGTCCCCACGATCCGCAGGTCCTTTATCTGTGCGGTACCGTCGATCACGCAGTCGGAGACAACGATAAGGCCAAAGCGCATCTTGAAGAAGCTGTCGCTCTGGAGCCCAACTTCTTCAATTCCCGCTACAACCTGGGTATGGTGCTGGCTCTGCTGCATGAATGGAAAGAGGCCAAGGAGAACCTGGAAAAGGCCATTGAACTTGATATGCCCGGCCCCGAAGTTCACTTCGAGCTGGCCACAGTGCTGCACAGTCTGGGCGAAAACGATAGGGCCAATCAGGAGATGCAGCTTTTTCAACAAATCAAGAAGTCCGACGAAATCGCTCTGGAGGCCGGGTCCGCCTCTGCCCAGGGAGATAAAGATTTGCGAGACGGCAAGATTCACGATGCTGTCAGTCATTATCGCGAAGCAACGGAAACCGCGCCAACCGTGGCGGCATACAAGTTCAAGCTCTCCGTTGCGCTCGATCAGGCCGGAGATCTGGCCGGGGAGCGCGCCCAACTGGAAGAGGCGGTCAGACTCGATCCGAAGTTGGCCGGTGCGCAAAACTCGTTGGGCTACCTGCTATCCCGGACTGGCGATGTGGATGGCGCAGTCGAGCACTTGCGGATGGCTGTCGAAGCTGCACCCGCCTGGACCGAGGCCTGGATCAATCTGGCTGCCGAACTTGCCGTCGCCTCCCGGTTCCCCGAAGCCCGCGCGGCGGTAGCGAAAGCCCTTGCCCTGGACCCCGGCAATGCACAAGCTCGCGAACTGAGCGACCAGTTGGCACGAGACGAGGCTGCTAAATCGGCTCAACAGTGAACAAGCCTCTCTGCCCGCATCCAAACCAGCGTTGCTCCTGCCCCGCCGGTTATGCCAGAATGAAGAAATCCACGCGATGAAGAAGCCTTTTCACACCCCCCAATGGACCCGGCGAGGCTTGCTTCGGACTGTCCCTGCGCTTTGTGCCTCCGCCCTTTTCCCGCGCAACTTCAAGGCGGCAGATGCAGACGCTCAGACGCCCGCCGTTCCCGTGCCGCCGACTCCTGCGGCGCCCGTCGCAGCGGCAAAGCCCTTTTCAACATTTACTGACGTGGCACAAAGCGCCGGTCTTACCGCCACCATGTATTACGGTGTTCCTGCGGCCGTTACCTACATTATTGAGGAGATGGGCGGCGGATGCGCCTTCTTCGACTACGACAACGACGGCTGGATGGACATCTTCATCCTCGGCGGCCGCCGTCTGGAAGACGTTCCGGCCGACGCCTCGAACCGGCTCTACAAGAACAACCGCGACGGAACCTTCACCGACGTCACCAAAAAGGCCGGGCTGTGGGACGCCGGATGGGCTGTGGGAGTTTGCGTCGGCGACTACAACAACGACGGCTTTGAAGATCTCTTCCTCACCTACTACGGCCATAACAAGCTCTATCGCAACAACGGCGACGGAACCTTTACCGATGTGACCGTCAAAGCAGGGCTGTTGCGCGAGGGAACGCATTTTGGCGCAGGCTGCACGTTTATCGACATCAACCGCAACGGCCATCTCGATCTGTTCGTATCCAATTATGTAGAGATCGATCTGTCTCACGCGCTCAAGCCCTCGCTCGATGTGCCCAACTGCAACTACGAAGGGGCTCCGGTGGCCTGCGGCCCCAAGGGCCTGAAGGCGCCCCAGCACCTCCTCTATCGAAACAATGGCGACGGCACCTTTACCGACATCTCCAAGGAGTCCGGCATTGGCGCGATTCAGGGCTCTTACGGCCTCACCGCCGTTGCCTTTGACGCCGACGAGGACGGCTGGCAAGACATTTACGTGGCTTGCGACACCACCAACAGCCTGCTGCTGCTCAATAACCACGACGGCACTTTCCGCGAAGAGGGGCTGTTCCGTGGCGTTGCCATCAGCCCCGACGGAATGGACATGGCCGGCATGGGCATCGCCATCGGCGACTACGACCTGGACGGCCATCTCGACATTCTCAAGACGCACTTCCAGCTTCAGGCCTCCGGCCTCTATCGCTACATGGGCAACGGGGAGTTCGAGGATCAGGCCTATAAAGCCAAGCTGGCCGGCGAGCGCGCCTACGTCAGTTGGGGAGACGGCATCGTCGATCTCGATAACGACGGCTATCCCGACATCTTCTGGGTCACCGGGAACGTCTACGCGGAAGTGGAAGCCCTGAATCCGCGCTTCCCCTATAAAGGACCGCGCATGTTGTTTCGCAACCAGGGCGACGGGACCTTCCACCGGCTGGGAGACGTGGCAGGTCCCGCCATCAACGCACTGCATGTCAGCCGTGGATGCGCTTTCGGGGACTTCGATAACGACGGGGACATCGATATGGTGATCATGAACCAGCATGAACCGCCGTCACTGCTGCGCAACGACTGCCCGAAGGAGAACCACTGGCTCAAGGTCCGCCTGGAAGGCACCAAGAGCAATCGCAGCGCTATCGGGGCACGGGTGATAGTCCGCTATGGCGACAAGGTGCAGGCCCAGGCCGTGCTGAGCCAGGCCAGCTACATGTCTTCCAACGATCCGCGCCTCCATTTCGGTCTCGGGGCGGAAAAAATCGCGGATATCGAGGTGCATTGGCCGTCCGGACTGGTCGAGAAATACCCGGCCCAAGCCTCAAATCGCCTCGTCACCGTCCTTGAAGGGAAGGGAGTTGTGCCAGGACGCCCATTTTTCCCAGCCTGAGATCCAATTCAAGATTCCGGGCAATTCGATTGCCAAAGTCATTCATCGCAGACGGGCTCTTGCCTCGCCCAAGGCCCATGAAAACGGTTTCATCGGCCGGAAATGCGACCGAATGGGTCCTCGATTCTCCTCGAAATTGGGTCAACCGAAAGTTGGAGAGTGTCCGTTTTCGATACAGTAGAGCAGCGGATAAGCGCCAATTATTGAAGAAGATAGAGTGAGGCAATTTCCAGCCGGATTTTTCCCCCACGAAAAACTTGCCATCTCTGTGCAATATGTAGTATCGATACCATGGTTCTCCAAAATAATTTCTGGCGTTGGTTAATTCCAAGAGTCAGGGAAGACGCCCGTGCCAGAGGCAAGAACCGAACGTGAAAAACCAGTTGTTTTCAGGAGGCTTCACAGATGTTTTCAACACACACAGGGACTTCGAGCAAGAGCTCGAGGTCGAACTGGCTGAGACGGATTCCATGGTTGGTCATCCCAATCCTGGCACTGTCTTTCTCGATGGCTTACGCGCAGCAGTTGACCGCGACGCTGAGCGGCATCGCGACCGACCAAACTGACGCTCGCATTCCGGGAGCTTCGGTTACCGTCAAGAACGATGCCACCGGCGACGTTCGTAAAACCAAAGCCGATAACGCCGGATTCTTCTCCGTTACCGCTTTGATCCCAGGAACATATAGCGTGTCGATTTCTGCCAAGGGCTTCGCTCCTTGGGAGGAAACCGGCATCCTGCTGAACCAGGGCGACAGTCGCTCGCTGCCCAACATTCACCTGAAGATCGGTTCCGAATCCACGGCCGTGACGGTGATCTCTGGCGCCGATGCCGAGGTACCTACGGATACCGCGGAAGTCAGCGCAACCCTGAACAACGAACTGGTCGATTCCGCCACCCTTACGGGACGCAACGCAGCTGAAATGATCAAGATGATGCCCGGTGTGGTGTTCAACAACGCCGGCGGCGTTGGTGGATACAACAGCACAACGACCGGCACCAACAACGGTCCCGCGGGCAGCTTCTCGGCCAACGGCACCCAGCCCTACGGTTCCACCGATGTGTACCTGGATGGCGCCAACCTGATCGATCCGGGCAATGCCGGAACACAGGTTGCCAACATCAACCAGGACATGACCGACAGCGTCAAGTACCTCTCGGCTTCCTATGGCGCGGAATATGCCAAGGGCCCGGCGGTCCTGCAGGCGTTCAGCAAGAGCGGCGGCCAGAAGTATCACGGCGAAGCTTATATCTATGCCCGTGACTCTGCAGCCGGTTTCGCCAACGACTGGAACAACAAGGCTCAGGGTAACCCCATCTATCCGTCGTACTTCTATTACGTCGGCGGCAACGTGGGCGGACCTATCTTCATTCCTGGTCTCAAGTTCAACAAGAACAAGGACAAGCTCTTTTTCTGGGGCGGCTATGAAAAGATGATCCAGCACCCCTACAACGCGCCTGTCAACATGAACGTGCCTACCGCCGATCAGATCGCCGGTAACTACAACAACCAAGGCATCGATCACAACATCTTCAATCCTTCTAACCAGAGCGGCACCTGGCACAACGCTTACTCCATCCCTTGCAACACTGGTTCCACATGGCAGGGATGCGACAGCAAGAACTCGCCCTGGGCTCCTTCCAGCGGCTTCACAAACCAGGACAACCCGGGCGTTCCGAACCTGAAGCAGTACTTTGACCCGCAAGGCATCAAGATCACTGCCGTCAACCCGGCTGCCAACCAGACCCCGAACGCAAACAATGGCTGGAGCAACTACGGCTTCTCGCCTGCCACCCCGACCGATCGTTGGGAAGGTACCGCCAAGGTCACCTATGCGTTCAACGACAACAACAAGCTCTGGGGTTCGTATGCCTACCAGAGTGAAGGCGACAATCACCCGCTCTCGATCTGGTGGGAACCGGCCTATGCCATTCCTTATCCTGGCAAGCCTTCGGGCACCGAGACGGCCAACATCTACCTCGTGAACTTCACCCACGTTTTCAATGCCACCACCACCAACGAAACCGTGTTCGCGTATTCGAAGTTCATGAACAAGAACACCCTCTCCGATCCCGCCGCTGTGAGCCGCACCGCCCTTGGCGTGGCCACCACCGGTATCTTCGGCTCTGCTCACACCATGAACCAGATGCCTGACTTCTTCGACAACTGGGCAGGCGCCGGTTCCACCGACATCCGCCAGTTCGATTTCGACGGCGGCATCTATGGCGCCAACAGCTTCGGCAAAACCTCGAAGGCTCCTTCGATTGCCGATACCTTCACCAAGATCATCAGCTCGCACAGCATCAAGGCCGGCGTCTATTGGGATGCGCAGGAAAACCTGCAGTCCTATGGAAGCTGGGATGGAAACGGCGAGTTCGATGTCAGCCCCTGGGACAACGTTGGCACCAACAACGTGGTTCTCGATCGCCAACTTGGCCGCAACGCCTTCTACCAGGAATCAATCTCTCAGCCTGTTCCCGACGAGCTCTGGCATCAGTGGTCTCTCTGGGCCCAGGACTCCTGGAAGGCCTCTCGCAAACTCACCATCAACGTCGGCCTCCGCGCCGATCACATGGGTCAGTGGTATGACAAGCTTGGTGGCGCACAGGTTTGGAATCCCTCCGTCTATGTCAACACCCCTGCTGCCTCTCCCAACACCGGTTTGTCTTGGAATGCCAACGATTCGTCCATCCCGAATTCCGGCTGGAAGAGCAAGCTGTTCCAATACAACCCCCGCGTAGGCGGCGCTTACGACGTCTTCGGCAACGGCAAGACGGTTGTTCGCACCGGCTTTGGTACCTATTTCTATCAGGTATCCGACAACGACGCAGGCAATGCAATGGGCGGCCCGCTCGGCTCCTTCGCCCTGAACACCGGCAACCAGCTGAGCCCCGGTTTCTATGGTTACAACGTCGCCGGCGGCGTGCTCGGAACCAACCAGGTTGCAGGCACCAACCAGACCCCCACCACCACCACCATCAACATTCCCACGGTCTTCAACCAGAATGGCGGCGCAATCTCGGCCGACAAGATGGGCGACAACCAGGTTCCTTATGCCAACACCTACAGCTTCGGCGTTGCACAGGCTTTGCCTTCGCACACCGTCATGGAAGTTTCGTATGTGGGCAGCATGAGCCGCAACCAGATCTTGAATGGCAGCAGCAAGCTGTATGACGCCAACCCGGTTGTCCCCGGTGCCTTCTATCACCCGGCAACCAACATCTACAGCTCCAACTATGGCAAGATGGAAAATCCGTCCGCATTGAGCGGCAGCGGCCAGATCGCTACCCAGGACTCGGACTTCCGTCCCCTCAACAACTATCAGACCATCGCCATCTACCAGCACGGCGGCTATGCCAACTACAACTCACTGCAGGTTTCTGCACAGAAGCAGTCTGGCAACCTGTTCGTGTTCACCAACTTCACCTTCGGCAAGGTGCTCGGCACTCGTGACGGCAGCACCTCCAACGGCAACGGTAACGGCAACCTGGTTGATCCGTTCATCCTCGCCAACAACTACGGCACGCTGGGTTATGACCACACCAAGGTCTTCAACCTGTCCGCCAGCTACAAGCTCCCCAAGCCCATCAAGAACAACTGGGTTCTGGGCGAAGCAATCAACGGATGGCAGCTCTCCAACTACACGACGTACCAGGACGGCTCGCCCTACCAAGCCAACAACAGAAACATGAATGCCCAGTTCAACTTCAACAGCGCCCAGCCCAACATCACCATGAACGATGGCCTGTTGACGCAAGGCATCAGCGACTCCACTTGGTTCGGAACAGACGAGTATCCTGGTCTGATGCCGATTCTCACCTGCGACCCCCGCAAGGGCCTGAAGTCCGGACAGTATTTCAACCCGGCTTGCTTCGCAGCTCCTATTGCTCCTTCCGCCGGACATGACGGCGTCCAGGGTCAATGGATCTGGCCCTACATCCGTACGCCCCACTACTTCGGCTCCGATTTGGCCGTGTTCAAGGCGTTCCGGGTTACCGACGCGCAGCGTTTGGAACTCCGCATCTCCGCAACCAACTTCCTTAACCACCCGAACGCCGGCTTCGGCATCAACTCCAGCGGCGACAACCAGCTCAGCTTCTTCGGCTATAGCTCCAGCAGCAACCTGGTTGCGAACTCCTCTACACTCACCACCGGTACTCCTGCCGCAAAGCAGGGCTATCGCTGGATGCAGTTCACTGCCAAGTACTACTTCTGATCTCTCAGCGGATAGTACAATCAGAGGAGGGGTGGCTCAACGCCACCCCTCCTTTTCTTTTATGGCTCAAGTTAGAAAGTTATCTCTGGCGCCAGTGGCTGCGGCCCTTCTCGCTTTGGCCTTCGCAGCCTGCCTCGGCAGCCAGCAAGAGCAGCCTTCGCCGATTCGCTTCGAGCTGAAGAAGCTGCCCTTCCGGCTCGAGAACAATGAAAGCCAGGCCCGCAATGTGCCGGAGACCATGGCCGGCGGGGTTGCGGTCTTCGACTATAACGGCGATGGCCGCCCGGATATCTTCTTTACCAACGGCGCCGACCTTTCCTCATTGAAAAAGACTCTTCCCAAGTATTCCAACCATCTGTTGCGTAACGACGGCAACGGAGGGTTTACCGATGTAACTGCCCAGGCGGGCCTGGCAGGCACCGGGTTCGACGTCGGAGTTGCTGTCGGCGACTACGACAACGATGGCCACCCCGATGTTTTTGTCACCGGCGTCCATGGCAATACCCTTTACCACAACAACGGTGACGGAACATTCACGGATGTCACCCGCAAAGCCGGCCTCGATAAGTCCGTCGATCCCGAATATGGCCCCTTGTGGGCCGTGGCCGCAGCCTGGGTCGATGTCAACAACGATGGCCTGCTCGATCTGTTCGTCGTCAACTATCTCCAGTGGAGCTACGTTGACACCGCGCTTTGCACCATCAACAATGTTCCCGACTATTGTCATCCCCGCTATTACAAAGGGCTACCCAACCAACTTTTCCTGAATCAGGGAGACGGGACCTTCAAAGACGTATCCAAGGAATGGGGTATTCGCAAATCCGTTGGCAAGGGAATGGGCGTCGGCGTGGCCGATTACGATTTGGATGGGCGGCCTGACCTGTTTGTCACCAACGACGGGGAGTATAACTTCCTCTTTCACAACCTCGGCGACAAGTTTGAAGAGGTGGCCTTCAATGCAGGTGTAGCGCTGCCCGAGGATGGCGGGTTCACTTCGGGCATGGGCCTCGATTTTCGCGACTACAACAACGACGGCTATCCAGATATTGCTTATGTCGCCATCAAGAACCAGACTTTCCCGGTCTTCAAGAACACCGGGAAAGGCGACTTTGTTGAGACCACAAGCCCCAGCGGAATGCGCAAAATGAGCCAGCCGATGGCCGGCTTCGGCGCAGCTCTTTACGACTTCGACAACGACGGATGGAAAGACCTGTTCGTGGCGCGTGGCAATGTGGTTGCTGTCTGGCCGCAAAGCGAACATTTTTCCCAGCCCAATTCGGTTTTCCGCAATCTCGGCGCCAACGGGAAGTGGCAGGAGCTGACCGCCGATGCAGGGTTTGACGCCTCAATTGCGCGTCACCGCGGTTGTGCCTTCGGCGACTTCGACGCGGATGGCCGCACCGACATCGTCGTGACTTCGATGGACGCCAATGCCGAGCTCTGGATGAACCGCAGCCCCGGCCCCGCTCACTGGCTGGATATTGCGCTTCGTGGCGTGAAGAGCAACCGCGACGGCATCGGCGCGCGCATCAAGGTGGTGACCAAAGCTGGAACCCAGTACAACCACCAGACTTCCAGCGTTTGCTATGCATCGTCGAGTCTCGGCCCTGTTCACTTCGGGCTCGGTACGGAAGCAACAGCCCTCAAGGTGGAAATCATCTGGCCCAGCGGCGTGGTGCAAATCCTCGACGATGTCAGGGGCGACCGGGTCGTCAGGGTCACAGAGCCCACCGCCGAGCCTCCAAAATAGTCGGCGCGGCCTACTTGTTGGCGGGGCGAGCCATCTGCTGTCGGGCCAGGATTTGTTCCACGATTGCTCTTTCCCGCTGGCCATCCTCGGGCCGGTGCAGCTTGTAGTAGAGGGCGGCCAGGTGAATATGCGGTTCGGGCCAGTCCGGGGCGGCCTTCTCCAACCCTTCCAGGGCTCCGACTGCTTCAGTGTAGTTACCGGTGATGCCGTTCAGCTCCGCCAACTTCAGCCGCGCCAGCGGAGACGCGGGTTGAAGCTGAACTGCGAGCTCAAGCAGCGGCCTCGCCGATTCGAAATCACCCTGTTTCACAAGATACATTCCGGTATAGAGATTCGCATTGAAGTCTCTGGGATCGGCACGCAGTGCGGCTTGGAAGTGAGGGTTCGCTGCTTCGCCATCGCCCAACGCGTAATCGACCTGGCCAGCCATCGATTGCAGTCCGGGAAGGGAAGCATTGAGCTTCAGTGCCGCGTCCAGATCGGCTTTGGCGTCGACGAATTCACTTTGCTGGAAACGTCCGGCCCCGGCAATAAACCAAGCATTGGCCGATGTCATGGCCCGCGCAACCTTCTCCATCCGCGGAAGCCCTTCGGCATCGCGCCCCGATTGAATCTGAGCGAATGCCAGCGAGTATTCGAGCTCCATGTCAGTTTCGTGTCCCGCCTCGAGCCCTGCGAGTAATTCGGCAGCCTGCGCTTCGCGTCCCATCTTGATGTAGGTGTTGGCCAGCAGCAGAGCCGTTGGCAGGTCTGCGGGATTCGCAGTGTGAAGTTGCTCCGCTTCCATGCGCGCATGGAAGAGATCGTTCGCCTTGTAATAGGCCGCCGCCAGGTGCACATGTGCTACCAGCAGGTTTGGCTGGATTGACAGAGCATTGCGAAAGTTCTGGACCGCCGCCTGAAAGTCGCCGCTCTTTTCCGCAGCCACCCCGGCCCTCATCAACCGATCCAGATCCGAAGTTGCCGGCGCTTGGCCCGCGGCCACAACGCCTGCGACCAGCAAGATTAGACAGAGCCTTCGCATGAATCAAGCATAGATCATCGCGAATGCCATTCAGGCCACCGCCGGTGCGGAGACGTACAGCCGCCATGAACAGAACCCAGGACGCACGTTTGGCGCCACATATCCGCCCAATGCCGCCTCGGCAGCATTCTTGCAGAGGGCTCGCGTAGCCGGCGCTCCAGCGGCGTGCCAATCCTCAAAAGAGTACAATCGAACCAGGATTTCGCGTAAATCTCCTGATCCTCACAATGCAAAAACCCTCGACCTCCCATCTTTGCCTTTTGGCGCTGGCCCTTCACTTCTGCATCGCAAGCATTCCTTCCGTCGCTCAGCAGAAACCTGCGTCGCCGATCCGTTTTGAGTTGAAGAAGCTGCCATTTCGCCTTGAAAGCAACGAGAGCCCAGCCCGGAACGTGCCCGAGACAATGGCAGGCGGTGTCGCGGTCTTCGACTACAACGGCGATGGGCGGCCGGATATCTTCTTCGCCAACGGCGCCGATCTTTCCTCGATGAAAAAGACCTCTCCCAAATACTCCAACCGTCTGTTTCGCAACGACGGTAACGGAGTATTTACCGACGTCACCGCTCAAGCAGGCCTTACGGGAACCGGATTCGATGTGGGCGTAGCCATCGGCGATTACGACAACGACGGTCACCCGGATATCTTCCTATCCGGCGTCCACGGCAATACTCTCTATCACAACAATGGCGACGGAACATTTACCGACGTCACGAAGAAGGCCGGCCTCGATAAAGCCATCGATCCCGAGTTCGGCCCGCTCTGGTCGGTTGCCGCTGCCTGGGTCGACGTCAACAACGATGGATTGCTCGATCTCTTCATTGTGAATTACGTGCAGTGGACTTACTCCGACAAGCCACTTTGCACCATCAACGACGTCCCCGAATATTGCCATCCTCGCTACTACAAGGGACTGCCCGACCAGCTCTTTCTGAATCAGGGCGACGGTACCTTCAAGGATGTATCAAAGGAGTGGGGAATCAGAGAGCACGTTGGCAAGGGGATGGGCGTTGGTGTGGCGGACTACGACCTGGATGGCCGACCCGACCTATTCGTCACCAACGATGCGGGCTACGAATTCCTGTTTCATAACCTAGGCAACAAATTTGAGGAAGTCGCCTTCCAGGCCAACGCCGCGTTGCCCGAAGAAGGCGCGTTCATCTCAGGCATGGGGTTGGATTTTCGCGACTTCAACAATGACGGCTATCCCGACGTGGCCTATGTAGCGCTGAACCGGCAGACGTTTCCGCTGCTGCAGAACACCGGCAGGGGCGATTTTGTGGAAGTCACCGCGGCCAGCGGCATGGGTGCGCAGAGTATGGGGATGTCCGGGTTCGGCCCCGCGCTCTACGACTTCGACAACGATGGCTGGAAAGACCTGTTTGTGACGCGCGGCCATGTGTCGGCAACCCATCCGCCTGGCGCCACAGTCAAGCAGCCCAACACGGTCTTCAGGAATCTCGGCGCCAGCGGCAAGTGGCAGGAGCTTACTGAAGAGGCCGGCTTTGTCCCCACCACCGCTGCCCGCCACCGTGGCTGCGCCATGGGGGACTTCGATGGCGATGGCCGCATCGATGTGGTGGTCAGTTCCATGGATCTGGACGCGGAGCTGTGGATGAACCGCAGCCCTGGAACTGCGCATTGGCTCGATATTGCGCTTCGTGGAGTCAAGAGCAACCGCGATGGCATCGGTGCGCGCATCAAGGTCGTCACCAAGGCCGGAGCGCAATACAACCATCAGACTTCGAGCGTTTGCTATGCATCATCAAGCCTCGGTCCGGTGCACTTCGGCCTCGGTGCTGAATCGGTGGCAACGAAAGTGGAAATCACCTGGCCCAGCGGCACGGTGCAAACTCTTGAGGATGTGAAAGCAGACCGCATCTTGCATGTCACGGAGCAGGATTCAGCCACTCCAGCCCCTGCAAAATGAGTCCCGCAACGTACCTCAGCCTGCCTTGACTGACCATGAAACTGCAGGCGCATCAGCAACCGACTACTGCTTGGGCGGCCCGGCCTGCTGTTGACGGGCCTCGATCTCTTCAACAAGCTTCCGTTCGCGCTGGCCGTCTTCAGGGCGGTGCAACTTGTAGTAGAGGGCCGCGAGCACAATGTGGGGGTCGAGCCAATTGGGGTCCGCTTTTTCGAGGTCTTCCAGCATGGCCGCGGCCTCTGCCTGCTTGCCGGTCATCGCGTTCAGTTTCGCCATCTGCAAACGCGCCTGCTGCGCCTGTGGCTGAAGCTGATAAGCGAGTTCAAGCATGGGGCGCGCACTGTCCAGATCTCTCTGTTTCAAGCGAATCGTGCCAAGGTAGAGGTTCGCGGTAAAGTCCCGTGGATCGGCGCGCAGAGCAGCCTGGAACGCCGGAATCGCGGCATCGGTATCGCCGAGCGCATCGCGTGCCTGCCCTGCCAGTGTCTGCAGTCCCGGAACCGCCGGATCCAGTTCCACCGCGGCATCCAGGTCGGTGCGGGCCTGGTGGAACTCTCTCCGCTGCAGCCGGGCAGACCCGGCAATCACATAGGCTTCGCCGGAACGAGTGGCTCGGGCCACCTTCTCCAAGCGCGGTAGACCCTCTGCAGCCTTGCCCGATTCAACGAGGGCCGAGCCCAGCACGAATTCGAAATCCATGTTGGACTCGTGTCCCTGCTCGACGGGTGCAAGAACATCCACCGCGGCCTTGCCATCTCCCAACTTCATCGCGGTGTAGCCCAGCAGCATGGCCGCGGAGAGATCGCTCGGCCGTGCTGTGTGCACGGCCTCGAACTCCGGCCGCGCATGGCGCAGGTCGCCCTTCTTGTAGTAAGCCAGCGCCAGGTTCATCCGCACGGCTGCCTTGTCAGGGGCCGTCTCAAGGGCCGCGATGTCTTCTTGGATGGCGGCGTCGAACTGCCCATCGGCGGCCAACGCCGCGCCGAGATTCGCACGCGCTTCGGAGAATTCAGGCCGGATGGCGAGTGCTCTGCGGTAAGCGTCGATCGCGGCCTTCGCGTCTCCGTGCTGTTGAGCGGCGATTCCCTTGCGCAAAAACTCATCGGCATCGCCGGAAGCCTGGTGGGAAACTTGACCTTGGGCGGATGCAAAAGAACAGATGAGCAGAGCAAAACAAAGCAATCGCATAGCTGACATTTTAAAACAACGAGGGCTCTACGCAGGAACGCCGACACGAGACCGTGCCGGCGTTTCTCAATGCGAGTTGAAGCGGTCGCAGTCCCTGCTTACGGTTTCTCCGGCTGCGGGTTATTGGGCAGGATTCTGACGTTGGAGCCAAAGCGCCGGTAGCTCTGGAAATCGATCGAGTTCCGCACCGACTCATGGCGCCCTTGCTGCAGCCGAAGTTCCGCGCTGATCGGCATCATATAGTCGTGCGTGTTGATTTGCACGTAATCGTAGTCGACGGCGATGCTTGTCTGATGGGTTGGGAAATCCTTGGGCAAATCGTCCGCCTCGAGAGTGATCCGGCGAACGTCTTTCGTGGAGCTGTCGATGAAGACCAGTCCATGGAATCCTACCATCACCTGCAGATCGTTCAATCCCACCACGGAGAATTGCGAGTTGGCCTTGGCTACCTTGTAGCTGAAGACCTGCACGGTGCCGGTACCGAGGGAGTCGACCTCTTTCCAGGTGAACTCGGTCTTTGCCGAATCCAGGAACACGGCTTTGAACACGCCGCCCAGTTCTCCGGCAGAGAAAGCGCCCTTCATGGCTTCGCGATCGGTGCTGTCGGATTTGCCGTTCACCTCGATCATGGTGCGCGACTCAGCCTTGTCGTAGTAGCGCAGCAATTCGGTAATCGTATCGCGCAACTTCCATCTTCCCGTGCCGGTCGGATCGAATGACCTCTTGGTGGTCTCGACACACATGAAGTTCGGCAGCGAGTCGATGTAGTGAAGCGCCCGCACGCGGGCGTCCGCGATAATCCGATGTGCCTCTTCCGGTGAAGGCGGCGGCACCGGATTGGTGATGGCCGTGATGGCAAGCGCGCCGGTGGTCGAGATATCCGGCAACGCAGACATGCCACTGGCCGCCATTGCGGCTGCGCTCTCGCTGCCTCCAGGCGCCGCGGCCAGGGCCTCCATGCCCTCGACGGTGAACGACGCTTCCTGTTCCGTTGACTTGCCGTTCTGCGTCACGATCGCCTTGATGGTGTAGTCACCCGGCGCCATGGCCGATTTGAAGCTGGCCATGTAAGGAAACGCCGACAGGCCTGCCTCCTGGCGGAGCGGCAGCGGGACGCGCTTGCCGGGCCGGCCGTTGCGGCTAGCGATCATCTCAATCGTCAAAGGAGATTTGGTCTTGGTGTCGGGATGAACGATGAAGAACAGCGAAACGCCCTTTGTATTTGCGGGAATGTCGCCGGTTACGTTGGGCGTGATCTTGCCCGTCTCATAGCGCATCGGCTCTTGCACATCGTCGTCGTCGCGGAAGGTGTCAACCTTCTTCACCAGCACAATATCGCTCAATGAAGGTGAAGCGGTGGTTGGCGGAATCTCAAAACTAGTCCGCTGCGCGCCGGCCTTGTCGTTGAACCGGTCCATCACCGCGACTTCAAGCGTGTACTTGCCGGGAGTTACCGGGAAATGCCGCTGCAGGGTGATCGATGCCGTCTTGTCGTTGTCAATGGTATCCAGAGTCCCGCGCTTGGCAACGTCTTCGGCAAAGTGCTCAATGACCAGTCCGCTCTGGTCTTTGATCTGAGCCACGATTGAAACATGAGCCGAGAAGAGATTGGTGTGCGTGTCGGTCTTGGTTTGCAGTTGAGAGAGAGGCACATCGACGGCCACTGAGCTTGTGTTGCCGTCCGGCAACTCGCCAAACTGCAGCACGCTGGCATGGAACTGCAGATTCGTGGGCAGTTGCGCTTCGCCCAGAATCTTCAGCAAGGGAGCCTCAAACGGGCGAATGCCGCCTTCCGCGCCGGGCGCAACGGCAAAGTAGCCTGTCTTGGTCTTGATGTTGATGCCAGCCCGCACTGCCCTGGCATCGATGGTGCGAAACGATCCGTCATAGTCCTGAATGGGAGGAACGTAGGACGCCTGGTAGTAGGTAGTCATGTCCTCAACCAACTGCTGCAGCGGCTTCTTGACGTTATCCTGGGCATCGACATATCCGCCGCCGGTATCTTTCGCCATTTCGGCCAGCGGACTCTTGATTGAGGCATCGGAAAAGACGGAGCCTTGACGATTCCAATCCGTGGCCATCCCCACGTTGCTGCCCGGTCCTGAAGTCGCTCCGGCCTGCTCCATGGGAGCCACCGCAGCGCCATGGCCGCCGCTTCCGGCCGCCGGCGCCGGAGTCGGATTGAACGCGACGTTCTGCGCTCCAACCGCGGCATCGATCTGGTGCCGGCCGCCCACGTCGAGGGCATCCATGTCCACCACGTAGAGAGTTACGCCCGACTGGTTTGCCGCCCCGGTAATGGTGTGCACCATTTCCTTTGAGGCCGAATCCAACTGCATGTTTTCAGTGAAATAAATAATGCATTTTCTGGCTGCGATCTTCTGTTGCGAACGTGCCACGGCCAGCAAGCCGGCAAGATTCGGAAGCGCATGTTGATCCTGCCGAATCTGCTGTGCTGCTCCCAGAGCGTTCAATAGCGTCTGATACCGGGCACGCGTCTTCACGTCCATATGCGTTCCGGCAAGATCTACACCCGTTTGCGCCACGGCAATCAGGTTCTTCTCAGCCTGCTCCGCGGTGACCGCTTTCTGGTCGGGGGCAGTGGGAACATCTTTCTTAACGACGGTGTTGGTGGCCGTCAACTGGATAACTTGCTTCCGATCGACGGCACTGCTGTCGGTCACAGTCTTCACCGCCTGGCGGACGGTGTTCCTGTCATCCGTAAAGCCCTGGATAAGCCTAAGGCGACCGGGGATATCCATCACCGCGAAAGAATAGCCATTTGAGGGAAGGACGCTCAGAATCTTCATCGCGATGCCCTGCGCGCTCTTGGCCGCGGGCCCCACAAAGGGGTCGAACACCAGCGTCACCAGATGGTCCGAGCTGGAATCGGAAGAGACGAGATGAAGGCCTTTCAACGTCACCGGAACGCCGTTGTCTGTGATCGCCAAATCCTCGTTCTTCAGGTCCCTTACCACCTTGTGGCCCTTGTCGTGCACTACCAGGTCGAGCGAAACTTCATCGATGTTGGTGGTGATAGACGGCGTTTGAGTTGGCGACGATGCGGCGTTTTGAACTGCCGGCGCTGCTTGGCCAGTACAGATAGTGGAAAATGCCATTGAGAGAAGCAAGGCTGGCAAGCAATGAATGGCTTTCCCCAATAGATTTCTTACCGGTGTGCACACTTCTTCTGACTTCATGATGATGGCTCGTTTTCCGCACAATGCGTGCAATGGCTTTCCTGAAGACCTTTCCTAAGGCTGCCGCATCCTGCTAATCGGTGGTGTCTAAAAGCAGGTTCGTTTCCCAATTCACAACCCGCGTACGATGCTACTCCGCAGGCAATGCCCTGCACAAGCGGCACCTTTATGTCCTTACGGGTTAGACGGATAAGTCCAGGTCCACGTTGACAAGCCGATTGACCTTAGAGCCAAGAGCCTTGATTGCACGCGATCAGACACCTCGGCTTTGAAAGAAAATGGCCCACCCAGTCGCGAAAAACTCCGCTGCCAGCGAGGCCGGTCAAGGTGTAGAGAATCCAGGATCCTGTTTTCAACTGCGCCGCAGGCAGTAGAAGGGATTGGAGAGCTCCGGTCTAACCAAACTGCAACTTGGCCGTGTTCCTCGCTCCCAGTCGCGGTGCAAACCGTCATCTCTCAATCACTTGCATCGCTGCGCTTCTGTTTCGGCCGCTACGATGTCCAACTGCATACCTCGCCTTTGCTACTATTGAACATTGATCCGCTTTCTTGGACGCCCCCGGACCTCTCCCTCAAGATAAGCTATGAGAATGGCCTCGGACCCTGTCCAAGTGCCAATAGGGGAGCTTTCATGGAACGGGTATTTGTAGTGGCCGCTGCTGTCCTTTTGGCCACGGGGGCCGGGCTAACCGGCAAGGTAATCGCTGCGGGAACAGGCCAATCCACTCAGCCGGCCGCGGTATCGACAGATCCCTCGGTGGTTCCCGAGTTTCTCAAAACCGTTCCCATGTACAGCACCGACCCGGGTCTGAACATCGACGTTCCCATCAAAGGCGCCGTTTATCCTCCCGACATCATTCCGCCCCAGTTCACCTGGCGCGACGACAACCCGGCGGCGACCGTCTGGCGCATCGAAATCGTCTTCCCGCATGGCCACCCCCTCAAGATCTGGTCCAACGGCGACAAGATGCAACTGAGCGAACTCGACACCACCCTCAAAGGATATGTTCCGCCTACACTTACCCCGCAACAGGCCGCGGCCCACACCTGGCGCCCCGACGTTAAAACCTGGGAAGAGATCAAGAAGCAATCGGTCGGTCAGCCCGCCACGGTGACCATCAGCGGCTACGCGACCCAAAAAGACCGCCAGCCGGTTTCCCACGCGCAGTCCATGCTCGAGACTTCCACCGATCCCGTCGGCGCGCCCATCTTCTATCGCGATGTCCCCCTCATTCCGCCTCCGCCTGACGCAGAGCAGCGCGGCGTCATCAAGCCCCTGCCCGATTCCGTGCTGCCCATGATCAAGTGGGAACTCCGGTACATCAACCAGCCCCAAAGCAAGGTCATGATGACCGGCCTGCCCACCTGCGGTAATTGCCACTCCTTCTCCCGCGACGGCAAGACCATGGGCATCGACGTCGATGGTCCGGCCAACGACAAAGGCCTCTACGCGCTCATCCCCCTCAAGAAAGTCAGCTCCATCAGCAGCGACTACCTGATTCACTGGAGCGCCTTCTCTGAGGAGCACGCACAGAAGCGCTTCGGCTTCATGAGCCAGGTTTCTCCCGATGGCAAATATGTCATCAACTCCATCGATGTGCCCCACGCCCACGGTACCCGCGTTCTCGACCGGCTCTACAACGGCTTCTACTGGTTCTACGGCTTCGGACAGGTCTTTTATCCTACCCGCGGCGTGCTCGGCTGGTACAGCAAAGATGGCAACAAGCTCCAGCCCTTACCCGGCGCCGACGATCCGAACTTCGTCCAGACCTCGGCCTTCTGGAGTCCAGACGGCAAGTACCTCGTCTATTCCCGCGCCGCCGCGAAAGATCCCTACGGCCCCGATTACAAGCGTTCCATGTATGCCAACGATCCCAACGAGACGCAGATCCATTACGATCTGTACAAGATTCCCTTCAACGACGGCAAGGGCGGAGTTCCGGAGCGTGTGGTCGGCGCGTCGGAAAACGGGATGAGCAACAACTTCCCCAAGGTCTCGCCCGACGGCAAATGGATCGTCTTTGTCCAATGCAAGAACGGCCTGCTGATGCGGCCCGACAGCAAGCTCTATATCGTTCCTTTTGAAGGTGGCGTGGCGCGGCCGCTCGAATCGAATCTGCCGGTGATGAATTCCTGGCACAGCTTCTCGCCCAATGGCCACTGGCTGGCGTTTTCGTCCAAGAGCCCGTCCTATTACACCCACCTCTACCTGACCCACATCGACGACCAGGGCCATGCCAGTCCCGCGGTGGTGGTTGAAAACGCAACAGCCTCCAACCGTGCCGTGAACATTCCGGAATTCGTCAACATCGGCCCCGACGGCCTCGACCGCATCGAGACACCGGCCATTGACTTCTACCGGGAGTTCGACACGGCCCAGCAGTTTCAGGATGAGCACAACTATGCCGCAGCGGCTCCCGCATGGAAGATAGCCGCAGCCAAAGATCCCACCGATGCGCGCCCCTTTAACAACCTGGGCGTGGCCCTGGCCGCAACCGGCAAGACCTCCGAGGCCATCGAGGCCTATAACCAGTCCCTAGCCTTGAACCCCGACAGTTCGCAGACCCACAACAACCTGGGCAGCGCGCTGGCCGAAGCCGGCAGGATGGAAGAAGCCATGGCCCAGATCCAGAAGGCAATTGAACTGAACCCCGACAACGGAGCCGCGCACGTCAACCTGGGGCATATGTTGGAACAGATGGGCGGCCACCGGTCCGAAGCAATCCAGGAGTTGACCAAGGGCATCGAGCTGGCACCCAAGTCCTCCGACGGCCATAACATCCTGGGCGTCATCCTAGCCCGCATGGGCAAGATGGACGAAGCCATTGCCGAGTTGCAGAAAGCCGTCGAGCTGGCTCCGCGTTCCGCTGAATGCCATTACAACCTGGGACGTGCCTTTGCCGCCACCAACCGGTTTAGCGACGCACTGCCTCAGCTTGAAGCCGCCGCCAAATTCACCAACGGCCAGGAACCCGAAATCCTGCAGATGCTGGCCGCCATGTACAGTGAAAACGGCCAATACCAGACGGCGATTGCCACGGCGCAACAAGCCCTCGATCTGGCCATCCGGAAGAACAACGACGAGTTGGCCACAGCCCTGCGCGGCAACCTGGCCCGCTATCAGATACAGGCCCAGGGCGGTCCCGGTGCAGGAGGCGGTTCGAAGCAATAATTCGCATCAGGGTCTAATGGCTTTCTTCCAGCGCCAGAACCGCATAGCTGGTGGCTGCGTCGCTCATGAATTGGCCCACATTCGATTGCGGATCGCGGTTCTTGTTCAGCGACCAGGCTGGCCACGCGCCGGTACTTTTGTCCTGGTTTGCCTTGAGCCAGGCAATGCCGCGCTCAACCGCACCATCTTTCACCAGGTTCTGCTCCAGGGCCAATACCGCAATTCCGGTGGCGTAGCCGTCCGACCGGCTTTCGAGCGGCGTATTGTCCATCCGTTCCCATGTGCCCAACGTGGACAGGCTCCATCCGCCGTCCGGCCTCTGAAGCAGCTTCAGGTCCGCCACAAGCTTGCTGCGCTGTGCGGCGGTCAGCAGGCCTGGGATACGTGAGGCAGCCCACAACGCCACCACCTTGTTCAGCATTGGCTGAGCCTCGTAGTGGCTAGCCAGATAGGTGCGCAGGGCTTTCAGATTGGCCGCAATCCCTGGCTCGTCGCGATAGCCGCCGGGTGCGCTGCCCACGGCAACAGCCATCAGCGCGGCGCCATGGTACTCCGACTCGGGCGACTCCCACGGCGTGTAATGGAAGTTCTGCCAAACCCATGCGCCGGCCACCGGGCCGGCCCTCGACTGCAGCGCCCAGGCATTGTCGAAGGCCATGCGTCCGGTTTCGCTCAGCCGCCCCTTGTGCTGGTCGTAACTCGCAAGGATCACCGCATTCAACACCGCTTCGGCATTGCGCGATTCAATCTCCTTGCCCGCGCCGTACTTGGCGTCCAGGTAGAAGGGCTCGACCTCTTTCCACAGCCGCACGCGCTTTTCAATGCTGTCCAGCAGGGCTCTCTCCGCGCCTGCTGCAGCGGGCTCATCCAGCGCCTGCCGCAACACCGGCCGAGCCAATCCGTAGGGCGCCTGGGTATGGCACGAGATGCAATACGTGCCATGGTCTTTCTGCGCGCGGTCCCACGATTGCCACCACACCTCGCGGCTGTCGAGATAGCGCTCGGCGGCCTGCCGATCCCAGCCTGCCGCAGCGCCGCCGCCATGCTTGTCGGCAGCCAGAACCGTTTGCGCAAGCAAAAGCGTCAGCAGCATCGCCGAAAAAGCCATAGGGCAACCAAAAAACCGGCCGATCGAGAGCGATTGCCTCCAGACCTGCGAAATCTTCATGCTGGATGCCTCCAATGAGAATTGAGAAAACCACGATCCTTAATCCTAACCCGACTTTCTTTGGGGATGAGGGCCGCATGCTTTGTAGAATCTCCCCATGCCCGCTCACATCGGAATCGTCGCTTGTTCTGCCGAAGGCGCATCGCTGTGTTACCGCACCATCTGTGCTGAAGGCGCGCAACAGCTGGGTCCGCACGCCCATCCCGAGATTTCGATGCACACCCACTCCCTGGCCCAGTACATGGAATTCATCGAGCAGGGCGACTGGGAGGGCGTGGGCGAACTGATGTACTCCTCGGCTCGCAAGCTGGCCGCCTGTGGGGCCGACTTCCTCATCTGCCCCGACAACACCATCCACCGGGCTTTTGACTTTGTCTTGCCCCGATCCCCGATGCCATGGCTGCACATTGCCGAAGTGGTCGCCGCCGAGGCCGCCACTCGCGGGTTTCGCTGTGTTGGCCTCACCGGCACAAAATGGCTGGTCGAGAGCGACGTCTATCCCACCAAACTTGCCGCTTGCGGCCTGCAGTTCGTGCGTCCGAATGCCCTTGACCGCGAACAAATCAATCGCATCATCATGGACGAACTGGTTTACGGCGTCCTGAAGCCCGAGTCGGTCGCGGCTTTTCAGCGCATGATTGGCGCCATGGTTCAGCAGGGCTGCGAGGCGGTGGTTCTGGGCTGCACCGAGATCCCCCTCCTAATCAATGACGCGAACTCACCTCTGCCGGTGCTCGATTCAACCCGAATGCTTGCCAAGGCGGCCTTGTGCTTGGCCGTGGACTACCCCATCGCGCAACCCTGAAAGAACCCTTGCGCGATCGACAGGCAGCCGCGCTATGCTCAAAGCATGGTGCGTTTCACGGTTTTGGCTTCCGGCTCCAAGGGCAACTCGACCGTTGTCACCGGCGGACGCACGCGCATTCTGGTGGATGCCGGCCTCAGTTGCCGTGAGCTCTTCCGGCGCATGGCCTTGGCCGGCGAAGAGCCGGAAACCCTCGACGCGATCATTGTCACCCATGAGCACTCCGACCACGTCAGCGGCATTGCCGTCACGGCCCGCAAACTCGGCATTCCAGTCTATTTCACCGAGGGAACCCACCGCGCATGGATGCGCTGGCTCACCCCGCGCCGTCAGATGACCTATGCCCAGTGGCTGGAACTGTCCCGCAAGCAGGCCGCCGAGCGTCAAGCCGAGGCCACCTGCGCCGAGGAAGGCGAACCGGACGATGCCGACCTGCCGACCGAGCCGTTTCCAGACCTGGCGCAGCCTAACCACGATCAGACCGAGTCCGTTTCGCCGGCGATGGCCCAGGATGTGGCCCACGAGGCCGCCGCAATAGCCGCCGAATCCCCCGCCGCCCGTCCCAAAGACCCCACATGGCTCCCCGCGGTCGAGTATTTCAAGGCCGGTGAGCCCTTCGACATCGGCGACATCGCCGTCAGCCCCTTCACCATTCCCCATGACGCCGCCGATCCCGTCGGCTTCGTCTTCCGCGCTGAAGGCGTTCGCATGGCCTTTGCCACCGATCTCGGGTACATTCCCCCCAACGTCAAGGCACAACTCAAGGGGGTCGACCTTCTGCTGCTCGAGTCCAACCACGATTTGGAGATGCTGCGCGACGGCCCTTACCCATGGCAAGTCAAACAAAGGGTGCTTTCCCGCGTCGGCCATCTGTCCAACGACGCCGCGGCAGAGTTTCTCGAGAATTCCTACGACGGCCAGGCCGCCCACATCATCCTCGCGCATCTGTCTGAAAGCAATAACCTTCCCGAGCTGGCCAGGCTCGCTGCCGAGCGTGCCCTGGTGGGTCGTGCAAGCCTTTTGGCCAACCACCTAGTGTTAGCAGAACAACACTGTCCTCTTTCGGCTATTTGTTTTTAGGTAAATTCAGGTAGAATGGTACGACACGGGCATCACTCTGTATCAGGCAGGTTGGCAAACAACGACGCCAAGACCTAAGTCGTCGTGGCGAGGCAGAGCAGATTAGACCGACGCAGAACCGTTCCTCAGGGTGGCGCGTCTAATGGTCAGTGCTCCCGTTGCCACGAGAGCCGCGCAAGTTAAGCGGACGAGCATAACCGTTGCAAAGTGAGTCGTTACCCTATGGCAAGAACTCAATGTACTGACCGAGTTGTAGGCGCAATTTTGGCGAGCTGGCGCTATGATATTTCCGGGATTTATCCCGAAATGCGCAAGGATTACGAGCAGCATTTCGTCGACTGTCCGCATTGCCGCTCGCGCCAGAAGTTCCACCGCAGCCTCGACGTAACCCTGGCCGTCCTTACCTCCCTGGCGGTCTTCTTCTTTCTCTTCGCGCTGGCCGTGCTCAAGCACATCAAGCCGCTGGAGCATGTGGCCTTCAACGTCCTGGGCCTGGACATTTCATCCATGTATCAAATGCTTGTCTCGGCAGGCATCGCAGGCCTTTGCTTCTCGGTCATCGCCTTCGTCCTGGTGCTTACAGCCACTCCCGCCCCGTCTTATCTGGGCGGCATTGCCGCAGAGCGCGCCAAGCTCATTGAAGAGCGGTTACCCGCGGCCATCAAGTCTCTGCGTCCCCGCTAGTGCCGCCTCGGCGTTTCAACCACAAGGCCTCCCCATTGGGGAGGCTTTTGTGCGAGTAGACCAGGACCGCGCCTCGGGCATCGAAAACGCAGCCCCGTCGCTGTTGCAAAGCATCCCTGAGCCGGGTAAACTTTCCGCAATTGAAAGGAGGAATTCTGAACATGTCCGGCACATCCATTTCGCCAGTCCAGAATGAACATCCCTCTATCGATCAGTTGCACTGGTCGGGAGGCGAGAAAGCCATCGCCCGCAAAGCCTTCAACAAGGCTCTCGATCGGGAACTCGCCGAGATCGTTCAACAAACGAGGGAAAGAGTTGCCAGCCTTCAGCAACCCTCCGGCCTTTGGGACCTTGAGGAGTTTCTGACCAAACGACGCAAGGAGATCGATCGCAAGTACGACTATCGCTATTCCCAATTGCCCCTGGTCTTCGGCATTCTGGTCCGCGAAGGTCGCCTGAGTCTGAACGACCTGAAGGGTCTCGGAGAGGACAAGCTTTACTTTATTGAGGCCATGGTCCGGCTCTGAAAGGGTCTCTGTCCCGCGATCTGCGAACTGGCATCCGGCATGGCATACACGCGCAATTGACCAGCAGGCTCGGATGCTGCTTTGGCATGAGCAACTGGCTGCATCTGCTTTCTCAATCGTTGATTGCCGGCCGCCGTGTCATAAAATGAGTTGCCATGACACGCTCCTCTTTTTTGGCCTCATATCTCTTGGGAGTTTTGGTTGCCATTCCCGCCTCCGGCCAGCGCTTGCGTTCACCCTGGGACTCGGCAAAGATTGTTCCTGCCGACACGCCCTACAACTGTCCCGCGCGGCCAGCCTTCTCCAGAACCCTGAATCTCCCCGACTACTACATCGACCCCAAGCACTCCATCATCGATGAAAAGATACGAGCCACCTATCAGCAGGACTCGGCTGCGCCGACCCATCTTGGCCAATTCGCGGGTCTGGCGGCCGACGCGTGGTTAAGCAAGGGAAGCCGCGCTGCCGCCGCCTGCGTTTATTCGCTCCTAACCGCCGCCGCCAAAGCCGATGCATGGGATGAAAAGATGCCGAAGAACACCGGTGTTTACATGCAGAAGAGGGTACTGAGCGGAACAGCGCTTGCCTACTTGAAGGTGCGGACCAGCGGCATGGGAACGGCAGCACAGGACGCGCAGATTCAGAAATGGTTTGGTCTTGTAGCCACCCAGGTGCGTGCGTATTTCGACAGCGGACGGAAGAATCCGGAAACCGACGCCTGGAGCAATCACATGTACTGGGCCGGCCTCGCTGTGGCCGCTGCGGGCATTGCGAACAACGACCCGGACGCTTTCCTCTGGGGCCTGAGCACCTACAAGATGGGAATCCATGCCATCCGGCCGGATGGAACTCTCGACCACGAGATGGCCAGAGGCCGCATGGCGCTGCACTATCAGCTCTACGCGCTCCAGGCCCTGGTGATGCTTGCGGAACTTGGCCATGCCAATGGATTCGATTTGTATGCGGAACGCGAGGGCGCCATCCACAGGCTGGTGAAGTTCGACGTCGCGGCAATGAAGGATCCCTCCCTGATAGCCAAGAGAACCGGCGAGGAACAGGACATCGCCCAGCCGTTTTCGGGTATGGATATCGGCTGGGCTGTGCCCTACGTCCAGCGCTTTCCCAATGCCGATCTCTCCGCGATGATTGCCAAGGCTTCGACCGTGCGTTTCTGGCAATGGGGCGGCGCGCCGCCGAATGCTGAGCCTCTCGCCGCGGTTGGTAAAGAGGATCAAGCGCCCTTCAATATCGACCTGAAGGAAAAGATTGAAGCTGCTCTGGCGGCGGAATTCCCGGCAGACCTCGCGCAATCGCACTTCCTCGGGGACTGGTGTGTCGAGGGACGCACGGACCTGCGCGCAACCATAGCGGACGGCGGTGATTTTTTGGAATTGCACAACGAGAACGGGGCCGCTTCAAGCGGAGAACTGCGGGGCCCGATTCTTCTGATTGCACCGGTTTGGAATACCGCCGGCGCCCTCACCCCCGACCAAAGCCAGATCGACTGGACCAATGGAACTTACTGGGCGCGCTGTCCATCCAAGCCAATTCGCCAACCCCTCAACCTGAATGGAAGATGGATTGCGCAGGTGGGAAGCTGCTCCATCCGCCAGCAAGGGGACCGCATTCAACTGGGCGACACAAAAGACTGCCAGGCCACAGGTCGCGTGGATGACAAGGGGCATCTGATGCTCGATGCGTTTGGCACGAAGTTTGAAGGAACAGTCACCGCGGACGAGAAGCATATCGACTGGCAGGATATGAGCTATTGGACCCGGGCCGAAGTTTACGGGCTAGGGGAGAACCCGAAGAACCGACGAATTGTCGCAAGGCCAGCGTTGCCGTCCCGATGAGGGAACTCGGCATCGACACGGCCATTCACGGCAAGTAAGATAAAGCGATTCACCCACGCCACCCCATGCGACATGAAGCCGCTGTCGGCGCATGTACGAAGGAAAACTCCATGAATCGCTTCACCCTTGCCGCTCTTGTTCTTGCCTTGTTCTTGAGCTCCGCCTTACCCGCGCAAACCGCGCCCCCAACAACCCCAGGCCCCGCGCAGCAATCCAGGAAACTCAGCGACTGGTGGCATCAGGCCTATTTCAACCGGCCCCTCAAAAGCCCGGACGCCAAGAAACTGCCCCTCATCTCCGTCAGCGGAAATCATTTTGTCGATGCCTCCGGCAAGCCGCTCGAATTCCGCGGCGTCAACACCGGCGACCCTGACAAGGTAGATAGCCAGGGCCACTGGAACCAGGCCTTTTTCGCCAAGATCAAGGAGTCCGGAGCCACCGTCGTTCGCATTCCCGTGCACCCCGTTGCCTGGCGCGGCCGCGGCCCCAAGGCGTATATGGAATTGCTGGACGAGGCCGTACAGTGGTCCACCGATCTCGGCATGTATGTCGACATCGACTGGCACTCCATCGGCAACCTGAAGCAGGGCCTGTTTCAAGACCCCATGTACGAGACAAGCCTGCCCGAGACCCTCAACTTCTGGCGCACCATGGCTGCTCACTACAATGGCAACCACACCGTCGCCTTCTTCGAGCTCTTCAACGAACCCACCATTTATCGCGGTCAGCTCGGCTCCATGACCTGGGACGAATGGCGCCAAATCAACGAAGACATCATTACCCTCATCCGCGCTTACGACAACGACACCATTCCGCTGGTGGCCGGCCTCGACTGGGCTTACGACCTGGCGCCGCTGCGCGACAGCCCGGTCCGCGCCGAGCGCATTGGCTACGTTACCCATCCCTACCCCAACAAGCGGAAGCGACCTTGGCCGCAGAAGTGGGAAGAGGACTTCGGCTTCGCCGCCGAGCGCTATCCGATGATTGCCACCGAGATCGGCTTCAGCGACGCATACGGCAACCAGGCCGACAACGCCGCTTACGCCTCCGAAATCACCAAATACCTTGACAGCAAGGGCATCGGCTGGACGGTCTGGTGCTTCGATCCAGAGTGGGGACCCACCATGATTTCCTCATGGGACACTTTCGAACTCACCGGCGAAGGCAAGTTCTTCAGCGGGGAAATGAAAGCCAAGGGAACCACGCTGCTGCTGGAACCTGTCAAGGAAACTCCGGCGCACTGAGGTTGGGTTGGCCCCGGGTCCCGATTTTGGGACCTGGGAAACCATGGGACTCAAACGCGCAGTTACTTCGCCAGCGGCACCCGCAGATCCCGCCCGCTCATCTCTTTGGGCAGGTCCAGGTTCAACATCCGCAGCATGGTCGGCGAAATGTCGCGCAGCGAGCCATCGGGCCGCAGCCGGAAGTTCTTGGCTTCCTCGGCAACATAGATCAGCGGCACCGGGTTGGTGGTGTGCGCCGTGTGCGGCTCGCCGGTGATGGGATCCACCATGGTCTCGCAGTTTCCGTGGTCGGCAGTCACGATCCAGATGGCGTTGCGTTCTTTCACTGCCTTGTAGATGCGCGTCAGTTGCACATCCACGGCCTCGACTGCCTGAATGGCCGCCGACAACACACCGGTGTGGCCCACCATGTCCGGATTGGCGAAATTCGAAATGACGATGTCGAAAGTGGTGTCCAGGATGGCTTTCTCGATCGAGTCGCCGACCTTCACCGAGCTCATCTCCGGCATGAGGTCGTAAGTGGCCACCTTAGGCGAGGGAGTCAGAATGCGTTCTTCGCCGGCAAAGGGCTTTTCGCGGCCGCCATTGAAGAAGAATGTCACATGGGCGAACTTCTCGGTCTCTGCGGTACGCAGGTTGCGCAGGTTGGCGCTGGCCAGCATGTTGCCCAGGATGTGCTCCATGGACTGGGGCGGGCTGACGATGGGCAGTTCGAACTTCTCGTCGTATTGCGTCATGCAGGTATAGTGGAGGCGCTTGGGCAACTCCGAGCGGGGAATGACCTGGTCCAGCGCTTCCCAGCCGTCCAGGTTGCGGCCGCCTTCGGCGTTCAAGCCGCTTTCGCGCGTGAGTACCCGGGTCACCTGCCGTGCGCGGTCGGCGCGGAAGTTGAAGTTCAGCACCGCATCCTCGTCACGGATCAAGCCTACGGGCTTGTCCTGGTCGTCGACAATGGTCACCGGCAAAACGAATTCGTCCTGGACGCCGGTGTTGTAGCTATCGCGGATGGCCTGCACGGCATCGGTGGCCGTCGAGCATTCGCCCTTGCCGATGCACATGGCGTCGAAGGCCTTCCGTTGGCGCTCCCAGCGCTTGTCGCGGTCCATCGCATAGTAGCGGCCGCTGACCGACGCGATCTTGCCCACGCCATACTCTCGGATCTTCTGCTCCAATTTCGCCACGTAGTCGATGCCCGAGGTGGGTGGCGTGTCACGGCCATCCAGGTACACATGGACAAAAACGCGGGTCAGGCCGGCTTCGCGCGCCGCGCGCAGAATGGCGTAGATATGCTCCTGATGCGAGTGAACGCCGCCGTCCGAGACCAGGCCCAACAGGTGCAGGGCGCAGTGGTGTTCGATGGCATAGTCGAAGCTGGCTTTGATCTGTTCGTTGTCCTTCAGCGTGTCTTCGGCCACCATCACGTCGATACGGGTGATGTCCATCTGCACAATGCGCCCGGCGCCGATGTTCAGGTGGCCGACTTCGCTGTTGCCCATCTGTCCTTTAGGCAGGCCGACAAACTTCTCCGACGCCTGGATCAGCGTGTTGGGATATTCGCTGATGAGCTTGTCGTAGGTGGGCTTGCGGGCCAGTGCGACGGCGTTGTTGGCGGTTTCAGGCCGGTAACCCCATCCGTCAAGGATGGTCAGAACGATGGGACGCTTGGTAGGCACTATGGAAACACCTCAGACCGGGATCGAAGTTCACTCTCCTTAAGGATAACCCGCCGGGGTCGCTGAAGCGAGCGGTGCTTCCAAAGGGTGCTGTTGAGCAGAAGCAGCGCGCTTCCCAGACATGCTGTCATCCTGAGCGAGGCGCTTTTCAGCCGAGTTGAAGGACCCGCGGTTGCTTCTCGTATCTGAACGCAGTTTGCCATATCAGGCGATTTTGGCGTAGATTGCTGGCCATGGGCGAGCGGGTGTATTGCACATACATCGTGGCTAACAGGAGTCATACGCTTTATATCGGAGTGAGCGGTAGCTTGTTAAAGCGAGTCTTCGAACATAAGCAAAGGAAGCATGAAGGGTTCTTTGCAATGTATAACTGTAACCGGCTGGTGTGGTTCGAACGGCATATGTCGCCGGAGGGCGCCATAGCACGGGAAAAGCAATTGGAAGGGGCGGCTTCGAAAGAAGAAGATTGCTTTGATAGAGAGGAGCAATCCTACAAGATCGATCTGAGCGAGGGGTGGTATGCGGTCGATCCGACCATCGACAAGGAGGGTTTGCCGTTGTGTCCGAGGTGAAAATGAGTGCGTCCCGAATAGCAGCCGCGGGTCCTTCGACTCACCACCCCCAAACTGAAAGACGTTTGGGGCCCCGTTCGCTCAGGATGACAGTCATAAGTTGTTGGTTGCAGAGTGAAGAGCAAAAGCAAAGGGAGGGAGCCGAAGCTCCCTCCCTTTCTGTTGTTACAGAGCCACGCGAAGCAGTTAGCCCCACCGCAGGTGGTGCTAGTCGTTGTAGTTGAGGCTTTCAAGGCCGAGGAAGACGGCGCCGGAGCCGAGCTCTTCTTCGATCCGCAGCAACTGGTTGTATTTCGCGATGCGGTCGGTGCGGCTGGCGGAGCCGGTCTTGATCTGGCCCACGCCGGTGGCTACGGCCAGGTCGGCGATAAAGGTGTCTTCGCTCTCACCGGAGCGATGGCTCATCACCGCTGTGTAGCCGTAACGGCGGCCCAGATCGATGGCTTCCAGGGTCTCGGTCACGGTGCCGATCTGGTTGACCTTGATGAGGATGGAGTTGGCCACGCCCTCTTCGATACCGCGCTGCAGGCGCTTGGTGTTGGTCACGAAAAGGTCGTCGCCGACGAGCTGGATGCGGCTGCCCATCTTGTCGGTCATCAAACGCCAGCCTTCCCAGTCGTCCTCGGCAAGGCCGTCTTCGATGGAGACGATGGGATATTGGCGGACCCAATTGTCGTAAAAGTCCACCATCTCTTCGCTCGACAACTCGCGCTTGTCGCTCTTCTTGAAGACGTACTTCTTCGTTTCCTTATCATAAAACTCGCTGGATGCCGGATCGAGAGCGATGGCGATTTGTTCCCCGGCCTTGTAGCCAGCGGCTTCAATGGCCTCCAGAATCAGCTCGATGGCCTCGGCGTTCGACTTGAGCGAAGGTGCGAATCCGCCCTCGTCGCCCACGGCCGTGTTGTAGCCTTTCTTCTTGAGCACGCCCTTCAGGTGGTGGAAGGTCTCGGCTCCCCAGCGCAGCGCATCGGAAAAACGCTCCGCGCCAACCGGCATGATCATGAATTCCTGAAAATCGACGTTCGAATCGGCATGGGCTCCGCCGTTCAATACGTTCATCATGGGTGTGGGCAGAATGCTGGCATTGACACCGCCCAGATAGCGATACAGGGGAATTTCAAGCGTCTGAGCCACGGCGCGGGTGCAGGCCATGGAGACGGCCAGAATGGCGTTGGCGCCCAGCTTGCTCTTGTTGTGCGTTCCGTCCAGCGCGATCATGGTCTGGTCGATCAGGCGCTGATTGGAGGCGTCCATACCTTCCAGTTCCGGGGCAATCATGGTTTCCACGTTGGCTACGGCCTGCAGGACGCCCTTGCCCATGTAGTGGCTCTTGTCGCCGTCGCGCAGCTCCACGGCCTCATGCTCGCCGGTTGAGGCGCCCGAGGGCACAATGGCACGGCCCAATGCGCCGCTTTCCAGAATTACATCTGCTTCCACGGTAGGATTGCCACGCGAGTCAAGTACCTCGCGGGCGCGGATTTCAACAATTTCAGTCATATCGGTCCTCGCAATGCGATGCAGCAGCCGGTCGTTCAGTTGGGGACGGCGATCCACGGCCAGAGTTTTACCTTCGGCGCTCTGAATCGAACTTAAAAGCTCATGCACGTGGCGACAATCCTCTGTGTCCTACGCGTAAGATGTTGATGTACCGTACGGATTTTAGCAAACCAGGGTCCTTGTGCGGTGTGGTTGCCGTCACGCTTCCGTAAGTAATTGCAAGCAATCGGGTCTGTTACCTAGTCTGATTCGTGCTGCGGAGGACACCTTCCGCATGCGCGATTGTGTTTCAGGACCGGTCTTCGCGATAGGCTAGTGTTGGGAGAGTGGGTGCAGCTTGCGTTGAGGGTGTCCCCGCGCAACTCGACGACCCCGGCGGGGTTTGAAGCATGAGAGAGATTTTCTCCGCCTCAGGGAGGCTCCGCACTGAGGAGACTCACCCATTTGGAGATGTGTATGAACCGGTCGATTTTTGTCTGCATTCTGCTTGTCGCCACGGCTGCCGCCCTTAGAGCGCAGGGGACCAGCCAGTCCAGTCCGTATGAAGGTACTTCGAATCCCCCTCCGGACGACCAGATCTACACGAGTAGCACACCCCAGCCCAAACCTCCTGCGGCCAAGCCCTCGGCTGGCCATTGGGTCTATGTCGACCCCAGCGCACCGGCGCCCTATCCAAGCGCTGCACCATCACAGCCCGCAGCCCAGCCGTATCCGGCCGACCCCAGCTTCACCTATCCGGATGCAGGCAACGACGACGGGATCGTGCATGTTGCTCCGCGGAGCCCATACCCGCCCACTCGTCAATACCCGTCCTCAGCACAGTATCCGAATCCTGGACAGTATCCCTCTTCCGGGCAGAATCCCGTCCCCGGCCAGTACACGCCGCTGGAGCCGTCGTTGAAGGAGCGCTCCTATGCCTACGACCCCGACGGCGACATCGTCCATCCCCACGCCCGGCGCCGGGGCGAATTGGTGGAAGGCACCACCATTCGGACCAGGCTGCTGCACAGGCTGTCCACGGCCTATACCGAGAAGGGTGAGGAATTCAGCACCCGTGTGGCCACAGACGTGGTTCAGAGGGGCGAGGTCCTGATTCCCGCTGGAAGCCAGATCGATGGCCATGTGGTCCAGGTTTCCACCGGTCATGTAGGCGGTCGCGGCACCATGCGTCTGCGCCCTGAAACGGTGATTTTGCCCGACGGCACGCGCTATCGGCTGCACGCCGAGATCACCGGAACCCCCGGCTCCAAGACCCGTGTAGTTGGAGAAGGGACCATCCGGCCGGATTCGCGATTGGGCCGGGATAGCGTCGAATACGGCGGAGGCATCGGCGCAGGCGCCATTACCGGTGCGGTCGTCGCCGGCCCGGTGGGCGCTGTTACCGGCGGCATTATCGGCGCCGGCGTGGTCACCGCGCATCTGCTGATCAGCCATCCGCAAGCCACGCTCGAAACTGGCACGACGCTGCTGTTCACGCTGACCGAGCCATTGCAGATGACGCCTTCCTATCCCTCGAATCGGGGCTATGCAGGCAACGACCAGAGCCTGCGGTAGCCGAGAACCCGTCGGCGCAACCACTGCCGCATCACGTAGCTCCTCTAGCCTGTTAGACTTCCCGTTCGGGGGAAATCCAGTGTCAGAGATCTGGACAGTAGGAGTGGTGGGCGCCGGCACCATGGGTTCCGGGGTTGCACATGTCTTTGCGCGCGCGGGGTTCCAGGTGCTGCTATGCGATGTAGAGAACCGCTTTCTGGACCGCGCACTGGGGCAAATCCGCACCAACCTGGGCCGCGAAGTCTCCAAAGGCACCCTCAACGAGAGCGAAATCGAATCCGCTCTGGCTCGCATTTCCCTCACCACCGATCGCGGAACCCTCTCCACCGCGGATTTCGCCATCGAGGCCGTTTCAGAGCGCTTTGAGGTCAAGGCTGAGACTTTTCACGCCCTCGACCGCATCCTGCCCGACAGCGCGATCTTGGCCACCAACACCTCCTCCATCTCCATCACCAAGCTGGCTGCGCAAACCCGCCGCCCGGCCCAGGTCATCGGCATGCACTTCTTCAACCCTGTCCCGGTAATGACGCTGGTAGAGATCGTGCGCGGCCTGGCCACCGCAGATGCCACCTTCGAAACGGTGCATGACTTGGCGCAGCGGCTGGGCAAAACCCCCGTCACCGTGAACGATGCGCCGGGGTTTGTCTCCAACCGCGTACTTATGCCCATGATCAACGAGGCTGCCACCGCAGTCATGGAAGGCGTGGCCAAAGCGGAGGCCGTGGATCAGGTTTTTCGCCTGGGCATGTCGCATCCGATGGGCCCCCTGGCCTTGGCCGACCTCATTGGCCTCGATGTGTGCGTGGACATTCTGCGCGTCTTGCAGGAAGGCTTCGGAGACCCCAAATACAGCCCCTGCCCGCTCCTCGTACGCATGGTGGATGCCGGCTGGCTCGGCCGCAAATCAGGCCGGGGATTTTACTCTTACGAAATATAACCACTTTGCGGCCCGGAGCAAGTCAGCGTGAGCGCATGCCGAAGTATTCATGGCTCTGTGGGGCGGCGAAGCCAATAGAGAACTGTTAGAAAGCACGGACTCTCATTCGTCCCAAAGCCTGTCGCGCGACTTTTCCGAAGGCCCTCAGTTGTTGTTTCCAGGCCAAATTCCGTGGAAGGGGGCAAGAACGGCATTACTCACCGAGCATGATGCGCTGAATCTCGTAGGCGCGGCCGGTGGCGGCATCGCAGCCCACGAGCGCGGCGCACATCTTGGGGTTTCCCTTGGCGGCCTCGAACTTGCCCGGCATGCCGGTGAGGAAGCGGTGCAGCACCAGCTCCTTTTCGACGCCGATCACGCTGTCGTAGGGCCCGCTCATGCCGACGTCGGTCTGGTAGGCGGTGCCGTTGGGCAGCACGCGCTGGTCGGCGGTGGGGATGTGGGTGTGGGTGCCGAGAACCGCCGTCACGCGGCCATCCAGATACCAGCCCATGGCCACTTTCTCGCTGGTGGCTTCGGCATGGAAGTCCACCAGGATCACTTTGGCCTTGATGGTCTTCAGCACGGTGTCCACGGCCTCGAAGGGGTCGTTGCTGCCATTCATGAACACCCGGCCCATGAGATCGATGACGGCGTAGTCCACGCCGGTCTCCGTAGTGCCTTCAAAGACTCCATAGCCGGGCAGGCCGCGTTGCAGATTCAAGGGGCGCAGCACGCGACGCCCTCGCTCCCGGCTGTCGGCAGGAACGGAATTCATGTAGTCGATCAGCTCGCGCTTGTCCCACACATGGTTGCCGGTGGTGAGCACGTCTGCGCCCAGCTCGAAGAGGTCGTCGGCAATCTGCGGGGTGACACCGAAGCCGCCCGCCGCGTTCTCCGCGTTGATCACCACCAGGTCAACGGCGTGCGCCTGGCGCACATGGCCGATGTGTTCGCGCACGATCTTGCGCCCCGCGCTGCCGAAGATGTCGCCGACGAAAAGGATGTTCAAGAACAGCTCCAGAGATAAGGGGTGAGGGGTCAGAGATCAGAGACCAGGGGTCAGGGGTCAGGGAGCAGGGAGCAGGGAACAGATGAGCCTTGGTCTGTTTGAAGCCGGGTGCCCCAGGCCCCGAAACCTGGACCTGGGCAAGCACGAGCCTTCTTGGTGCCAGGACCTTGAAACGCCTAGCAAATCGAGATTAAGTCGCAGGTCTGTTCCATCCCGTTTGCTATTTCGCCGCTTCGGGCCCTGATCCCTGCTCCCCAACCCCTGTTCCCTGCTTTTCGTCCGGTCCCCGATCTCTGATCTCCGTTCTCTGATCTCTGTTGCGCATCAGCGGGAAGAAGATGACGTCGCGGATGGATTTGGAGCCGGTCAGCAGCATGATGAGGCGGTCTACGCCGAGGCCTTCGCCGCCGGTGGGAGGCAGGCCGTAGCCCAGTGCACGCACGTAGTCCTCGTCCATCTGGTGGGCTTCGTCGTCGCCGCCTGCGCGCTCGGCCAACTGCTCTTCGAAGCGCTTGTGCTGCTCCACCGGATCGTTCAGCTCGCTGAAGGCGTTGCCCAGCTCGAAGCCGCCGCAGAAGAACTCGAAGCGCTCTACGTGGGCCGGATCGTCGGGCTTGGCCTTCGATAGCGGCGAAACCTCGGTCGGGTAGTCGTAAACGATGGTGGGCTGCACCAGTAGCGGCTCGGCTACGGCTTCAAACAGGTGGTAGACGCTCTTGCCCAGCGACTCGCCTTTGAGCGATTCGAAATAAATTGCGGTGATGGCGCTGTGGATGGTCTTCAGCTCCGCGATGCGGTCGGGGCTCAACCTGGTGGTCTGGCCTTCCGCCTTTTCAAGCGAGTTCATGGCTGCGTGCAGGCGCACCTGCAGCACCGGAGCCGATTCGAACGCGGCCATGGCCGGCTTGACGCCCGCTTCTACGGGCCAGTATTCGCGAATTGCCTCGCGCATGGTCAGCCGCGTCCACTTGCTCAGGTCGATGGTGTGGCCGTTGAACTCGGTGATGGTGGTGCCGTTCACTTCCATGGCCACAAACTCGATCAGCTCCTCGGTGAGCTGCATCAGGTCGTGGTAATTGGCATAAGCCTGGTAGAACTCCAGCATGGTGAATTCGGGGTTGTGCTGGGTGCTCACGCCTTCGTTGCGGAAGTTGCGGTTGATCTCGTAGACGCGGTCCAGGCCGCCGACCACCAGGCGTTTCAGATAAAGTTCCGGCGCGATGCGCAGGAACAGATCCATATCCAGCGCGTTATGGTGGGTCTTGAAGGGACGCGCGGCAGCGCCACCCGCCACCTGCTGCATCATGGGGGTCTCGACTTCGAGATAGCCTCGGTCGTCGAAGAACCGGCGCAGCGCCTTGAGGGCCTTGGCGCGCTTCACGAAGACGGCGCGGGCCTCGAGGTTGGTGAACAGGTCGACGTAGCGCTGGCGGTAGCGCAGCTCGACATCGGCCAGGCCGTGAAACTTCTCGGGCAAGGCGAGCATGGCCTTGGAGAGGAAGGTGAGGCGCTCGACGTGGACCGTGAGCTCCCCGGTGCGGGTGCGGAACAGGTAGCCGCTGACGCCGATGTGGTCGCCCAGATCGAGCAATTTATAGAGCGCGAAGCCGTTTTCGCCCACCGCGTCGAGGCGCACATAGATCTGCAGCCGCTCGCCGTCTTGCTGGAGAGTGGCGAAGCCGGCCTTGCCCTGCGCGCGAATGGCCATGATGCGGCCGCAGACGGCCACGGTCGAGCGGGTGGCTTCAAGGTCTTCGGTCTGTGTCATGCCCCACTTGGAGCGCACTGCGGGGACGGTGTGCGAGGCGGGGAACTGGTTGGGATAGACCGCGTAGCCGAGCTTTTCAATCTCTACGAGCTTTGACTTGCGCAGTTCGAAGATACTGCGCTCGAATTCCGAATCAAACACGGGGATTCCTTCCGTCCAAGGCAAATGGCCCAAAAGGGAAGTATACCCGTTCGCCGGTTGGCACTGTATGCTGGAAGCGTAGCGCTTATGCCCTTTCACCGCCCCATTCCGGATTCCAACCAGCCCTCGAAGATGTCGAGCGGGCTCAAGGGGTACGTGGAGGCTGAAAAGCTGATGCAGATCGCGATGGTGATGCCGGCGGCGGTGGCGATAGGCTGGGCGGCAGGCTACGGGGCCGACCACCTTTTCAACACGCATTGGCTGACGATCGTGGGCATTATTCTCGGCTGCGTCTCCGGGCTGGTCTACGTGATCCAGGTGGCCGTGCTTGCCGAGAAGAAGGCGACCCGAGCCGACGCGGCCGATAACGACAGCGGAAAGGGAAATCCTCCCAGCGCATCATGACCGAGCAAACCCATCCGATTGTCGACATCACCTTTGCCGACCTTGACGCCATGCTTCACCGCGCCATGCGCAACACCCTGATTCTAGGCGGGCTAGGCGCCCTTGCCATTCTGATTGGCGGCGGCTGGCGCAACGCCCTGATGCTGGTGGTTGGCGCGCTGATCTCGGCGGCCAGCATCTGGGAGTGGCAGCGGCTTGTGCGAGTTATCAACGCCCGGCTCGACAAGCAGAGAACCCCCACCAGCGCTCCGGTGGTGGTGCTGTTGTTTGTGCTCCGGCTCACGGTATTCGCCGGGGTCATTTATGGTAGCCTGAAATGTTTCCGGGGCTCTTTTGTGGCTCTCCTTTGCGGCCTTTGTCTGGCGGTATTGGCCATAGGCTGGGAGACGATCCGGTTATTGCGAGACTGACTGGAACTGGTCGAAACATCGACCGACAAGACTGAAACAGGCCCAGGGGCGGTGAAGCCGGCCCGGAGGCGGAAAGAAACCAGAGTTCATGCCTGAGACGTTTGTGTTAACCCGCTTGTTGAATCAGCTGCTCGGAGGCTTTCTGGCCAACGGGCTTCATGCCCTGGGAGTTCCAGCCAGCGAGGCGACGGAGAAGGTCGCGTCCATCGTCAGCGCCTTCACGCTGGAAGTGATGGTAGTTGCCGGGCTCATTGCATTCTTTGTTTTCTTGCGTTTCACGCTGTCGGTGGACAAGCCCAATGCCGGCCAGCACGTCGCCGAGATGATCCATGAGTTCATCGGCGATCAGTCTGACCAGGTCATCGGGCACGGCTATGAGCGCTTCCAGGCGTACGTCACCTGTATCTTCCTGTTTGTGCTCATCAACAACCTTCTGGGGCTTGTCCCGGGAATTACTTCGCCCACCGCGACTATTGTGGTGCCGCTCGGGCTGGCCGTTCCTACCTTCCTCTACTACAACTTCTACGGCCTGCGCGAGCAGGGATTCATCGGCTACCTGAAGCACTTCCTGGGGCCAATCTGGTGGCTGGCGCCGCTGATGTTCGTCATCGAGGTCATCTCGCATCTGGCGCGTGTGCTTTCGCTCAGCGTCCGTCTTTATGCCAACATGTTTGCCGGCGACCAGCTGACTCTGGTGTTCTTCTCGTTCATTCCGGTGGGCGTTCCGGTCATCTTTCTTGGCCTACATTTTGCCATCTCGTTCATTCAGGCCTTCGTGTTCATGCTGCTGACCATGATTTATCTGTCGCTGGCCGTGGCGCACGAGCACTAAACAGCTGACAGCTTACAGATGACAGTTGCAGTGCTCTGACTGTTCACTGTAAGCTGCTTCAAAGATTCCGCCGGAGAGCGCTTCCGCTCCGGAGCCACGGTAGGCCGCAAGCGTGAGGGGGCCAGCTCGGTGAGCCTCAACCACCCCCTGGCGGCCAATTCAAAGGGAAGCTGGAGAAATATGAAGAAGCTTCAATATCTGTTCATGGTTCTGGCGGTTCTTTGCTTCGCCGTTCCCGCGTTCGCAGCCGGTGATTCGGCTGTTGTCAGCCTGGTGCCGATCGGCGCCGGTCTCGGTATGGGTCTGGCCGCCGGTCTTTGCGGTCTGGGTCAGGGCAAGGCAGTCGGCTCTGCCGTCGAGGCTCTCGCCCGCAACCCCGGCGCCCGCGCCGGCATCTTCACCTTTCTGATTCTGGGCCTGGCCCTGATTGAGTCCCTCACCCTGTTCACGCTGGTTATTGTCATCGTCAAGATGTAAGAAAGGCAGGGAACAGGGATCAGGGATCAGTTTACTGAGGCCTGATCGAGACCTGAGCCATCCTGCAAAAGAGAACGGCCTCACTCTTCGGAGTGAGGCCGTTCTGTTTTGCAACCGGTCCATCATGCCGGAGCGGTCCAGCTCTCCAACGAACCCGAAGCCACAAGTCCCGACCCGGCCTCGGTCCCTTTTCCCTCAGTCCCTTACTTTTCCGCCCGCAGCATCTGAATCGCCTTGCGGTAGTCCATCCCGCTCACAGGGGTGTATCCGGTCAGGTCCTGGGTGGTGTCGGAGTTCTTGCTTTTGAACAGGATGCGCATGCTCATTACCATCTGGAAGTGCACTACCCGCCATTGGTGCCCGCCGACGTCGGCCTGATCGAGCACGAGCCACCCGCCTTTGTTCAGCTTGGCTACGACGCCCCAGCCGTATTCCGTATCCTGTCGCAAATGGCCCTCCAGGCGCGTCACGCGCTCCTGTGCGGCGTCGATCCACAGCTCGCCGGTCATCGACCTCAGAGCCTCGGTCTCGATGTCCGGTGGGTTGAAGCGCGGGTTGGGTGCGAAGCTGAATTTCTGCACCGGGCCGGCCGGCGCCGCTGCCACCCCGATGTATTGGTAAAGGAAGGCGCTGGGCAGCATCCGCACCAGGCGGAGCACGATGCCGGTGTCGCCCTCTTCGCTTTGTTTGCGGCGCCGTTGCAGGCTGGGATCGCGCTCCAGCGCCGTCAGCCGGTCTTGTTCCCGCTGCTCGTCGATTTCGCTCAGCGGCTTGTCGTCGATGGCCACCAACCGAGCCACGTCCCCGTCTCGAGTTTCGATCACTTCTTTGGTCGAGGTGATCCGCGGGCTTTTGCGGCGCAGGCGATAGCGCATGGGATGGGTCGTGTCTTGAGCAGAACTCAATTCGCTCGCCAACGATCGCGCCACCAGGGCTTGCGCCTGGGCCGAGGCCAGAACAGGCGGCAGCGGAGGAGCTGCTTGTCCCTTGGTGAGTGCAATACAGGGGTTCGCCCACGAAACGATAAGAAGAAAAGGAAGAAGGCTGCGCACTTGCATAGTTTAAAGGGAAGCGCCGGTCCAAGTTGGAATGGACTCAAGTCGCTGGTCGGCAGGGGCCTGCGGGGGTGCTGGATTGAAGCAAGGCGGTCCGGTTGCGTATAGTGCGGGCAGGGACCTGTTTTTGGTCCCCGGAAGGATCTGAGCCTATGGCAGTGGAGAATGCAGCCGCGCGCATCGGTAAAACCGTCGTCGTTTGCGGCGAGGTGAAGGGCAGCGAAGACCTGATTGTGGATGGGCGCGTCGAGGGAACGATCAACCTCTCCGAAAGCCGTCTCACCATTGGAGCTGGCGCAAACGTACAAGCGGACCTGTTGGCCAAGGACGTGCTGATTTTAGGAAATCTGCAGGGCAACGTGGTGGCCACAGGACGTGTAGAATTGCGCGCCGGCTGCACCGTGGCCGGCGATATTCGTGCTCTGCGCCTGGCGATTGAAGACAATGCGGTGTTTCGCGGCAAAGTCGATCTGACCCAGGGTGCCTCCAAGGGCCCGGATGGTGCAAATGCTTCCCACGCGGGCGGGATTTTTTGATCGGATGCTCACCCCCCGGCGAGAGTGCGTCGGGCGCAGCCAGGGCTGCTGAAGGAATTCTCGGTTGATGAGCCGTTGGTTTGAAAAGAAGCAGGATCCTCCTGCAATCCCTACCACCACGAGCCCCAGCGGGCCGCGGTGGGCCCGCCATTCAGGCGGCTGGTCGGCTGTGCGCAAGCGCTTGCAGGCAGAACCCGGGCTGCGTGTTATCGATGTGGGCTACACCTCGCCCAATAACATCAACTATCTCACCGGCCTGGGCCACAGTGTGTTCCTGGCCGACCTGGTGCAGGATGCTTATGCCACAAACTGGGTCAAAGGCAACGACGAAGACGGAAACCCGGTTTGGGATGCCGAAGCGTATCTCGACCAGACCATGAAGTTCTCAGGCCGCATGTTCGACGTGGTGCTGCTATGGACCGCGCTGGACTACCTTCCCGAGCCGCTGGTGGTGCCCGTGGTTCGCCATTTGTCTGCGTCGATGAATCTCGGCGGACACGTGCTGGCGCTGTTTCACACCCGCACCCAGGGCGAGGAGACGGTCAACTGCCGCTATCATCTCACCCCCGGCGACGATATCGAGGTGCAGTTGGCGCAGCAATTCGCTATCCAGCGCGCATTCACCAATCGCAGTATCGAGCGCCTTTTCGCAGGCTGGTCCGGACATCGGCAATTTCTTGCCAAAGACAGTGTCTCCGAAGTCATTATGACCCGCTAGTTGCCGCCTTTGGGGCATCATTGCAGAGACGATCTAGCCATCCTCAACAACAGGAGCCAGCCTCCTTTACCTCGCATGGAAATAGGCGTCTCAGGTCTCGTTAACGAGGCCTGGGGTAGTGCGATTTACGGGGGATCAGAACAACCACTCGTGCGAGTGTACGGCCTGTGCTTGCGTCCAGTGCCCTTACAGCGCTGGACTAAGTTTCTGCTCTCCGGTCAAAGTGCCCATGACGCGACACAGTCGCGCGATTCCGGGTCGATCGATACCAACCCCTGGGATTCGATTGGAACCCGATCGGGATTTAGAGCGAGATTCACTTGCATGGCAGCGAAAGTTGGCATTCTTCGCCTGCACTCGTGCGTCCAAGACAAGCAAAGACAGTCTACGCCGTCCGGGGAATCCACCTCACCCGAGTTTTTCGACGGAATGGCGTGGCTCGCACTTGGGAAAGGGAGAGACGATGAATTTACTGAAGGGGACAAGAATTACCTGGTTGGGCCATTCCACCGTGCTGGTTCAAACCCCCACTGGAACCAACGTGCTGATCGATCCGTACATCGCGCAAAACCCGAAGTTTCCTAAGGGATTTGTCTTGCCGGCGAGGATCGACTACATCCTGCTGACCCACGGCCATGGAGACCATATGGCCGATGTAGTGCCAGTCACCGCCAAGCACGGGTCGACCGTGGTGGCCATCTATGAATTGGCGTCTTATGTGGCAGGCAAGGGTGTGGAATCGACAATAGGGATGAATCTAGGGGGCACCGTCCAACTCAACGACATGGCCGCTACCATGGTCGAAGCAAAGCACTCATCGGGAGCGCAGGACGATCGGGGAACTCATTATGTCGGGGTAGCAGCCGGCTTCGTGCTCACCATCGCCGATGGTCCGGTGCTTTACCATGCCGGAGACACCGCGGTGTTTGGGGACATGAAACTCATTGCGGAACTCTATCGGCCCGAGATAGCGATGCTTCCTATTGGGGGCCACTTTACGATGGGACCGAAGGAAGCGGCGCTCGCCACGAGACTGCTTGCGCCCCGTATGGTGCTTCCGCTCCACTTCGGAACATTTCCGCCTCTCAAAAGCACACCGGAGGAACTTGCCGCAGCACTCGATGGCAGCGTCGAGGTGGTTCGCTGGGCGCCAGGAGATTCCATCTAGCGGGAAGTTTTCGGTTGTCCATGTGATGAACTGGCCTATAAAGAACATTTCCCGAAGAAAAGACAGCGGGAGGGATTCGGGAAACCTGGCCATTCCATCCTTCAAGCCAACGCAAATTTGTCGGCAGGAGTCTGGCCTTCAATCCCCCAAATAGCTCTCTCCGGAGCTGGGACAAAGGTAGCCAATCTTAACGAACGCGGCCCATGCTACTTTACTTCGGGAAATGCTAGGAACCAGCCCATAACCTTCCCTGTTCCTCTAGTTACTTGGCTGCTGCTTTCTTCTGTTCTGCCCACCGCCGCTTCACGGCCTCGGCAATGCGCTTACGGCCTTCAGGGGTCAGATTCCTCTTTTTCTTGACGACCGTCTTCTTGGCGGTGGGCGCTGCCGAAACAACGGCCTTCTTGCCCGGCTTGGCGGACTCGCCGCTTAATAGGGAACGCGCCTGCTGCAATTGCGCAATCTCCTGATCGATTTGTATCAAAATCTCTGAAACTCCCACGGTTCCTCCTCTAGTTGCTGGTAAGTGATCAATTGCTCATGTGTCTAAGTTGACGATTGAGCACGGACTTTCGTTTCGTCCCTTGCAACACAATACGCAACTGTAGACTCTTTTACAAACAAAAAATGCGAATTGTTACCCTGAATCCTACCTTTTGCCACTAAGAAAGCGTGAGAAAACCAGGGCTCCTGCCTTCAACTCGACATACTATACAACGCTGTGGAGAAGGTCGGCAATCTGCACCGAACCAATGTGGTTTGATATTCCGGATTCGGTGAAAGAGGGATGCAGAACAGCCGGCGTCCGATGGATGGGATGGACAGGAGTGCGAGTTCACCTTAAGCACCGGTTCCGGGGGGCGCGGGGCTGCTATCGCCAGTTCTAAAGTTGTTGCATATGAATCCAAGGGACTTTTGTTTTGGAGCGAGGAGGCCAAGAGGGGAATACGGGAGTAGGAAGCGAGGCTTGTTCCGAATCACCTTAAAGAGGAAAAAACGGGTGTTATCTCACTTGGCGGGGAATTGGACGCACTGCCATTGATAGGCGTTCCGCCAAAACATAGCGTGGATTTTATCTCATGCAGATTTGCCGCGACGCGGAACTCTCGGATTTGAGAGTTCCGCGTCGCGGCAAATTGGATACGGGTGTCAGGAAAGCTGTCAGGGGCCGTTCAGGGGAGGTGTGGCGGCTTGGTTGGGGTTGCGCCCTGTGAGGATAATGGCAACGCAGCCGAGGTGTGCAACGGAGGTTGTACCGCCGGCCGTAGTGTCTCGGGCGAACCGGCAGCGCGACAGTTACGAAGATCGCGAAGAATCTCAACCTTCTCGCGTGCGTACTGACCAGCCAACCGTGTCAGGGCATAGGTAATGATGTCGCTGTGATGCAGGTCGGGAACCGATGGGTCGCGGCGCATGTTGAGCCAGAGCCGGTGTACAAGCTGCACATCGTCCGGACTCAAGGCAGGTGCATGCGGTCCGATATAGAAGACCTTCACTCCTCCGTCCTGATCCACAACAAAGAAGTTGAACTGGCGTTTGGGCTCGGTCAGGGCTTCCCAAGCCTGTCCCATGTGGAAGGCCTGTTCTTCCGCCGTCATCTTGCTGGAAACACCGGATACCACCGAGTCCATCTCCAGCGAGTTAGCCCCTTGGGCCAGCGCCGCAAACACGTCGCCGGCTGGAACCACCAGCAGCGATACCTTCTTGCCAAAGCTCTCGGCCACCGAGACTGCCTTGGTAAACAACATCTGCTCGTGCTCGCTGAAACTCTGCTGCTCGGCGCTCAGATACTCCGGCCCGCCTGCGCCCATCATGCGCACGCTGATAACCACCACATCCTGGTCGTCAGTGTGAGTGCGCGACAGCGCCCACTTCAGCGCGAAGGGATTGGCCGCATCGCGCATAGTCACCATCACGCCGCCGGAGCGAATAGCTACCGACTCCCGGTCGACCGTGTCCTGGTGCTCGAGTTGGAAATGATCCTTCATTTGCCGGGCAGTCAGCGCGTGCTTGCGCAAGTTACTGCGTTCCGACAGGCTGAAGATCACAAAGAATGCCGCGGCAAACACCACACCGCTGACCGTAGCCACTGACTTGGTGAACAGGTTCACCAAAGCCACCGACAGCAGCACCAGGAATACCGAGATGAGTCCGAGTGGAATTTCGGTCTTACCCACGCGGATATTCGGCGGAACCTTCCAGCCGCGTTCTCCGTGATACTTCCAGCGCAGCACCAGCATGGCGAGGCTGTTGAAAGTAAACGACCAGATCACGCCGAAGGCATACGCTTCACCCAGGGTGATGATGTTACCCCGGGTGGCGATGATGGTAACCATCTGGAGGATGAAAACCAGATTTACAATGCGATGACTGGTGCCGAACTTGGAGTGCGGCTTGCGGAACCAGTCGGTCAGCACGCCGTCTTCGGCCACGCGCATCAGCACGCCGGTCGAGCCGATCATGGAGGTATTGATAGCCCCGGAAAGAATGAGGAAGCCTACCAGCACCACGAAGATACGGAAAGCAATGCGCCAAAATAGCGGCCCCACCATGAACATGGCCAAACCTGCAATCAGGTTGTCCGGGTAGATATGGGTCCGTTCGAAGTCGGGGATCAGCATCGAAGCCAGCAGCGTGGCGCCGCCGGTGAAAATCAAGCTGTAGATGGCAATGACGATGGCCGCGCGCTTGAGGTTCTTCAGCTTGGGATGCTGGATCTCGCGGTTGACCTGCGCCAGGCTCTCTTCGCCGCTCATGGCCAGGACAGAGTGCCCGAACGCCATTAATATGCCGAACAGCCCAAAGATGGGCAGGCCTCTGCCTTGCAGGAATCCCAAAGCTTCGTCGCTGAATTTGAGATGCGACGGCGTCGGCGGCGGAGGAAAATGAATGCCCTGAGGTCCCACTAGAACTGAGAACACGCCCCACACCAGCAGAATGACCACCATGATGGTGGTGACCTGCATGACGCGCAGAGCTTTGCCGCTGGATTCTTCAATCCCCTTGATGTTTTGCCACCAGTAATAGATGGTCACAACGGCCGCAAACACCGCCGAGGTGTGATCCATATTGAACTGGAAGGGATTGTTCTGCGCATCCATCAGCGCCGGGGGCAGCCAGTGACTGTTGTTTGCCACTACCATCATCTCGTTCATCAGGCCGGTAATATATTGCCCGGCCGACACGCCCGAGATGGGGCCCGTCAAGATGTAATCGAACATCAGTGCGGAGACGCTGAGTTTGGCAAAAGTGCCGCCCAACGCTTCTTTCACGACGCGATAAACACCGCCGCGGGTAAACATCGAACAACTTTCGACGTACACCGCGCGCACCGCGAAGCTGAACAGCATGATGCCGAGAATGAACCAGGGAGCTGCGGCGCCCACCGCGTGTTCCGCGATGCCGCCGGCATAAAAGGCAGAAGAGCCCAAATCACAGAGAACTATGGCCGCGGCACGCCAGAAGGAAATAAATGTGAGCATCACGGAGGATGCCACAATGAGCCGCACGCGGTCGGAGGGAGGAGCTACGGTCGTTCGAGTAGAGGCCATCGCAAAGTAGCCGGCTCGTGGCCGGCGTTTCCAGACTCCATCGAGCGAATGGGGTTCGTCCGCTCTGCGGTGAGTGTATGTCCGAATTATCGACTAGTCAACGGGAAATGGAAAGCTTTTCCTTTTCCCGTTGAAAACGGGAATTTTAGTCTTTTCCGAAGAGCTCGACGGCGTCTTCGTAAAAGCTGATAAGCACCACCACCGTGGACCCAACCAAGCCGACCAGGAACATGCCCGTAAGCAACCGAATGGCAAAAGTAGCGATTAGCATGAGCCTGATTGTAATTTGTTTCTGCTCCGAAACAAAACGATTTTGTGTCGGAGCAACGCTTCCTGAGCTGACGCCCACCGCTTGGCAAGGAAGCAAACCCCTGAGCAGCCGCCGGTCCACCGACCGGGTTTTCCCGTTCCTTTCGCACCTTATGCGAAAAGAATGGGAAAACTCAGTCCTTCACCCGCCATTTGGCAACTGATTTTGACCCCATGCATTAAACTCGGGGCTGTATGCTTCGCAAGACCTTTCCGCTGAGTTTCCGGCTCTTTGCCTTCTGGGGCTCTGCTTTCCTGTCTGCTGGTTTGCTTGAGTTGCCCTTTCCCATCGCCGGCCCCATGGCCCCTTGGCGTGGCATCTTCGCCTGGTTTGGCCTGGTTCCTTTGTTGTGCGCCCTCCTATCCTTGGCCGAGTCGGCCGATCCGCGGCCGCTGCGCCGTGCCTTTCAGCTTTCCTATCTATGCGGCGTCGTTTGGTATACCGGCAATTGTTATTGGATCTATGACACAATGCTCCTCCACGGTGGATTGCCGCCGCTAGTGTCGGCGCTGCTGATGCTCGGCTTCAGCCTGGTCCTGGGGCTTTATTTCGGGTTTTTCGGCCTTGCCGTGGTCATGGTTCGGCGGGCCAGCTGCAGCACCCGGATCGCCCTGGTCGCCGCGCCTTTCCTGTGGACCGCGCTTGACCTGGCTGCCAACCGGATCACCAGCGTTCCCTGGGATCAGCTTGGCTACTCCCAGGTGGACAACCATCTCGTGAACCAGATTGCCCCCTGGACCGGGGTTTACGGCATCGGATTCTTGCTGGTCGCCGCCAACGCGCTGCTCGCTGGTGTCTTCCTGCTCGCGCGCCAACGGGGTTCTTGGCTCATGATCTTTGTCCAGATGCTGGTCGCCGGTCCAGCGGGAGTGCTGGTGGCTTCATCGCAGCCGGTGGCGCCTGGTGAGTCGCGATGGCGACTGAAAGCTCTGTTGGGTGGCCAAGTGTGGGCTTTCTTCGGCATCTGCTTGATTGCTTTTCTTTCGATGGGAACCGCCTGGGCGCCACCGAAGCCACCGGCCACTGCCACGGCCGTCTTGGTGCAGCCCAACTTGGATGTAGGTGCCGACAATAACTGGCCAGGGCCCGAATGGAATCGGCATATGGCCGAGTTTGCCCACCTGGCCGGCGAGCAGTGCAAGACCTATATCGCGGGGATCCCTGAGACCGGCGCAGGCAACGGCGAAATTGTCTGTCCGCCGTTTCCCATACATTCCGAGCTGGCGGTGTGGCCCGAGGCCCCGGCTCCGTTTGTGGAGGCAGATCCCCGTTTTCAGCAAGCGCTTGCTACCGTAGCTCGTCAGATCCAGGCTCCCCTGGTGGTAGGCAGCATCGGTACCGATTTCCAGGCCGCGCAGCAGGAGTGGCTGGATTATAACTCGGCCCTGGTGGTCGGCGCGGACGGAGCCCGCGTGGGCCGCTACGACAAGATTCACCTGGTGCCTTTCGGGGAGTACATTCCCTTCAAGAAGCTCATCTTCTTTGCCCGCAAGCTCACCGGTCGAGTTTCTGAGTTCACGCGCGGCGCGGATCGAAAGGTCTTCCGCATCAACGGGCACCGCTACGGCATCTTCATCTGCTATGAGTCGGCCTTTGGCGACGAGGTGCGCCAGTTTGCGCAACTGGGTGCAGAGGTGCTGGTGAACGTGAGCGACGACGGCTGGTACGGCGACACCAGTGCCCCCTGGCAGCACCTGAACATGGTGCGCATGCGGGCCATCGAGAACCGCCGCTGGATCTTGCGCGACACCAACAACGGCGTCACCTCCTCCATCGACCCCTACGGCACCGTCCGCCAGAGCATTCCCCGCCACGTGGTGGACGCCCTACCTGCCGACTACGGCTTCCGCGACGACGTCACCTTCTATACCGCCCACGGCGACGTGTTTGCCTGGGCCTGTGCGCTGTTGAGCTTGGGGATTGTCGCTTGGGCGGGAAGGAAAGTTCTGCGCCAGTGGATCGCCGTTCCCGAGAGGTGAGAACACGGTGAAAACAGATCCGGAATATAATCCTGCCATCGGAGGACTCATGGCCGCCACAACCCGAATCCCCGTCGAACTTTACTTGCATTCCTCTGAATGGGATCCCGATGCGGAATATGTGAACGGAAAGATCGAGGAAAGACCCATGGGTGAGTATGACCACGCCGATTGGCAAGGGGCGATTCGCGACTGGTTTCGCCAGCACAGCGAAGAGTGGAATCTTCGTGTGCAGACCGAACTTCGCGTCCAGGTATCGAAGGATAACTACCGGGTGCCCGACGTCACAGTGACGAGCAGAAACAACCCCAAGGAGCAGATTGTCACGTTTGCCCCGATGGCAGTCTTCGAAGTGTTGAGCCCCGAGGACCGTATTTCCCGCATGATGCAGAAACTGGCCGATTACGCGGCCATGGGCATCCCGCAGATTTGGGTCGTCGATCCGGCGACTGGCATCTTCCAGCGTTACACGGATGGTTCCCTCACCGTGGGTGCGCGTTACGAGGGCGCGGGCATCGAGTTCCCATTCTCAGCCATTGCAGGGCTTTTGCAGGGGTGAATCGGGGCGCAGGCTCCTTGCAAGGGGATGGGGTCCGCCCGTCGGCCTCCGCAATGATACTCTGGAGATCGGCTGGCAAGTTGCAGCCTCACAGTTCAAATCAAAGTCAGGTCATAAGAGCAAAGCATGTCATTGAACGATCTCGAATTCGCTTATGCTCCCGTCCGCGATCAAGTTCGCGACCTGCGGGAGTATCTTTGACCCTGCTCGCATCCGCAGGGAACTAGCCGCCATTGAAAACAAGCTGGCCGACCCGGCCTTGTGGTCCGACCCCAACGTCACCAAGCCCCTGATGCGCGACAAGAAGCGCCTTGAAACGATGGTGGCCGACGATGAGGAACTGGTGCGCCGCTCCGGCGACATCGAGACCTACATCGAACTGGCCCGCGAGGGCGAAGACGTTCTGGCCGATCTCGAGCGCGACATCAAGGCCCTGGCCGCTTTCAACGAAGACCTCGAAGCCCGCACCATGCTCAACGGCGAGACCGATCCGCTCAACGCCATCGTCACCGTCCACCCCGGCGCCGGCGGCACCGAGAGCCAGGACTGGGCCGAGATGCTCATGCGCATGT